>CAMBMW010000128.1 GCA_945868875.1 uncultured Treponema sp.
CAAGGTCGTACCCTGTTTTTCTTTTTTTTCAGCAAAATTTAGTTAGTCAGTCGCCTTCCGCTGTTCGCTATTCGCTCAGCCCTTTCGGGCCCGTCTTCGACGGCAGCTCCAGCCTCGGTGCGCTGTGCAGCTTAAAACCCTGCAAAAAAAATTGTCAACTGGCGAAATTGCTAGCAGGAAACAGGGACAGACCTAGATTTAAACAAAGCATCCCCGAGTTTTTCAGCGAAGCGTTAAGAAAAACTCGCAGCATGTGCAAACAAAAACGTTCGTTGGTGTTTATACAATCAGCACATGCAGGGACAGACCTTGTTTTTGGGGACAGACCTTGATTTTAAACAGAATGTTTCTTGATTTTTCGAATTCCTTTTTGCAAATCTATGTCAGTTGTAAAACCGTCATCTTCGTAAAGTTCGTAAATTGTGCCTTCCGGAGCATCTCCATAAATTGAAAAATTATTTGTATCTATCATTGCTGAATTCAAAGCAGGTTTGGCAAACGGTACAATTTTTCCTTTTTTTATGAAAAAAACAACGGAATTCAATGGAACATCAATAAAATAATCACCTTTTTTCAAAGATTTCTGATTTACAACCTGAGAATTATTCCATTCTATCATCAGCATATCTTCAGGCAGATAAACATTTCTACCGATTGCATTTTGAACATAAACAGGCGCAAGCATCAAACTTTCGCCCAAAAGAATCTGATCTTCGGTGTGCAATGCTCGCAAATCATCTTCGTAGTCAAAGGAAAGAGGACGGAAGTACATTTGATTAGTTTTTGCTGCTTTTACAAATTCGCTGTAAAAAAAGGGAAGAAGTGCATATCGCAAATCAAGCATGCTTTTAAAATCACAAACATTTTCAAACTGATAGAATTCCTGAAATCGAGTTCCATCAGCACTGTGATTTCTGCAAAGTGGTGTAAAAATTCCGAATGCAAGCCAACGCAAAAGTAAATCACGAGAAGTATCACTTGCAAAACCACCAATATCACTTCCAGAATACAAAAATCCTGTCATATTTAAACTTGCCATCATGTGCAAACTCAAAAGAATGTTTGACCAGTAAGAATGATTATCTCCAGTCCAAATGCCTCCATATCTATGCGCACCAACAAATGAACTTCTGGAAAACAAAAGTTTGCGTTCCTTTGGATTTTCCTGTAAAAAACTTTCGGCAGCGGCTCTTGTCATATTGTAACCAAAAATGTTGTGAACCTGATAGTTTTGAACAAGCACATTTCCTTTTTCATCTGGTTTTGTAACTGCAAAATCTCCTGCTGTTTCCTTTGAAACTTTGTGATAAAAAAGCGTCGTATCATCTTTTCTGTTAAAAGAAGATGACGAAAGTCCGGAAAAAGCAAAAAAACTTTGAATATCAAGAGGTTTGTTTTTATATTTTTCTATCTGCGCAAAAGCGTTTTTTAAACTTTTTTTGGAATAAAAAACAGCAGGTTCGTTCATATCATTCCAAAATCCTTCAATTCCCAAATCTGTAAGTTTTTTATAATTTGCACCAAAAAAATTACGAGCATCTTTATTCAAAAAATCAGGAAAAACTGAATCGCCAGGCCAAACTCCAGCAACAAAATTATTTCCATCTTTATCTTTGCAGAAAAAAGGTTTTCCCTGTTCGTAAACATCATAACCGTCCTGCATTTTAATGCCTGCATCAATAATTGGGACAAGTCTTATTCCATCTTTTTTAAGTTTTTTCACATAATTCGAAAAATCTGGAAATTTTTTTTGCTCAACTGTAAAATCTTTGTAATCTTCCATATAATCAATATCCATACAAACAGAATCAAGTGGAAGATTATTTTTTTTGTGATTCTGGATTACAGCATCGATGTCATTTTGATTTTTATATCCCCAGCGACTTTGCATAAATCCGAAAGCCCATTTTGGAGGAATATAACTTTGCCCTGTAAGATTTCTAAACTGATGAACAAGCGAAGTAAGTCTGTGAGAATTTTCACTTTTATATTGAGTTTCTGCATTTTCGGGTGTAATGATAAAAACGTTCAAACTGTTTTTTTCAGCTGAGACTTTTAAAATATTTTGCGCAGTAAAACCAATGTCAAACTCCATTAGACCAGGATAATCAAAATAAACGGCAAAAGGATTTTTTGAAAAAATAATGATAAAATTGTGTGCACCATAAAGACTTGGAGTGTTTTCATCCTGATTTGGCTGATCAAGACACCAGCTGACATATTTCCCGCCGCGGAGATTTATGCCTTTCATTACTTCGCCAAGTCCATAAACAATATCATCATCTTCGAGTTGAAGTTTCCATTCAAAACCAGATGAATTATTAATTTTTCCAGGTAAAAAAGAAAGCTCTTTTTCAGTAGGAATATTTTTAATTACGCTTTCTGTATTGAAAGGATTACCGAATGTAATTTTTTTAATCATAAGAAAACCTCACAATTATTAAAAAGAATAAAAATGCTGGAAAGTACATTTTTTTTACATTTTTTTACGCATCAATCTCTTGAGCCAGATTGTGAACAATAAAATCACGGCGTTCCGGTGTGTTTTTTCCCATATAAAATTTCAAGACTTCAGGAACATTTTTTATACTCTGAATTGTTACAGGTGTTAAATGCATACCTTTATCTTCTGATTCACCTTCTTTTCTTGGAAAAATAAACTGACCAAACTCTGAAGGATTGATTTCTCCCAAACCTTTAAATCGAGTAACTTCAGCTGATTTCCCCATTTTTGCAACCTCTTTGTCGCGGCTTTCTTCAGAATAACAATAAACTGTTTTTGTTTTATTTCGCACCCTGAAAAGTGGTGTTTCAAGAATATAAACATGACCTGTCAGAACAAGTTCTTCAAAATACAATAAAAGATAAGTCATCACCAGATTTCTGATATGGAAACCATCATTATCGGCATCGGTAGCAATGATTATTTTATCGTAGCGCAAACCTTCAATGTCTTTTTGAATTCCCAAACTGAACGTCAGATTTTTAAGTTCTTCGTTTTCAAAAAGTGCAGATTTTTTACGACCATACATATTTTCAGGTTTTCCACGCAAACTGAAAATTGCCTGATAAGAAACATCGCGGCTTCCTACCATTGAACCAGTTGCAGAATCTCCTTCTGTGATAAAAATCATTGAATTTGCACCTTTTGGTCCGTCCTGCAGGTGGTAACGGCAATCTTTGAGCTTTTTGATTTTGAGCATGACCGATTTTTCAGCTTCGCGAATCTGTTTTTCTGTCACACTGTTGATTTCGTTTCTTGCTTTTTGATTTTTGATGATTTTTTCTTCGAGAGTTCCTGCAATATCAGGATTATGACGAAGCCAGTCATCAACTGCAATCTGAGTTTCTTTGATAATCGGAGCGCGAACTTCTACATTTCCAAGTTTATTTTTTGTCTGAGATGTAAACATCGGGTTATCAAGTCCAAGTTTTATTGCAACATATAATCCGCTTGTTACATCCTTTATGTCATATTCTTTTTTGTAAAACTCATTTACGCCTTTTGTAAAACCGTCCAAAAATGCTGTCACATGAGTTCCTCCGTCATCTGTACTTTGTCCATTTACAAATGAATAGATATATTTGTCAAGAGAAGCACCGTGAGTTAGAACAAACTGGAGATTATTATCACCCTGATAGTTAAAAATCGGATAAAGAGCTTTGCTTTCACCGCCCATTTCGTTTAAAAGAAGGTCTTGAATGCCGTTTTCACTCAAATATTCTTTTCCATTGCATTTAAGTGTGAGACCAGGATTTAAATAAGCATAATTCCAAAGTCGTTTTTCCACATATTCCATATTAAAAGAATATTTTCCAAAAATTTCTGTGTCAGGCTCAAATTCCAAATATGTACCGTTTGGAACTCCAGGTTTTGCATTCCCGGTTTTTGAAGAAATTTTAACGCCTTTTGAAAATTCAACAACAGCCATTTTTCCGTCACGAACAGAAGCTGCACGAAAATATGATGAAAGAGCATTTGTGGCTTTTATGCCCACTCCATTCATACCAATTGCCTGTTTAAAAACATTGCTGTTATATTTTGCTCCAGTATTTACGTTGCTTACACAATCTTCAAGTTTTCCAAGGGGAATTCCTCGTCCAAAATCGCGGATTTTAACTCTTCCATCTTTTATTTCAATATCAATTTTAGTTCCAGCGCCTTGAGAAAACTCATCTACAGCGTTGTCAATTCCTTCTTTCAAAAGAATGTAAATTCCGTCATTCTCATTTGAGCCGTCACCCAGTGAGCCTATGTACATTCCCGGACGCAGTCTGATATGTTCAAGCCCATCAAGATGTAAAATGCTGTTCTCATCATAAACAGCAGGCTGTGCAGGTTTTGTTTTAGCCATATATTCTCCCAAAAACCAATGCAAAAATTATGCTATGATTTTATTTTTACTTTTATTGAGGTGGTAGTACAACCCCTCAAAACGGCGAAGTCAAGGCTTTAAGCGTTAGCGTGCCTTGACTCGACGTATTAATTATTCTTCAAAAAAAGAGCAGTTACAACGACCGCCTTTTTTAACTTTATACAATGCTTTGTCTGCATTCTCTATCATTTCCGGGTTAAATCCATTTTTAGAAAATGAAACACCAACACTCAAAGAAACTGGAGGAAGCCCATCTTCGATAGTTTGCAAAGTCTTATTAATTTCTTCGATTTTACGCTGAATTACTTGTTCCGGAATAGTACCAATCTTTGTCATGATTACAGCAAATTCATCTCCACCAATTCTTGCAACATAATCAGTAGTGCGGAATTGAACAGAAAGCAAGTCTGCAATTTTTTTGAGAACTTTATCTCCAATAACATGCCCATTTTCATCATTAATCTTTTTGAAAAAGTCAATATCAATAAGAAGATATGCAATTTCCTCATTTGTATCTATTAAAACAGATTTGATTTTGTCAAAGCCATTTCTATTTATGAGCCCGGTTAAAGGATCATGTTCTGCTTTGTGTTTTAAATCAGACGCAACAATTGCATTTTTCTCGAACAAAGAATTATACACATCAGCAATGTAACGGATTTCATAAGCACCAGAAGGCTTCATTTTTTCTTCTTTTTTGAGAGCTTCTACATTCTTTAAAAGAGGAACAAGAATCATAAAGTTTGAGACAATTGTAAGAATAACACTAATGCAGAATAAAATGAAAATATTTACAAACTGGAAAATAATGTTTTTATGAATAATTTTTTCGCTATTTTTTTGTAAATCAATGTTTTCATTTACAAGCGAACGAAGTGCAGAATTTGCGAAAAAAGAAATTTTGTCCTTTTGAAGAAGATAACTGTCTGAAAAATAAAGATTTCTAGCTTTTGCAATTTTTTCCTGATTAGATAATTTCAAATCTTCTTCTGAAAGTGTGATTGTTGAAATAACCGCAGGTATTAATTCATCATCTAAAGATAAACCTGCACATACTAATTTCATAATGTACATTTCATAGTTGCAAAGCGTATTTGACTGTTCATAAGCTTTTTTTAATTGCAAATCAGCATTGTCATTAATATGTGTGAATTCTAAGATTTCAATACATTTTTCTCGTGATTTAATATATTCTTTTTCTGAAGCATATAATTGTAATTGAGATAAATCATAATTCATTATAAAAAGACTTGAATAAGTTGAAAGTTTTTCAACTGTACTTAAAAAGTCATAAACAGATTTGCTTGATTCTGAATAATCTCTTCCGGTTCTTACAACAATTTCATACTGCCTGTTTATTTTTAAGGCGCTCAAAAAAAGCATAACAGTACAGATGGAACCAAGAAATACAAAAATAATACTTAGTTTTCCGACTTTTATGCCGTTTAGTTTTTTTCTATGGCGCATTGTTCCCTCCCACAAAGAATAATGCAAAATCTATCACAAAAAGAACATAATAGAAATGATAAAATACGTCGAGTCAAGGCACGCTAACG
>CAMBMW010000129.1 GCA_945868875.1 uncultured Treponema sp.
ACGCAAAAAAAGCGAGAAATGCATAGCATTTCTCGTCCCGAGTTTGCATTGCAAACTCGCGCTATTCGCCCTTCGCTAACGCTCATCCGCTTCCCTCGCTTCGCTCGGTCCAGTGGACTGCTTTGCAGGGGCTACTATCCTTGCCACAGTTTAAACTAAAATAACTTGAAATCAAATATATCAGAAATCAATCTATTCCCAAAGCAATATGCAGAACTTCTTTTACATCAGATACTGGAATAAAGTTTATGCCTGATTTTACATTTTCAGGAATTTCTTCCAAATCTTTTTGATTTGCCTTTGGAATTATTATTGTTTTGATTTTATTTCTTTTTGCAGCGACTGTTTTTTCACGAAGTCCTCCAATTGGAAGAACTTGTCCTGTAAGTGAAAGTTCCCCTGTCATTGCCAAATGAGGTTTTATTTTTTTGTGCATAAATAATGAAACAAATGTTGTTGCCATTGTAATTCCAGCACTTGGACCATCTTTTGGTGTAGCTCCTTCTGGAATATGCAAATGAATAATATTTTCATCAAACCACTTTGATTTTTTTGCACCCCTGTCAAGCACAAATTTTCTTGCCCAGTTGAAAGCTATCTGGCTTGATTCTTTCATTACATCACCCATTTGACCTGTGAGAATAAGTCCACCTTTCCCTGCAAAGCATGTAGATTCAATCAGTAAAGTATCCCCGCCCATGCTTGTCCATGCAAGACCGATTGCAGTTCCTGGTTTTGAAGCAACTTTTATCTCACTTTCGTCAAAAACAGGCTTTCCAAGATATTTATACAAATCATTTTCTTCAATTGTAATTGTCTTTTCAAGAATTTCCTGAGTCTGGTCTTCATTCATCAAAAATTCAGTAATCAATTTCCTGTGAATTTTATCCAGACACTTTTCAAAATTTCTGACACCTGATTCTCTTGCATATTCCTGAGCAATTTTTATTATTGCCGACTTTGAATATTTTACCTGATTCTTTTTGAGCCCGTTTTTTTCAAGATTTTTAGGAATCAGATACTTTTTTGCAATTTCTATTTTTTCCTGATCAATATAACCACTCAACTGAATGATTTCAGCTCTGTCTAAAAGTGGACCTGGAATTGAATCAAGGCTGTTTGCTGTAAGAATAAAAAACACATTTGATACATCAAAAGGCAAATCCAGATAATTGTCTCGGAATGAAACATTCTGTTCTGGATCTAAAACTTCCAGTAAAGCCGCAGCAGGATCACCGTTATGACTCACGCCCATTTTATCAATCTCATCAATCATAAAAACTGGTGACTTTGATTTGGTAATCTTTAGCCCCTGTATGATTTTTCCGGGCATTGCTCCGATGTATGTGCGTCTGTGACCTTTAATCTCCGCTTCGTCATGCATTCCTCCGACACTAAATCTATAGAATGGTTTGTTCATGGCGTTTGCAATAGAGCGTCCGACTGATGTTTTTCCAACACCAGGAGGTCCTACCAAAAGTAAAATTGAGCCTTTACAATCACCTTTTAGTTTACGAACAGCAAGATATTCGATAATGCGTTTTTTTACATCTTCAAGTCCGAAATGGTCATTTTCAAGAACTTTTTTTGCATGCACTAAATCATAATCATTTACAATATCATTTTTCCAAGGAAGATTACAAACTAAATCCAGAAAATTTCTTGTTCCTATGTATTCTGACGAGTTTGGATCTAAAAGGCGAAATTTTTCTAGTTCACTTTCGACACTTTCTTTTATTTCACCTTCAAAGGCAAGTTCTTCGATTTTCTTCTTGAATTTTTGATAATCAGTAGCATTTCCTTCAGCCGTTTCTCCCAGTTCTTCCTGAATAGAACGCATTTCTTCACGTAAAAAGTTTTCCCGCTGATTTTTTTCAATACGCTCGTTCAGTTCTTTTTGTATTTTCTTTTGGACACGCAAAAGTTCCTGTTCTTTTTTGATGAAAACAAGTACCTGTTCCATTCTTTCGCGAACATTCAAAGTTTCAAGAATTTTTTGCTGTTCTTCTTTTTCTACATTTAAAATGGATGCAATAAAATCAGCAATTTTGCCAGGATTATCAATATTTACCATATTGAGCCGCATTTCTTCTGAAAAAAGTGGATTATTCTGACTAACCTCTTTCATTTCACTAATGAGTGCTCTTGTTAAAGCTTTTACTTCAAATGTATCAGCTTCCTCATCTTCAAGATAATCAACGGCCACAGCCATTGGCGCAGACTGATGAAGTGTCCTACGAATTTTGAAACGCTTCTGAGTTGAGATAAAAACATTTACACCACCATCAGGTAAATTAACTTTTTTGATAATTCTTGCAGCAGTTCCTACTTTATACAAATCAGATACAGTAGGATTTTCATTTTGATTTTTTAAAAGAACAATTCCTATAAATCCGTCTTTATCACAAGATTCCTCAATGATTTTAACATCTTCAGGAGCATCAATCATCAACGGTGTAAAAATACCCGGAAAAATTGGACGACTTGTTAATGGAATAATAGTAAGTTTGTTTGGTAAAAAATTGTCAGAAGACACAATTAAATTTTCATCACTCTTTTGTTCACTCATGCTTTAAATATAATAAACAACATTGATATCGTCAATTTTTTTTATCTAACAAAAAGGAGATAAAAAAAAGGAATAAAAGAGGGACAGACCTTGTTTGCATGACAAAGTAGGGACAGACTTTTAATTAAAAAAGGGGGACAGACCTTGCTTTTTCTAATTACTGGAAATGAAGTCGTTTTTTTGTACTGACTCTCTAATGATTAGTTCTCCACTCACTAGATGGCGACCTTTCATATATGGAGTGCCTGTAATCTTACGGATGATTAAATCGGCTGCAATTCTTACTATGCTTTCTGGATGAATATAAACTGTTGTTAGCCCTATATCCAGCTTATTATTTGATACATAATTGTCGTAGCCTGAAACGGATACATCTTCTGGAACTTTTATACCTTTTTCTTCTAGTTGATTTATTAATAGTGCTGCTGTTTCATCACAATTACAGATAAATGCTGTGGGCATATCTTCTGGAAGTGGAATTTCTATTCTTTTTCCATTCTCATCTCGATCTGGAATTATTTCACCAATAGTTGTCTGAAGTGAATTTTCAAGCATTGCTTTTTGAAATCCCATGTATCTATCGCAAATGGATGTTGTCGCCTCAAAATTTCCTACAAATCTTAGCTTTTTGTGTCCTTGCGAAATAACATAATTTGTGATTTTGTATGAAAAATAGTAATCGTCATTGGAAACACTGTCCACATCAAGCTTAGTGGAATAAAAATCTAAAAGAATAAAAGTTTTATACAGTTTAGAAACTGCTTCTAGATAATCATCGTTTGTCTGACCTAAAACTATTAATCCATCCACTTTGTTATCAGAAATCATTCTTGGAAGAACTAGATTCTTTTCATCATTATCAGAAAGCAATTCCATAATACTGTAGTAATTTCTACTTAAAAGTTCTTTTGAAAGAAAATTAAAAAGATACCAGTAATAAGATGAATCTCTTGAAAAAAAACGTGAAGGAATCAATATTCCGATATTTCCAGTTGTTCCTGCTGATGTTGAAACAGTTTTTAGTTTTTTTGTTTTATAACCCATTGATTCGGCAAGTTGCTTGATTTGTTTTCGTAGATCATCACTTACTCCTTCTTTATCTGTAAGTGCTTTTGAAATAGTTACCGAACTAACTCCGATTTCTTTTGCAATATCTGCCAGTCTGATTTTCTTTTTTTGTTCCATAATTGTGATTTTATCAAAAATTACTTAAAAAATCAAGAAATGTTAACTGATTGTTACTAAAATTAAGTAAGAAATTAATGATATCTGAAAAACTCAGGAAAACACTTTTTTTATAAGAAAAACGTCCGGTTTGATTTTCTGCGCAAGTAGTTTTTAACCATAGGATTCAAGGTCTGTCTCTATTTTTAGAATAGAATATGAAAAAAAACTAGGTGTGTCCCTGTTTTTACCTGTTTTTACTTAAAAAAAAACGTCTGGTTTGATTTTCTACTCAAGTAGTATTTAACCAGACGTTTTAAATTTTTAAAAATAGAATTTTATTTGAACTTATTTTACAAATTCTTTTTTCAAGAAATCTAAATCTAATTCAGGATAAAGAACATGTGCACTTAAAAGTTTATTTACACGTGCTTTTGCTTGTTCCTGAACTTTAGGATCCAGATCAATCTTTCCTTTTGCCGGCTTTCCTTCTTTTGTAAGACCTGGTTTTGTACCTTTCAAAACAAAATCAATAATGTCAGCAACTTCTTTCATATCCTGTTCGTTCATTCCAAGAGTTGTCAGACCTGGAGTTCCGATACGAATTCCACTTGTCCACCATGCCCCGTTTTTATCATAAGGAAGTGCGTTTGCATTTGCTGTAACTCCACATGCGAAAAGTGCAGCTTCTGCCTGTTTTCCAGTAAGTCCGTAAACTGTAACATCACAAAGCATAAGGTGATTATCTGTTCCGCCTGTCTGCAAAGGAATTCCATGAGCTTTACATCCTTCAGCCAGCGCCTGTGCATTTTTTACAACCTGAGCTGCCCATGCCTGATATTCAGGAGTACGAGCTTCTTTGAATGCAATTGCTTTTGCTGCCATAATGTGACCAAGAGGACCACCAAGTACCATAGGACAGCCTTTATTTACATAATCAGCATACTCTTTTTTGCACAAAATCATAGCTCCGCGAGGTCCGCGTAAAGTTTTGTGAGTTGTTGTCGTTACAATGTCTGCCCATTTTACAGGATCATAGTCATCTGTGAAAACTTTTCCTGCAACAAGACCTGCAAAGTGTGCCATATCAACCATCAAAACTGCTCCGCATTTATCAGCAATTTCGCGGAAACGACGGAAGTTAATTTTTCTAGGATAAGCTGAATAACCTGTCAGAAGAATGAGAGGTTTAACTTCCATTGCCTGTTTTTCAATTGCATCATAATCAAGAAGTCCAGTTTCTTTATCAACACCATAAGGATGACTTTCAAACATTCTGGCAGAAACGTTCATTTTATAACCGTGGGTGAGGTGTCCACCACATGA
Source organism: uncultured Treponema sp. (assembly GCA_945868875.1). GTDB lineage: Bacteria > Spirochaetota > Spirochaetia > Treponematales > Treponemataceae > Treponema_D. The sequence goes on from CAMBMW010000129.1 coordinate 5,060, forward strand.
ATAATCAAGCCCCATAAGTTTCTGATTACCAAATTTTTTACGTAAATCATCAAACTGTTCTGCTGTAAGATCATTAAGTGATTTTACTCCAAGCTGTTCCAAAGTTGGAGTTTCAACTTTTGCAGAAAGAATTGCCCAGTAAGCAACAAGGTTTGTATCTGCACCTGAATGAGGCTGAACATAAGCGTAATCTGCACCAAAAAGAGCTTCTGCTTCTCGGGCTGCAGTATTTTCTACAGCGTCAATATTTACACATCCACCATAATAACGATGTTCAGGGTAACCTTCTGCATATTTATCTGTCAAAAGATTTCCCATGGCTGCCTGAACATTCAAAGAGCAGTAGTTTTCAGAAGCAACAAGTTTTAAATGGCTGCGTTGATTTTCAATTTCATTTACAATAGATGCTGCAATATCAGGACCAACAGCAGCAACCTGCTGTAAATTTGCAACATAAGAACACATTGCAGCGTTTGGTTTTCCGCTGCAGCTTGCCAGATAGTTTTCCAATGGTGTAGACATAATTTTCCCCATAAGAGTTACAGTTATATAAAACCGTAACTAGAAATATTTTTTTTAGAATTATTTTGATTTTACAATAAAAATCAAATAATTAGAAGAGGTATTGGTAAATCTCAGGGCAAACGCATTATAAAAAATATTTTCATAAAAGTTGGCGCGAGGGAGTGAGACACAGG
>CAMBMW010000130.1 GCA_945868875.1 uncultured Treponema sp.
AGCACGAAGTGCGTACGTAACTCTGAAAAGCGCGAGTTTGGAATGCAAACTCGGAACGAGAAAATGCTATGCATTTCTCGCATTTTTTGCAAAGCAAAAAGCCACCCATAGAATAAAATTTAAAACCCGATATTTTTCCTATTAATTATTTTATAATGTGGAAGCCCTGTTTGATTTTGAGTATGAGATTTAAAACCTATTGCATAAAAAAATATAAAAATTTACGGAATTTCTTCTATTTATTTTTATTTAAAATTAGCTATAATTAAAGACATATATTTTTGTAATCTTAGGAGAAATTCTATGACAAATGCGGAAATTATTTCTAGCGGAAACGCATGCCTTGGTATTGAATTTGGTTCCACACGAATCAAAGCAGTTTTGATTAATGATAAATTTGAACCTATCGCAAACGGTTCTTTTACTTGGGAAAATTCTTTAATAGATGGAATTTGGACTTATAATATAGAAGAAATACACAAAGGTTTACAAACTTGTTATGCTGACCTAAAAAAAGATGTAAAAGAAAAATATAATGTTACTCTTTCAAGTTTTAAATGTGCAGGTATTTCTGCAATGATGCACGGTTATCTTGCATTTGACAAAGACGACAATCTGCTTGTTCCTTTCCGTACATGGCGAAATACAATAACAGGACCAGCTTCGGAATTATTATCTACCCTTTTTAACTTTCCAGTCCCTGAACGATGGTCTGTTTCTCATTTTTATCAGGCTATTTTAAACAATGAAGAACATGTTTCAAAAATTGCAAATGTTTATACGCTTGCTGCATACATTCACTACAAGCTTACTGGTGAAAAAGTAATTGGTGTTGGTGATGCTTCGGGAATGTTCCCAGTTGAGTTTTCTGCTGACAAAAAATCCTGTGATTATAAAAAGGATTTTGTTTCAAAATTTGAAGCTTTGGAAAGTGTAAAGAAGTTTGGTTTTAAAATCAAAGATATTTTCCCTAAAGTTTTAATGGCAGGTGAAAATGCAGGAAAACTTACTGAAGATGGTGCAAAATTCCTTGATCCTGAAGGTGATTTGAAAGCTGGTATTTTGATGTGTCCTCCGGAAGGTGATGCGGGAACTGGAATGGTAGCTACAAATTCTGTTGAAGCTCAGACTGGTAATATAAGTGCAGGAACATCAGTTTTCAGTATGGTTGTTTTGAAAAAAGATTTGAAAAAAGCTTATCCTGGAATTATTGACATTGTTACAACTCCAGACGGATATCCTGTTGCAATGGTTCACTGTAACAACTGTACTGGTGAACATAATTATTGGATGAATTTTTTCAAGGAAATTGTTGATACAATGTGCGGAAGTGAAAACTCTCCAAAAATCGGTGAATTTTACGATAAACTTATTATGAAATCACTGGAAGCTGATGAAGATTGTGGAAATCTGCTTGCATATAATTATCTTTCAGGAGAAACAATTACAGGATTTAATTCTGGTCGTCCACTTTTTGTTCGCGGAGAAAATGCTCAGTTTAATATTGCAAATTTTATGCGTGTTCAAATGTTCTCTTCTTTGGGAGCGTTGCGTGTAGGTATGGATATTCTTTATGATGATGAAAAAGTTCCTGTAAAAAGCATGACAGGTGCCGGCGGATATTTTAAAACAGAAGCCGGATTAAAATATATGGCTTGTGCAATGAAAACTCCAGTAAGTGCAATGGAAACAGCAGGTGAAGGTGGTCCGTGGGGCATGGCAATTCTTGCAGCTTACGCTACTGACGCACAGAAAAAATCACTTAGTGATTATTTAAATCAAAATGTTTTTGCAGAATGTAAAAAAGAAACTTCGCAACCAGATGAAAAAATCAGTAAATCTTTTGAAGTTTTCTATGAAAGATATAAAAAAGGTCTTGCTGTAGAAAAAGCTGCCGTTGAAAGTCTTTAATTTTTTTTAAGTAAGATAAAATCGTTGAAATTGTCAGGTTTTATCTTACTTAAAGTTTGCATTTTTAAACTTATTATTATTACATGGGAGAATTATATGAAATTTGAAGAAATAAGAAATCAGGCTTTTGAAGCTAATATGAAAATTCCTGAAAATCATCTTGCACTTTACACATGGGGAAATGTTTCAGCTTTTGACAAAAAAGAAGGTGTTTTTGCAATCAAACCGTCTGGAGTTCCTTATCCAGAATTGACAGCAGAATCTATGGTTATTGTTGATTTGGAAGGAAAAGTTGTCGACGGAAAATTAAATCCTTCTTCTGACACTCCAACTCACGCTGTTCTTTACAAAGAATTTGCTGTGAATCAAAATGCTGATGTTGGTGGAATTATCCATACACACTCGACTTTTGCTGTGAGCTGGGCACAGGCTGTAAAAGATGTACCACTTTTTGGAACAACTCACGCTGACCACATTCAAAAAAACATTCCATGCACACCTTATCTTTCAAAAGAAGCTGTACAAAATGATTATGAAAAAGAAACTGGTCTTTTGATTGTAGAGCATTTTAAGCGATTAAATTTAAATCCAGCAGAAATCAATATGGTTTTGTGCGGAGGACATGGTCCTTTTGCCTGGGGAAAAAATGCAGATAAAGCAGTTTACAATGGAACTGTAATGGAAGAAATCTGTAAAATGGCTTTTAATACAATTGCATTGAATCCAGCGGCAAAAAATCTTCCTGATTATATTGTTGATAAACATTATTTACGAAAACATGGTCCAAATGCTTATTATGGTCAAAAATAATTTTATATTGATTGATAGTGTAAAATAAAATGCAAAGAACTTTCACCTATAAAGCACTGGTGATAAATGTAAAACCAATTGGCGAAAACAACAGTAGCATCACTTTATTAACTGAAGAAAAAGGTATCATTCATGCAGTTTTGTATGGCGGACCTAAAAGTAAAATGAAATCTTTAGTTGCACTGTGGAATTTTGGAAACATCTGGCTTTACGAAAATCCTGAAAAAAATCAGATTAAGATTACTGATTTTGAAGTGTTGAAATATCATCAGACTTTTGGTGAAAGTCTTTACAAAAATTTTGCAGCTTCACTTGTCTGTGAACTTGCTCTTAAAACTCATTGTGCGGGCAGCAATAGTCAGTGTTTTAAGCTTGTCAATGGATTTTTTGACGGAATGGAAATTTGTGACGATAATCAGTCAAAAGTAGGTTTGATGCGTTTTTTATGGCGTTTTGTGGAACTTTTAGGAATACAACCACAAACATTAGAATGCAGTTTTTGCGGCTGTTCTTTTTTTGATAAATCTGCAGGAATGAACACACTTACCTTTTATAATTGCCGTGAAAATGCCTTTATCTGTGCTGACTGTTATGCCACCACTCAGAATAAAAATGATTTTTTGCCGTTAAACACAAACGCACTGATTTATTTAAATGCAGTTACTTCACTTTCACCTGCTCAAGTGCGGAAAATGCAGATTGATAAAGAAGAATATGAGCAGATTAAGCAGATTTTATTTTTTCTTCTTCAGAATTCAATTGAACAAAAAATAAATTCTATCGAAACTGGAATTGGAATTTTATAAATTTTGTATTATACTTAATATATCCCACAAATTTGTTCTCTAAAGGATTTTAAATTGATAAATTTTCAAAAAAAGCCGGTTAAATTAAATGAAATTCAACCGCTTTGTTCACGATTTAATATCAGTCAGATTTTGGCTTCAGTTTTTGTTCGTCGTGGTATTACTTCCAGTTCAGATCTTCTTTTCTTTTTAGAAGATAATTTACGTTTTCAACACAGTCCTTTTTGTTTTTGTGATATTGAAGATGCAGTAGAAAGAATAATCCAGGCAAAAGAAGAAGGTGAAAAAATTCTGATTTTCGGTGATAGTGATGTTGATGGCATTACAAGTACCGCAATTCTTTATGATTTTCTTGTGAAATTTGGTTGTGATGTAAAATGGCGGCTTCCTGTTTGTGATGATGCTTACGGACTTTCTATGACGGCTGTTGATGATTTTGCAAATGAAGGCGGTTCTTTGATTATTACAGTTGACTGCGGAATTTCTAATGTAGAAGAAACAAAACATGCTATACAATTAGGAATTGACGTAATAATAACAGACCATCACAATCCGCAAAAAGAAATTCCACCTGCTCTTTTTGTACTTGATCCTAAAATTCCAGAACTTAATTATCCTTTTGCTGAAATTTCAGGTGCTGCAGTTGCCTACAAACTTGTCAGCGCCCTCAGGTTTTCTCAGTCTGATTTTTACAATGCAGAAATATGCCTTTTTAATATTTCAGAAAACAAAGAACAAAAATGCTATGATATTGACTGTTTAAAAATCAAAAATCTTGTGAAAATTAAGGAACTTCATGAAAAAATCATTCCAGAAAAAACTTCTATTTACGATTTAAAACTTCCTTATTTTTTGCAGGGGCAGTTAATTTATTGCTGGGATGTTCCAAAAACTCAGAAAATTCTTAGAGATATTTTTGGTAATGGAATTGAGTTTAATCTTCATGATTTAAAAAAAGAAATCTCAAGCATAATTCCTTCTTTGGGAAATAAATCCATTGAACAACTTGAAAACATTTCTGTTACTGCAAAATATTGTGAATTAAATGAAAAATCTCCTGTCAATACTTTATATAATCTTTATGTTACTTACTGTCAGAAAATCATTGCAAATAAAAATCCTCAGTCGCAGGAAGATGAACGTAAAGATTTACAACTTGTCGCTCTGGCTGCTATGGCTGATATTATGCCTATGAAAAATGAAAACAGGATTTTTGTAAAAAACGGCATTTTATCTATGAAAAAAGATTTGCCGCGCCCAGGTCTTGCTGAACTTTTCAATAGACTTAAAATTAATCTGGACGAATTAAATTCCACTGTTTTGTCATGGCAGGTAATCCCGGCATTGAATGCAGCTGGAAGACTTGGAAAATCAAATCTTTCTTTGCAACTTTTGCTTTCACAAGATCCAAAAGAAAGGGAACAACTTGCAAATACTATTTTTGATTTAAATGAAGAAAGAAAGAACCTTGTTTCTCAGGCTTTCTTTGCCGTTCAAGATTCTGCTAAACAAAGCTTTACAGAAAATCAGAATAAACTATGTTTATGTTATGATGAATGTATTAACAAAGGTGTAACAGGTCTTGTGGCAAATAAATTGATGCAGGATTTTAATGCACCGTCTATTGCAATTTCCTTTTGTGATGATGGAAAATCTGAACCGATTTGTGTTGGTTCCATCCGCACTTGCCGTGGTTTTATTGCTACAGATTTTCTTGAAAAGTTTGGTGATTTTTTTATAAATCACGGAGGACATGACTGTGCAGCAGGTTTTAGTTTCCATAAAGAAAAACTTCCGTTGTTTATAAAAAAAACAAAAGAGTTTTTAAACGACATTCACCTTGCTGATGAAGGAAATCAGGCAGTTTCCATAGATGCTCAGCTTCCTGTAAATGAACTTACACCAGAAGTATTCAAGATTCTCGACCTTTTTGAACCTTTTGGAGCGGAGAATAATGAACTTGTTTTTTATACGCCAAAAATCAAACTTTGTGATGTTCAACTTGTAGGCAAAAAAGAACCTATGCATTTGAAACTCACTTTTGAAACAGAAAAACACAAAATTGTCGGAATGTTCTGGTCACAAGGTGAAAGATTTGGAAAAGACATAAAACTTGGACAATATTATGATATTCTGTATAATATGACTAAAAATTATTATAACGGTTTTATAACAAATCAAATAATCATAAAAGATTTACAATTATCTGATTTTTGATTTT
>CAMBMW010000131.1 GCA_945868875.1 uncultured Treponema sp.
CGGTACGCTGTTTAAATCACACTCTGCAACCTGCATTTCAAACTGGCGAATTAATATTGTCAAATTCATCAAGACAAAACACCACTAAAAATCAATTAGTACGAGTTGAAAGTTCAAGGTCTGTCCCTGGCTCGTGCTTTAAGCTGGAATGTCAAAATACAAATCTATAAAAAAAGCATAATGATAAGTAGACAAATAAATTAAAGGAGCTTAGAATTAAGTTATGAAAAGATTTTTTTTAATATCATTATTATTATTAATAACACCTTTATTATTTTCTAAACCAATTTATAAAGAATTTCTTATTGATGGTGAAAAGATTTATAAATGGGTAAATGAAAAGACAGTAAAGGAATATGATTCAAATGGTAATATAATTCATGAAAAAAAAATTGATGGTTATGAATACTGGTCTGAATATAATTCAAATGGAAATAAGATTCATTACAAAGATTCTTTTGGCACTGAATACTGGTCTGAATATGATTCTAATGGAAATGAGATTTATAGCAAATATTCTGATGGCACTGAATACTGGTATGACTATGATTCTAATGGAAATGAGATTCATGGCAAAGATTCTGATGGCTATGAATACTGGTCTGAATATGATTCAAATGGAAATAAGGTTCATAGCAAAAATTCTGCTGGTCATGAGAAGTGGTCTGACTATGATTCAAATGGAAATATGGTTCATAGTAAAGATTCTTTTGGCACTGAATACTGGTCTGACTATGATTCAAATGGAAGTATGGTTCATAGTAAAGATTCTTTTGGCAATGAATACTGGTATGACTATGATTCTAATGGAAATGAGATTTATAGCAAAGATTCTGATGGCTATGAATACTGGTCTGAATATGATTCAAATGGAAATATGGTTCATAGAAAAACTTCTTTTGGCACTGAATACTGGTATGACTATGATTCAAATGGAAATATGATTCATAGCAAAGATTTTTTTGGCTTTGAAGTTTGGCTTGAATATGATTCAAATAGAAATATGATTCATAGCAAAAATTCTGCTGGTTATGAGAAGTGGTCTGAATATGATTTTAATGGAAATGAGATTCATAGCAAAAATACTGATGGCACTGAATACTGGTATGAATATGAATATTATCCAGATAAGAAAATAAAAAAAATTACTTGGTATGAATCTATATAATTATGAATCCTTTAACAAGGAAAGTTTTTGTTATGTTTATTTTTTTCTCGTGAAGGCTCCATTTCAGGTGGATTATTTTCTGAAAATTAAAGGTGATATAACTAATATATAAAAGCCCTGTTTATTAAATAGTCTGAATTTCGAGTTTCATTGAGAATTTACAAAAAAAGCGTAACTCTTTAAAATTTTAATCACTAAAAAAATTCAAAAAGAGTTACGCTTATGTATGAACAAATTTACAACTTAACCAGCATGTTTTTCAAGAGCCTTAAAGGAAATTTGATGTATGAATTTCTTATTTCAAAGTTCAATGGAAAACGAGGGCCTAAAAGACAATTAAGTCTTGGCAAATTGTCGCGCTGAACATCTACAGATTTCATTTTAAAATGGAAGATCTGAAAAATTATCATAAAATGATAAAAGAACTGATGAGTGACAAAGTTCCAAATCTCCCGAATTATGAAAATTTCATGAAGACAACAAACAAATCGACTGTATTTATCCTTGCATTTATGAACTTCTTGATGGAAATGAACATGGGGATTTTGAGAACATCATTTTCAGTTATGCAAATATTGCTGACTGTAAAATTGCAGAAAAACTGGCAGAAGTTGTAAAGGGGACAATATTTGCGTAAAAAACAAGGTGTGTCCCCTGTTTTTTATACATGATTTTTATTCCTATGTTCAAATTTCGTAATTCAAATTCTTTTTTATCCATTGAACAGATTTTTCCAGCGCCTGAATTGTTTTTGTTTCAAGAACACAACGTGGAAATTTCAAGGTCTGTCCCTGTTTTAGCTGGAATGTCAATGTTCATTTAGTTTGCACGAGCCTCGAGTTTTTTTAACGCTTCGCTAAAAACTCGGAAATAGTTTTGTTTAAAAACAAGGTCTGTCCCTGTTTGATACAACATTGCCGAATATTGCTAAGACCGGTAATGTTCAGCAAAGTAAAATCTTGTCTTAAGCATTTATCTCTCCCATCCATGGGGATTACTGATGCTGGGATATGATTTCAAGCAGCTGAAATCCACAAAATTCATTTAAACATAAAAAAGGCTGCCCTTTATTATTGAAAATATTTCAACTTTAAGGACAGCCCCTTTGTTTTTTCCACTACCCTCTCTGCGGGGACATCCCGCAACGCCCCGGTAGTTTATTTTAGAATCTGTAGCCTAAGCCTAACAGAATTATAATTTAATAGTTAAACAAAGTTTTGGATTTACAGTAAACATTTTTAAAGAAACAGAAGTTCCAGAACTAAAACTTGCGAAATAATAACCAATGTCAGAAGATACACTAAGACCAATATTATCTGTAAACATGTATGTTCCCTGAACATTGCAACCTGCACCTAAAAGCATAAGAAGATTACTATCACTAAGTAATAAACCATATTCAACAGCAGGTGTAATAAACAAATTAAATCCATTTTTATTTACAGGACGAATTGCAATACCAAAATAAGTATCCATATCAAAACCATTTTGTGAAATTTTTGCAGTTTTTCCCTGAGAAGAAACTTTTGTTTCCTTTGACATTGAAAGACCACACTGAATACCAATTAAATCGGAAAACATAGTTGTACCAGCAAAGTGTCCACCAAAACCAGAATACCTATAAGGAACTTCTGAAAACTTAACCATTTTCTGAGGTAAAACAAAACCTAAATCAATAAAGTTTTCCTTAGCAAAAGCAGAACCTGCAATTGCTGCCAAAACAGCTACTACTGTTAATAACTTTTTCATAATTTTTACTCCTTTTTTTATATTAAAACGCGAAATGAGCGTAGCGAAGTTTCGCGTTTTAAACGCTTGTGTCAAGCGTTTAAAAGGTATACCTTTTAAACGCAAATTTTTTTTCAAAATTTTATGGTGAAATATCAGATAAATGAACAAAAAAGAGATTTACATGGAATATAAACCTTTCGCAGATGATTTTGTTTTACATTGTTTAAGTATTTTTCATCCCCAGCCCCCAGATAGTGCCAAACTGGATTTTAATAATTATGAAAATGAAGAAAATCTGCCATCAAAGCTGATGTATGTACCGTCTGCCTGTTAAATTTATCTCAGGCTTTAGTGATATAAACAATATATATGGAAGAAAAAAGATGAACCTGCCAATCCGCCTTGTAACAATTGACGACTACGATCAGATACCGCAAGGGAAATAATTCTTTGCACTATTCCATTTGAAGATTGGAGAAACAGTATCAGCAAAAATAATACGTCGAGTCAAGGCACGCTAACGCTTAAAGCCTTGACTTCGCCGTTTTGAGGGGTTGTACTACCTCCTCAATCAAAAAGACGATAAAGTTATATCATCCAGCTTTTTATAAGTTTGATTTCCTGTGCATAACCTTCATCATCATTTGGAGTTTCCAAAATAAATGGGAGATTTTGTACTCGTGGATTTTGGATAACGGCTTTAAAAATTTGTTCGCCGACGCAGCCTTGTCCGATTTTTTGATGCCTATCTTTATGTGCTTCCAGAGGATTCATGCTGTCGTTTAGATGAATTGCCTTGAGTTTCTGTAAACCGATGATTTTATCAAAATGATTTAACACGTCGTCAAAATTTGAAATGTCATAACCTGCATCCCAAACATGGCAAGTGTCAAGACATACACCTAAATTATTTTGAAATTTTTCTTCTACTAAATCAATTATTTTTTTGAGTTCTTCGAATGAACGTCCAACCTCTGTTCCTTTTCCTGCCATGGTTTCCAAAAGAACAGTCGTTGTCATGCCTTCGAACATTGCCTGATTTAATGTTTCTGCAATGACTGGAATGGCAAGGTCTGTCCCCTGTTTTTTATACAAGATTTTTTTTCCTATGTTCAAGTTTTGTAATTTAAATTCTTTTTTATCCATTGAACAGACTTTTCCAGCGCCTGAATTGTTTTTGTTTCAAGAACACAACGTGAATTAGTTTTTTGTGCAAGCGCCAGCCGTTCAATGAGATTTATTTCTCCATCCCCCAAGGCAAGATGATTTTTCGGTGGATTTTCAGTTCCGTCATGAATATGAAAATGCGAAAGTTTTGTCAGAAAGCTTTTTATAAGCGGAACGTCAATTTCCTTTGTTGCTTTAGAATGTCCAATATCCCAAGTAATGCCAAACTTTTGACTTTCAAGGAGCATATTCAAGATTTTTTTTTCAAACCTGCAAAAACCATCCGTATTTTCTACACAAATCTTTATATCAGTTTCCCCAATCCATTTTTCACACAGATTAAAAAAATCCCTAAAATATTTTTCATAGATTGAAAAATATTTCTCATACATCCAGACTTTTTTATCTGGCAGTGTTATAAAGATGCCATGATTCAAGTGCATATTGATAATAAGTGGCTGAGTAGCATCCCCAAATCTATTTTTCAAAGATACAAAATTTTTTGCAACTTCAATTACACGGTGAACAGTTTCCAAACAGGCATTTCTCACCAAAGGATTAAAATCAGCAATGTTAAGATTTTCATCCAGATGAATCGTGTAATAGATCTGATTCTTTTCAGCAAGTTCATAGAACAATTTCCAGTTTTCAAGTTGTTCCACCTGATATTCGGGAAAATTCATATTCAATTCAATAAAATTCAATTTCAGTTTTTTGCATAGCGCTATGTTTTCTTTTATTGTATTATTTTCAATCAAGGTAGGCATTCCAAATTGCATTGTTATTCTCCCATAAAAAGTCAAGAAGATTGTTTCAACAATCGATTGACTTTTTTCCCGCTGTTCCGAAATGCAATGAGGAACAGCAGTTCAATACGACCGGTCAAGGCACGCTTCGCTCAAGGCCTTGACTTGCTCGTTTTCAGGGGTTGTATTAACCCCTGAATAATAAGTTTGCAACGCAAACTTTAAGTAAGATAAAGCCGCGCCATTTCAGCGGTTTTATCTTACACTCCTAATAATGTTTTTTTTTATAGAATAGCATAGATTTTTAAAAAATCTAGTCTTGTGTAAAAACTTATATAGATGTTTATCTATGTGACAAAAAAGGATAATTGACATATAGATAATTGTCAATATGATTGCTCCATCATATTATTTCATTATTTTTTTCGTTAATCTAGACACTCTCTTTCAACTGCAATATGCTTTTTCCAAAGAATTTTTATCTTAATTATTTTTGAATAAACGGTTCAATTTCGAGTATTTGATTTACAAACCGTGGCAAGGATAGTAGGAGCGCCAAAGGCGGCCACTGGACTGAGCGAAGCGAGGGAAGCGGCTGGAGCGAAGCGGAACTCCGAATAGCGCGAGTTTGCAATGCAAACTCGGGACGAGAAATGCTATGCATTTCTCGCTTTTTTTGCGAAGCAAAAAGCCACCCTAAAAAATGTAAATTCAAAACTCGACATTTGTCCTAAATAAAAAGATTCGAACATGATAAAATTTCTGAAAACTTTAAAAAAATCAAAAAAAAATAAAAATTTTCCTTGACAGATAAAATGTAAGCGTTTACATCAATTACAACAATGCAGGATTTGGCAGATGCAGCAGGTGTGTCCCTGGCTACTGTATCTA
>CAMBMW010000132.1 GCA_945868875.1 uncultured Treponema sp.
TTTGACCTGTGAATCACGACCGGGAGCCAGATATTACAACTAATCATTTTATAATTCGTTTGCCCTTTGACCATATATGCGGGTTTTGATATATTAATAAAACTACCTGTAACTTCAAGGATGCAGATAAGGATTTAAAAATGGAATTTTTTTTATTTTTAGTAAACAGTGTATTGATGGGAATTGGCCTTGCAATGGATGCATTCTCTGTATCATTGACGAATGGTTTGAATGAAAACCAAATGAAAATAAAAAGAATGTGCCTGATTGCAGGTTGTTTTACATTTTTTCAGTTTATCATGCCAGTTTTAGGGTGGATTCTTGTGCATACTGTATCTAACTATTTTGAAAAATTTTCAGAACTTATCCCATGGATTGCACTGTTTCTTCTATTGTATATAGGTGGAAAAATGTTGATAGAGGCTGTTCACAAAAGCGAAGAGGATGAAAATGTGAATAAACTGACTTTTTCTGTCTTAATACTACAGGGAATTGCAACTTCGATTGATGCACTTTCTGTTGGTTTTGCAATTGCTGATTATAACTTCTTGATGGCTCTTGCTTCTTCAGTGATAATTGCAGTTGTTACATTTGTTATTTGCATTGGCGGTTTGATAATTGGAAAAAAAGCTGGTACTGTCTTGAGAAGAAAGGCTGGACTTTTAGGTGGGTTTATCTTGATTGGCATTGGAATAGAAATTTTTGTTCGTGGAATGCTTGCATAAAGTTCTGCGAAATCCGGGTGATTAAATGTGTGAAAAATTTTATGAAAAAGGACTGAAATTTGAATGCCAGAGATGCAGTTTTTGTTGTGGCCATTCTCCAGGATTTGTTTATCTTTCTAAAAGAGATTTAACGGTTTTGTGCAGTTTTTTTGATATGAAGATTCGTGACTTTGTTGAAAAATATTGCAGATGGGCTGATTATTATTATGGGACAAAAGTGTTGGCTCTAAAAGAAAAAGACAATTATGACTGTATTTTGTGGAATAATGGTTGTTCTGCTTATGAAGCACGGCCTGTGCAATGTTCTACTTATCCTTTTTGGGATTGGATGATAAAAGATGGTGAGATTTGGCAAGAATGTGCAGAAGACTGTCCCGGGATGAATAAAGGGCGTGTCTGGACTGTGGAAGAAATCGAAAAAAACAAATCTGAGTATGTTCATAATATTCCGCTTAAAAAAGAAGATATAGAAAAATTGTATGAAACATCTGAAAAGCATTAAAAAATGACAGGTTTCTCTTTCAAATTATATTTAGATTTAAAATAATTATTTATTTTATTGCTTATTTTTAGTATATTAAAGTTATGAATAAACACAATATGCAGCTCTTGCAGGAGCTTTCGATTAAAAATGGTCCTTTGTGTGTTGGACTGGACACTGATCCGTCTTATATTCCCCAGAATGTTTTAAATAAATATGAAAATCCTGCTTTGGCAGTACTTGATTATAATAAAGCAATCATTGAACGCGTTGTGAACGATAAAACTGCCTGCTGTTTTAAAGTGCAGATTGCGTATTATGAAGCTATGGGAATAGAAGGTTTGAAAGTTTATGCTGAAACTCTTAAAATGATTAGAAAAACAGGTTTGATTGCCATAAGTGATATCAAACGTGGTGATATTGGTGCCACTTCAGAAGCATATGCAAAAGCTCATTTTTCTGGAGATTTTGAAACTGACATTATTACTGTGAATCCTTATATGGGGTTTGATACTCTGGTTCCATTTTCTTCCTGGAGTGTTCCTGAAAAAGGTGGAAAAGGCGCTTTTGTTCTTTTGTGTACTTCAAATCCTGGAATGAAAGATATTGAACACCAAAAACTCTCTGACGGTTCAATTTTACTGGAAAAAGTTGGTAACGAAATTGAACGGATTGGTGAAGAGTATAAACAGTTTTATGAAAATCAGTCTTGCGGGGGTTTGGGTGCTGTTGTGGGTGCAACTCAGGAATCTGATGCAAGATATCTGCGCGATAAATATAAAAATACTTTCTTTTTGATTCCAGGTTATGGCGCGCAAGGTGGAGCTGCAAGAATTGCCGCAACTTTGCTCGATAAAGCAGGCGGAACTGTGAATTCAAGTCGTGGTATTCTGTGTGCATGGAAAAAAGATGGTGAACTTGCTTTGAAGATTGAGAATGGAACTTTAACTATGGATGACATTGCGGCTTCTGCTGCAAAGGCAAGTTTGTTTTCAAAGGATGATTTACTTGGTGCAAAAAAAAGTTTGTAACTTGTAAAACGCGTGAAGGATTGGAACACCTGCGAAGCAGTCCCGGAACGGAGCGAAGCGAAGTGGAGGGATGAGCCGCGGTTAGTCGGCGAAGTGTGGAAAGCCTGACGGCGCAAGCCGGCACGCCCAAATGTTTTTTTGGAGGCATTATTATGGTTAAAGATTGTCATGGAAATCCTCTTCCTGTTTTTTGTAAGGGAATTGTTGAAAATTGTAGTGTTGTGAAGTCGGCTTTTCCGAAAAATAGTGTTTATCTTTTGAAAGTGAAGGTGAACGAGGATAATGAACCTGCAGCCGGTCAATTTTTTATGCTTCATTGCGAAAGGTCGAATTTTCTTTTGGGAAGGCCGATTAGTATTTTTCATGCAAAAAAGGAAAATGGTGTTGTTTTTCTGGAATTTTTAATTTTGAAAAAAGGGGAAGGAACTGGCACTTGTGAAATTTGCAGTTTACAAAATGGTGATAAAATCAGTTTGCTCGGTCCCTGCGGTAACAGTTTTGAAGTTATAAATAATGATTTTTTTGACGGAAACAAAGCTGCTGTGAATGATAATACTGCGAAAGTTTGTATTGTTGGCGGTGGTATTGGTGTGGCCCCTGTGGCTGGTTTTGCTGAGACTTTGCCTGCCCAAAGTTATGATTTTTATGCTTCGTTTAAAAGTGGCAGTTATGGTTTAGAAAATCTTAATGCAAAAAATCTTGTGATTACGACTGATGATGGCTCTGTTGGTGTGCATGGAATGTTGCCTGCGGCTCTGACTGCTCAGGTTCTTAAGGAAAAAAAATATTCTGTTTTGTATGCCTGCGGTCCTACTCCAATGCTTGCTTATTTGAAGGAGATTTGTGCTCAAGCGGGTGTAAAATGTTTTTTGAGTATGGAAAGCAGAATGGCTTGCGGGGTGGGTGTTTGTCTTGGTTGTGTGATTGACAC
Source organism: uncultured Treponema sp. (assembly GCA_945868875.1). Taxonomy (GTDB): domain Bacteria; phylum Spirochaetota; class Spirochaetia; order Treponematales; family Treponemataceae; genus Treponema_D. The sequence goes on from CAMBMW010000132.1 coordinate 3,169, forward strand.
TTCTGAAGGAAAAAAACGTTGCTGCAAAGACGGCCCAATTTTTCCTGGTGAAATTTTGAATTTTGCTCCAGCTGCAATTGAGGTTGCAGGGGTAAAAGTGCAGCCTAAGCGTGAACCTCTTGCTGATGGTGTGGAACCTGATTTGTCTGTGAATATTGCCGGGGTGCATTTTGAAAATCCTGTGATTGGTTCGTCTGGAACTTTTGGTTTTGGAACTGAATATAAATCTGTTTTTGATGTAAATCGTCTGGGTGGTATTTCTAGTAAAGGTTTGACTTTGGAACCTCGCGAAGGAAATGATGGAATTCGTCTGCATGAAACTCCTTCTGGGCTTATGAATTCGATTGGATTGCAAAATCCTGGAATTCCTCATTTTATAAAAGAAGAATTGCCTGAAATGATGAAGCTTAAGCCTGTGACTATTGCAAATCTGTCGGGTTCTTCGCTTGAAACTTATACTGAAGGTGCAAAGCTTTTGGATAAAACTGATGTGCCTGTAATTGAATTGAATATTTCCTGTCCCAACGTGAGTGCTGGTGGAGCTGCTTTTGGAATGAGTTGTTCTGCTGCTCAAACTGTTGTGGCTGCCGTTCGTAAACTGACGAAAAAACCGCTGCTTGTAAAACTGACTCCTCAGTCGCCGGAATTAAATCAGGTGGCTTTGGCTTGTATTGAAGCGGGAGCGGATGGAATAAGTTTGTGTAATTCGTTTCAGGGAATTGCAATTGATATTGAACGCGGAGTTCCTGTTTTTGATAAACTGAAGGCTGGTCTTGGGGGACCTGCGGTGCGTCCTATTGCTGTTCGCCTGATTTATGAACTTGTTGAAGCGATTAATTCTCTGCCTGAAAATAAACGTGTGCCTGTTGTTGCTATTGGCGGTATTGCAACCTGGCAGGATGCTGTGGAGTTTATAATGGCGGGGGCGAGTGCCGTTCAGGTGGGAACTGCAACTTTTTCAAATCCTAATGCCATGATTGAAATTATTGATGGACTTTCTGCATTTATGAAACGTAAAGGCTATGCAAAACTTGATGATTTTAGAGGAATTATTCAAAAAAATATATGTGAGTAGTAAAATGAAAAGAATTTTAGGAGTTTTGTTGATGAGTATTGCGATTGTGGGAAATGTTGCAGGAGATTCGTTACCAGTGGAAACTGATACTGCTTATCAAAAAATGGTAAAAACTGCTTTAGTGGATACAGGAAACAATTACAGACTTAAAACTGTGATTGAAAAAATCAAAAAGGGTAAAAAAGTTTACATTGCAGCAATTGGTGGTTCTGTAACTGAAGGTGCAGGTCCTCAAGATTTTAAGGACGGTTATGCCTATCAATTTTTTAGAGCGGTAAAAAAGGAATTTGCTCCAGATGGTGGAAAAAATGTTTATTTCAATAATGCTGGTTTGAGCGGAACTCCTTCTTTACTTGGACGATTGAGATATAAAAGTGATGTCGTTGATGTTTTGGGGCATGAACCTGATTTGTTGATTGTGGAATTTGCTGTAAATGATGGCGGTGAAGAAGTGTTCAACCAAAGTTTTGAAGGAATTGTTCGTGATGCACTTTTGGCTAATCCAGAATGTGCTGTGATTGCACTATATTCTGCTGCAACTTATGGAAATACAGCGGCAAATAAAAAGAAAGTTGCAAGTCATTATCAGATTTCTCAAATTGATATGCTTCCCGTTGTAAATGATGCAATTAAGAACGGAACTTTCAAAAAAGAAGACTATTATGCTGATTATGTTCATCCTACAAAATATGGACACACTTTGATGAGTGATAGTTTGTTGTACCTTTTGAAAACTGTTGACAATGCAAAAAAAGACAAAAAAGTGAATGTTCCTTCTGAAACTGCTGTAAAAAAAGCATTGACAAATGTTGTAAGAATTCTTGATAATGATGACAATGTTAAGATTACAAAAGGCAGTTTTGATTCAACTGATGATTCTTGCCAGACTTTGAAAAAAACAAACAAATCTGGTTTTCCTGTAAACTGGCACAAAAAGCAGAATTCTTCATCTTCTGAGCCTTTGGTTTTGAATCTAAAATGTAAGGCATTCATTCTTACATATAAAGTGCAGGGCAACTGGATGAGCGAGAAATTTGGCAAAGCTGAAGTTTATGTTGACGGAAAACTTGCCGGCACTTATGACGGTGGTGCAGAAGGCGGATGGAATAACTGTGAAGCAAGAGTTTTATTCAACGGAACAGAAGCAAGAGAACATAAAATAGAAGTAAAAATGCATCCTGATTCAGAAAAACTTGGATTTACGATTGTAGCAATGGGGTATACTGAATAATTGTTGATTAAAGGCTTAAAATTATATTAATAGGTTCAATTTCGAGTATTTGATTTACAAACCGTGGCAAGGATTGTAAGGGCTGGCGTAGCCAGTTCCGAAGCGTAGCGAAGGAATGAAGCGATAGCGGAACCCTGAAAAGCCTGTTTTTTTGCGAAGCAAAAAGCCACCCTAAAATAAAAATTCAAAACTCGACATTTGT
>CAMBMW010000133.1 GCA_945868875.1 uncultured Treponema sp.
TTATATAAGTGCCACAGGAAAGAGCTTTATGCATAAGTTCAACACGTTCTTCTGGAGATTTTGCAGTATCCCTGTCAATGAGAATGTAATTATTATCGATTAAAGCCTGTTTTAAACCTATTTGTTCCATTGTGATTGTTCCACCCCAAGAAACAGAATCTTGTTTTGAAATTAATTCCAGAGATTTTTTCAAAGCATCTTCCTTAGTGTCAACATAATAAGCATCAAAAAAATGCTTTTTTAAATTTTCACAAACTTTAATTCCTGATTTTTTATAAAATAATTCCTTAGGATTCATAAAAACCTCCACAAATAATATAATATAATATAAGGTTCAATTCCGAATATTTGATTTTCAAACCGTGGCAAGGATTGGAAGGGTTTGCGTAGCAAAAAGCCACTTAAAAAATAAAAATACAAAACTCGACATTTGTCCTATAAAAAATATATCTCAAATAAACAACAATTACAATAATTAAAAAAATTAATCTTGCTACAAAATCTTTTTTGTTATATTATTGACAAAATATAACAGTGAGACTGTTTGCATTTTTTTGTAATGGAGAACGTCGATGTCAGAAAAAGGCACCAATCAGTATTACATTACCAGACAGGATTCCACAGAATCTAATGCCCGTAGCTATCCGCGAAAATTTCCATTCGCAATTGCTAAAGCTAAAGGCTCATGGGTTGAGGACGTAGAAGGAAACAAATATCTGGATTTTTTGTGTGGAGCCGGAACTTTAGCTTTGGGCCACAATGATGATGAAGTAAATCAGGCAATGGTAGAAATGCTTACTAACAATGCACCATTGCACACTCTTGATTTAACTACCCCCGTTAAAGATACATTTGTTCATACACTTTTATCTTTATTACCACCTGAACTTGGACAAAATGCGAAAATTCAATTTTGTTCACCAAGTGGAACAGATGCTACCGATGCAGCTATAAAACTTTGCAAAACAGCTACTGGTCGTTCTAGTGTAATTTCATTTGCAGGCGGTTATCATGGAATGGGACAAGGTCCTTTAGCTTGCATGGGAAATCTAAATGCAAAATCACGCATCACAGGGCTTATGCCAGATGTTCATTCGTTTCCATTTCCATACAGTTACAGATGTCCATTCGGTTTAGGTGGTGAAGCCGGCGTAAAAGCTGCATGTAATTTTTTTGAAAGAACATTAAAAGATCCAGAAAGCGGTATTACAAAGCCAGCCTGCGTAATAATAGAACCAATTCAAGGTGAAGGCGGTGTTATTCCAGCCCCTGTTGAGTTTTTGCAGACAGTCAGACGAGTAACAAAAGAACTTGATATTCCTATGATTGTAGATGAAATTCAATGTGGAATGGGAAGAAGTGGAAAATTGTTTGCATTCGAATATGCAGATATTATCCCGGATGTAGTTTTGATTTCAAAAGCAATCGGTGGTTCTCAACCTCTTGCAGTTGTTGTTTATAACAAAAATCTTGATAAATGGACAGCAGGCGCTCATGCAGGAACTTTCCGTGGCAATCAACTTGCTATGAAAGCCGGAACAATAGTTTTAAACAGAGTTTCTCACAAAGAGTTTCTAGATGATGTTGTAAGGAAAGGAGATCTTATCCGTACAAAACTTGAAGAACTAAAACAAAAAGTTTCTATCATTGGTGATGTTCGGGGCAAAGGTCTTATGATTGGTACAGAATTCGTAAATCCAAAAGCAGAAAAAGATTGTATTGGTTCATTGCCTTCTAGTGGAGAAATTGCAGCTCAAGTTCAGAAACTTTGTTTCGAAAACGGACTTATTGTTGAAAAAGGCGGACGCTTTGGTTCTGTAATGAGATGTCTTTGTGCTTTAAATATTTCAGATGAAGACTTAAATAAAGCATGGAAAATTTTTGAAAACGCTGTAATTACAGTAGATAAACAGATATGACTACTTTTCTAACACAAAATGATAAGGATAAAAAGCAATTTGTTGATTTGATTTCAAAAGTTTCTACATCAATTGCAAAAACTTTTATAGATGACAAAGCTTATGGCGGTCCAACTCCTGATGAATTAAAAAGAATTATTCATCAAACAACGATTTTGCCAGAGCATGGACTTGGTTTTGATGAAGTTTTTAAAATGACTGAAGAAAAAATTCTTCCAAATCTTTTAAGAACTTCTTCAACTGATTACATGGCTCACCTGCACGGTCCATCTTTGATAGAAACTATTGCCAGCGAACTTATTATTTCCACTTTTAATCAGTCGATGGACAGCTGGGATCAGTCGCCAGTTGCAACTGAAATTGAAGTGGAAGTTATAAATCATCTATGCAGTCTGTATGGTTATGATAAAAATGCTGACGGAGTTTTTACAAGTGGCGGAAGTCAGTCAAATCAAACGGCAATTATTCTGGCTCGTGACACATTTTGCAGTAACAACCTGAACTATGATATCAAAAAATATGGTGTTGATGAAAAATGCAGAAAACTTCGCATGTACACAAGTGAGATTTCTCATTTTTCTATGGAAAAATCAGCACATATTTTAGGATTAGGTTATCAGTCTGTTGTAAAAGTTCCTGTCGATTCACGCAAAAAAATGGATATAAATGCCCTAAATCAATTGATTCAAAAAGATATAGAACAAGGAAATATTCCATTTTTAATTGTAGCAACAGTTGGAACAACAGATTTTGGAAGTATTGATGACATAAAAATTTTACACGAAATTGCTCAAAAGAATCAAATGTGGCTTCACGCAGATGCAGCTTATGGCTCAGGTGTAATAATGTCACAAAAATATGCCAAACGAGTTGATGGACTTGCACTTTGCGATTCTATCACAGTAGATTTTCATAAAATGTTTTTAATGCCAATTTCGTGCAGCGCAGTTCTTGTCAAAAATGGGAAAAATTTTGAAGCTTTGACAATTCATGCGGATTATTTAAACAGAACTGAAGATGAAGAAGATGGTTATACAAATCTTGTAGATAAATCTCTTCAAACTACAAGAAGATTTGATGCTTTAAAAGTCTGGGTTGCATTTCAAACTCGCGGAAAAGATGGATGGTCAAAACTCATAGATACCTGCATGGATAATGCAGCTTATTTATATGAGATTTTGCAAAAAGATAGTGATTTTGAAGTTATCACAAAACCTGAAATCAGTTCTGTTGTTTTCAGATATTGCGCTGTGCAAAATGCTGACGATGTAAACAAAAAAGTAAGACGAAAACTCATTCACGAAAAAGGAATTGTAATAGGTCAGACAGTAAGCGATTCTAATGTTTGCTTGAAATTTACACTTTTAAATCCTCTTGTAACACATCAAAAACTTGATGAACTTATTTCCATGATTAAACAGCTGGCATTTGAAGTCATTAACGAAAAATAACTAAATAAGATAACTTTTTGTTTTTATGATTTTTGGGAATAGAAGAATTTTTTTTCGAACTTAAAATAATTCTTGTTCTCCAAAAATCATCTTTTTTTCTTTTTTGAATTCTGGATAATCGTAAAGTTTAAACTCTTTTCTGTTTCCATTTTTGGTTCAAGAGAAATATCCCAAAAAAGTGTAGAAACATTTGTCAAATCAGAAGGTTCAATTTTTCCATTAGAAATATTCTGACGCATAAAAATGATAGGATTATAACAAAATCCACAGTTTTCATTAGGTTCAAACACAAATGAAGTACCACTTTCGATATCAGAAATCCGGGCAATTCCAACATTTTTAAGTTTTCCTGCATCTAAAAGCTCACTTGCTTTTTTTTCTCCGGTGATATTCACTTTTTCGCCATTATCCACAAGTTCAATGCTATTATAAGCATAATTCTCTGAGGAAAAACTTGTATTAGCAATGTTTATTTCTACAGCAAATTTTGCACGCAGTATTTTTTCACTTTCATTTTTTATAATATACTGAACATACATGCCATCAGAATTAATAATATATTTTTTTCTTATAAAAACTTTCTGGTTTGAAGGTTTCCAGACAGCATGAGCACCAAGTGTCACTTCATGATGTGACTGAGAATATTTTATTTCTTCATACTGTATTCGTGAAAAAACTCCGTCACCAGCAGGTTCATTTTTTATATATTTTTCAAACTGAGATTCAGTAAAAAAGTGGTCTATAAAAAATCCTCTTTCATAATCATCCTGGCTTCCATCATATTCCAGAACCCTACTTGGATTATCGCAATAATTTCCAGTATTTTTTAATATTTCAAGTTCCTGCACTGCTCCGCTTATCAAAGATATGTATGCAAAATAATTTTCCATTCTGCAAACATATTCTTTTAATCCATCAGAATTATAATCAAAACATGTGACAGACTCTTCAAACTGACCGTCTTCGCGGAGAATTTTTTCAGCTTCCATAAGGTTTTTATATGACTGATGACGATACCTGGAATTAAAAAAAGCTCCTTCCGATGAACATAAAATGCTTGTTCCAGTCTGTGCTTCCCAGAGTTTTTCCCTGGCCGCTTTTTTACGCATTTTATCATTTTTATATTGATTAACAAGCATGCTTACATACAAAACCCTGTTATAAAGCATTTTACTTGAATTGTAAGCATCCATAAAATCATAAACTGTATAATGATTTTTTTGTGAAGAATTTGTTTTTACATATGAATTATCAATCCACTTTGCAACATCACCATTTATTCCTGCAGTTATAAATGCAGGAATTTTAATTTTTGCAATCTTTCGATATTCATTTGGAGTGGAAAGCATAATATTTAAATCAGGATTTTCTTTTAAATATTTATCAAAAGTATCAAACCATTTACATTCGCAAAGTTCTTCAATATTTTTATGTGAAAGATTAATGTTAATAATTCTGTCTACATCTAATTGAAAATGAACATCTTTTCTTTCTATTTTTTCAACATTTTTTATGATATTTGAAACATATTCTTGCACAGATATTTCTTTTGAAGGAATGAATTCATCATAATAAGGAAAAATATCTACAGATTTATTTAAATCTGTCATGATAATTGGAAGATATTTTTGTTTATCTTTTGAAATAAGCGTACTATCAAGCACGACATAGTCAAGTCCACAAGTGTGAACATTATTTACAAGCGATGAATCCCAACAATCTGCAAATAAAGAAATTCCACGAGGTCTTTTCCCAAAAGTTTGTCTTATTTCAGCAGAAAGTAAATCAATCTGTCCGTTTCTGTCAACAGGATAAAGAAGCGGAAGTATCGGTGAATAATACCCTCCTCCTAAAAATTCAATCTGATTTCTTTCTGCAAGTTGTTTTAATATCGAAATAATTTCATTTTTGCGTTTTTTAAAATACTGAATCTGATTTCCAGAAAAAGCAAAAGAAAATTTAAAATCTGGGTGAGAAAAAAGAAACTTTATTAATGGTTTATAAACTGACTGGTAGTTTCTGTCAAAATTTTCAGAAGACACCATACTAGATGAGACAGATTTTAAACTAAAACAAAGGTAAACTCGACCCATTTTTCCATAAAATACAATATCCCACCAAATCGTATACTTTTTTAAAATTATTAAATAAAATAAATACTTTCCCCAAAATATTTATTCCAATATAAAATACAATAATCTTACATTTTTACAAAT
>CAMBMW010000134.1 GCA_945868875.1 uncultured Treponema sp.
ATTAGTTTTAATGATTTGAATTTATTAAATCAGGCTTTTTGTCATCGTTCTGTTACAAATGAATTAAAAAATCTCAAGAATAACGAAAGGCTGGAGTTTTTGGGAGATTCAGTTCTTGGAATGGTGACTGCTTCTTATCTTTACAATCATTACGATGTGGTGGAAGGTGATTTGGCAAAAATAAAATCGGTTGTTGTTTCTGAAAAAATTCTTTCAGAAATTGCTCTGGAACTTAATATTCAGAATCTTCTAATTCTTGGAAAAGGTGAAGAAAAAAGCGGAGGAAGAACTAAACCTGCAATTTTGGCAGACTGTATGGAAGCAATAATTGGAGCTTATTATCTGGATAGTGGATTTAAGTCTGTTGAAAAATATATTCTTGCATTTATTATTCCTCAAATTGAAAAAGTATTTGACAGCGGTATAAAAGATTACAAAACAGTTTTACAGGAAAAGTTTCAGAAGATTTCAAAAATGTGTCCCAGATATGAATTAATCGCCAAAACTGGACCTGAACACGCACAAGTTTTTTCTGTAGTTGTTCATTTAAATAATATGACTTATGGACCTTGTTCTGGAAATTCCAAAAAACAGGCTGAACAGGAAGCTGCTAAACTTGCATTAAAAAGTGGAAATTATTAAATAATATGATATAATTTATTTATGAAAAATAAAAAGAATACACTTTTCTTTATCAGTATAAAGATTTTTATTGTCATTGTTTTTGCATGTCTTTGTTATTTGAATTTCTTTCAGGCACTTGATTTTCAATTGTACGATTCACTTATCAAACTAAGAAAACAACCTGAACAAAATCAAAAAATTTTAATGGTAAAAATTGATGACCCGTCTATTACAGCACTTGGAGAGTGGCCTTGGAGTAGGGATGAAATTGCAAATGCACTTTTGAGTATGAAAGAACTTGGTGCGGATACTGCAATTTTCGATATTGAGTATATTTCGCCTTCGAAAAATGGAATAGCTCCGTCTGCAGAACAAAAAATTTATTCAAGCATAGCCGATACTGAACAAAACGTGAATGATTTGATTTCTCAGATGACAGATGCACTTGAATCAGGCTACTTTACTTTGGAAGATTTACCCGAATTGAAACAAAATCTTTTGGAAGAGAACATAATTCCTGAATTTTCCAGATTGAATGAATATATTACAAATAATATGTCACGTGATAATGACGAATATTTTGCTCAATGTCTTCAGTTTTTTGGAAAAGCCTATCTGACAATCAATCATCAGGATTTAGGTTATGAAACTAAAGAGGATGAACTGGATTACACTGTGTCTAGACTTTTGCTAGATTCTGTTCAAGATGAGTATGATTTAATTACTATTGGAAATAACAGAACATCTTATGAATCACAAGAACCAAATGGTTTTACTCCTGCATTACATAAATTACTTACACGAGCTTATGGAGCAAACTTTACGAACTCTGTAATAGACAGTGATGGTGTGCGTCGCAGAATGGAACTTTTATATCAATATAATGGAAAATATGTTGCACAACTTACTTTTGGTCCATTCTTACAGATTGTAGATTCAAATCAAATTGAAAGAAAATCAAATAAATATATCATCAAAAATGCTTTAAATCCCAAAACAAATGTTCGCAGTGATATTGAAATTCCTGTAGACGAATATGGCAGAATCTTTATTAATTATCGCAAAGGTTCGTGCGATGAATCGTTTAGAAATGACTCTATCATAAATCTGATTAATCTTTCGTATTTGGAAGAACAGATTGGTTTATGTCTTTCAAATATCTCTTTACCTGTTGTTTTTAATGATGACGGTTCTCAAATGGATTATATTTATACTGCATTAGATTTATTGCAGGAATTTCAATCTATAAATGAAGAAAAAGATTATTTACTTTCAAAATGTACAGGATATGATATAGAAGGAAATGTTTTGAATGGTATCAGTGAAGATGAATATCAACATTACTTTGATAGAAAAAAGGATTTTTATCAAAATGTAAATAATTTTTTAAATTCAGGATATTTACAAACTATTAATGAAAGAATTTCACAGATTGCAAGTTCTATTTCTCTAAATGACATAGAAGAGATAAAAAGCATTGTACAAAGCGATTATGATAATTTGAAGCACGAGTATGATATTTATGCTAAGTTTATGAATGAAATGCGTCCTATGTATGAGGGGGCTTATTGTATTATTGGAAATACAGCAACTTCAACAACAGATAATGGAGCAACTCCATACGAAAAGAAATTTATGAATATTGGAATTCATGCAAATATTTTGAATACTCTTTTAAACATGGATTTTATCAATAATATAAACTGGTATTGGGGATTTTTATTTGCTGTCATTTTATCAATGATAATCTTATTTCTGAGAAAAGCTTCGAATACGACACAAAATGTTTTGACATTTATCTTTTATTTGATTTATTGTCTGTTTTTTGCCTCTTTATTTGTTTTCTCACACTATTACATAAGATTCTTTGGAACTATAGTATATCTTGCGGTGGATTTGATTTTCGGAATTTCTTACAGATTCTATCAAAGTATTGCTGAAAAAAGATTTATTACACAGATTGCAGCTTCTTTTGCCAATAAAGATACAGTTGAAGAATTAAGGCGAAATCCTGAAGCATTTAAAACTGAAGGTCAAAAAAAGGTTATTACTGCTTTATTTTCTGACATTCAGAAATTTTCAACTTTAAGTGAAAGCATCGGTAAACGTTATGGGGAAGAAGGTCCAAATAAACTAATCGAGATTTTGAATGAATATCTTGGACAGATGTCAAATGAAATTTTGAAAAACAATGGAAATATTGATAAATATGAAGGTGATGCAATAATTTCTATGTTTGGAGCTCCAGATCCGATGAATTCGTATACAAAACAAGAATGGGCATTCCGTTGTCTTGATTCCGCTATTAATATGAAAAAAGTGGAAATAGAATTCAACAAAAGTCATGAAGATTTATTCAAACCTATTGAAGTTGTTAATGACAGGGGAAATACTGAAATTATTAAACTTAATCCTTTGCAGACACGAATTGGAATAAATTCAGGTGATGCATATGTTGGTTTAATGGGAAGTAAAACTGAATCATTTAGTAAACTTAATTACACTATGATTGGAGATACAGTAAATCTTGCGAGTCGTCTTGAAGGTGTAAATAAAGCATATAATTCCTGGATTATGTGTTCAGATTCCACTTGGAATTTTGCAAATTCGGGCGTTCATAAAGATGAAATAACTGTAAGAAAACTTGATAAAGTAAGAGTTGTAGGCCGTTCAACACCAGTTCAACTTTACAATGTCATAGGTTTTACATCTGAACTTTCAAGTTTACAAAAAGAACAGATTGATATTTTTAATGTAGCTATGGAGCGATATTTAAATCGTGATTTTGTTAATGCTGGAAAATTATTTATGCAGGCAAATACTATAAACGATGGAGATCCGACTTCGCTTGTTTTTGCAGAGAGATGTAAAAATTTCATAGAAAATGGAATTCCAGAAAACTGGGATGGTGTTATCAATATGACTTCAAAATAAAAAAAAATCGTAGTGTTTTAAGCACTACGATTTCTTTTTAATCTTGCAGTAAAAAACTAATCAAATCTATTAGATAAGCATTATAATAATTTTTGAAGCAAGAACAATAGATACAAGTGCAAATGGATAAGTAGCAGCGTAAGCAGCAGAAACTTCATCGGTGCCTGCTGTTGCAATCAAAGTTCCTAATGCTGGAGTAGAAGTCATTCCGCCTGTTATAGAACCAAGATTATTCAAAATGCTTAACTTAAATACATATCTTGCGATTATATATCCTACAATCATAGGAACAAGTGTCATTACAGCACCATAAATGAAATAAGTCCATCTGAATTTTGAAATGAAATTTACGCCTCCTGGAACTCCTGCACCAATCAAAAATAAAACAAGTCCAAGTTCACGCATAAAATTTAAAGTCTGTTTACTGATGCGAAGGTCAATCTTACCAATGTGTGCAAAATGCCCTACAAGTAAGCCGCCAATCAGACATCCACCAGAATTGCCCAAAGAAAAATTAATTCCAGGAATTTTTATTGCACCAATTAAACATCCTAAAGCAACTGCAAGGAAGAATGGGAAAAAACCAAAAGGATCAATCTGAGAAAGCTTACCTTTTGGTTCAGGAATCTGAATCTGATTTGCTGCCTGAAAATGAGCAACTTCATCAGCCATGTTTACTTTTAATATTTTTGGAATAATCTGAACAAACAATACAACTCCCAAAACACCAAAAGTATAAGCAATTCCGTATCCTGCAGTTACATCAGCTTCCAAAGTTGAAACTTGACCTGCAGCTTTAGCAGCTTCATCTAAAGCAACTGCAACCTCTTTTCCGGCACTGAAACCTGGAGTTGAAGTAAGACCACCAGTCAAAAGTCCCACTGCCATGGAAGAAGAACAGTTTGAATCAAAAATAGCAAAAAGAGCAGCCGTAACTGCACCAATAATGATAATCACAAAACCAAGAACAATATATGCAAGTGTACTTTTATTAAATGAACGGAAAAATTTAGGTCCAGCAATAAGTCCAACTGCTGTAACAAAAAGTGCAGTACCTATATTAGATACGATCCCAAAATTACTTTTAATTTTATCTGACCAAAGTGTGATAGTTTTTATTCCAGCAAAATCAAAAGTTGGAATAAAGTTAATAACAACACCCCAAATCAACGCTACAAGTAAAACACCTGCAGTTCCAAGTTCGATACCTTTAATCTTAATTCCACCAACAAGGTATCCAATTGCACCAATAGCAAAAACAATAAAAATAAATGACAGGAGTGAAGATACAACTCCAGCTAAATAAGCAGTCATTTTTTTTAACCTCTTATAAATAATTTTTCATAGTTTATCACTTTTTAATAGAATAAACTATAGTTTTTTTTGAGAAACATTATAAAAAAAGAGTGCCAGAAAGACACTCTTTTTTGTCAGTAAATCATTTTTTTAAAAAACTGAATTCACAATAATCAAAAAAACAATTATTTACTGGCACCAGGAATTGCCTTGTCAAATTCAGGGTTTCCGTGGTGATAAACAGGAAGAAGTTTTGGAGAAACAACATCTTCTGTAATACCTGCATCTTTTCTTTCTTTTTCAAATGCAGTTACATGGTCAAGATTCATCTTTGATGTTTCGCAAAGAGAAATGTTTTTATACATTTTTCCAGCTTCAATTCCAGCTTCACGACCGAATACTACAACATCAAGCAATGAGTTACCCATCAAGCGGTTAGTTCCGTGAACACCACCAGATGCTTCACCTGCAACAAGAAGATTTTTAACACCAGAATGACACTGTGCATCAATTTCAACACCACCGTTCTGATAGTGAAGTGTTGGATAAACAAGAATAGGTTCCTTTCTGATATCAATTCCATATTTAATGAACATATTGTACATTGCTGGGATTGATTTAAGAATAGTTCCTTCACCGTGAATCATTTCAATCATCGGAGTATCAAGCCAAACTGCAGGCTGTACATCATTATCAACACCACGACCTTCACGAACTTC
>CAMBMW010000135.1 GCA_945868875.1 uncultured Treponema sp.
ATTTTCAATGGATTTTCAAAATCATTTGCTATGACAGGTTGGCGTATTGGTTATATTGCAGCTCCTCACGATTTACTTGTGCAGTGCTGTAAACTCCACGCTTATAGCTCAATCTGTCCGCCAATTTTTAGTCAATATGCTGCTGCTGAAGGATTACGTTCAGGTTGGGCTGAAGTTGAAAAAATGAGATTAAGCTATCAGCAGAGAAGAAACGTGATGTATAAAGCTTTTATTGATATGGGACTTTCTTGTATAGAACCGGAAGGAGCTTTTTATATGTTTCCAGATATCACTTCTACAGGAATGACAAGCGAAGAATTTGCAACTGAATTGATTGAAAAATATAGTGTTGCAGTTGTTCCAGGAACTTGCTTTGGTGAAGGTGGTGAAGGATTTGTTCGTTGTTGTTATGCAACAGATATCAATAAAATAAAGATTGCAATGGAACGGATTGCTCAGCTTGTTAAAGAAAAACAGGCATTGCAGAAAAAATAATTTATTAAGGGATTGAGGATGGTTTTTTCAGTTTTAATAGCAGTTATAGTTGCAGCAGTTTTAGTTGTCTTCTTGATGATGAGTAAAATTGTTGCACAAAAACACAAAAATAGTAGTTTAATTGAAAAAGTTCACAAAAAAGGAAAATCTGCTTTAGTAAAAGAAGCTGAAAAAAAACTTGTAAAAGATCCTCACAATATTCCTGCTTTGGAAACTATCGGAGAGATTTATTATCAGGATAAGAATTGGGAAAAAGTCTGGGGTGTTTATAAAACGCTTTATGATCTTTCTGCTGCACATATAGAAATTGATGTTGCAAAATCTACACTTCGAATGGGACTTAGTGCATTTTATCAGAACAGAATTGAAGATGCTGTTAATGTCCTTATGGTTACAATCAAAAAAGATCCTGATAATTTTGAAGCTAATCTTGTTTTGGGAAAAGTTCTTTTACAGAAAAATATCATAGATAAGGCTGCTTATTGTCTAAAAAAAGCTAAAACCCTGATGCCTGAGAATAATGAAGTTAACGCTCTTCTTGGAAAATGTCTGTTTAAAATGCAAAAATACAGGGAAAGTCTTCAGTTTATAAAACAGGCTTTGGAAGAATCTCCAGATAATAAAGAACTTCTTTATGATATGGCTGTGGCGATGTCTGAATGTGGATTATCTGAAAAGGCGTTGAAGGTTTTTATTCATTTGCGTCCTGATCCTGAGTTTGGTCCACTTTCTTGTCTTGAAGCTGGAAAAATGCATGAAAGGGTAAAAGATTTTCAAAATGCTATAAAAGATTATGAAATTGCACTTCGTCATCAGAATATGAATGAACAGCTGGCAATTCAGATAAAATATCGGCTAGGCAATACTTATATTGCAATGAACAATATTTCTCAAGGTCTTGTTTATTTAAAACAGGTACAGATGATGAAGGCAGGATATAAAGATACTGATTCACTTGTTTCGCGTTATGCAGAATTGAATCAAAACAAAAACTTGCAAATATATCTTTTGTCAGGAACAAGTGATTTTGTGGCTCTTTGCAGAAAATTAATTTCTGTTTTTTTTAAAGAAAGTTTTGTAAAGATTGAAGACATTCAGGTAACGTCAGGGTTTGTAGAAATAGTATGCAATGCTGAAAATGTAAAGTGGGAATCTAAACAGATTTTTAGATTTTATAGAACTCAAAACATAATAGGTGATTTATATATACGGGAATTTCACGGTAAAATTCGTGATACAAAATGTGATAATGGAGTTTGTGTCACTGTAGGAAGTTTTTCTGAAAGTGCACATAGATTTGTTGAAGGCCGTCCTCTTACTTTAGTTGAAAAGGATGAATTGACAAAAATGTTGAAGAAAATCACTGCTATGAATGGTTAAAAATCAATTCAAGAAGTTTCGTAAAAAGAATTGGAATATTGCAGTTTATGAATATCTGTCTTTTTTTACCTGAAGAAATAAACAAACCTCTAAATCTGCATGATGAAAGAGCTCAGCATATTTTAAAAATTCTTCACAAAAAACAGGGCGATTCTTTTACTGCTGGTGTTATTAATGGAGCAAGTGGAATTGCCACAATTAATAAAATAGAAGATGCTATTTATTTTGATTTTGAAGAAAAAGGAAGTGGAAAATTATTAAATCCTTTGAAAATGATTATTGGTTTTCCACGTCCTATTCAGTTAAAAAGGCTTTTGAGAGATGTCGCAGCGCTCGGAGTTAGTGAAGTACATTTGACAGGGACAGACCTTGGTGAAAAATCCTATATGAAATCAAATCTTGTGGAAAAAGGTTCGGCTTACAAAATGCTTTTGGATGGAACTGTTCAAGCGGGGAGTACAAATGTGCCTGAACTTTTTTTACATCAGAATTTGACAGAATGTCTGGAAACGCTTCAAAAATCATCTTTGGAAAAACAATCAACTGGCTGTCAGATTATCAAGATTGCTTTGGATAATGTGAATCCAGCTTGTTCATTGAATAAAGCACTTGAAAAAAACGAAAATGTTTTGAAATCAAGTGAATGCGTGGCTGCAATTGGAAGTGAACGAGGCTGGACAGATAAAGAACGAAATCTATTGGAAAAATATGGTTATGTTCGCTGCGGAATGGGTGAAAGAATAATGAGGACAGAAACAGCGGCTACAGTTTCGGCTTCAATCATATTAAATAAAATGGGATTTTTGGGGGAATAATGACAAACGAAAGAATAAAAGAAATTTTACTTGAAATTCAACCTTGCGATATCGAATTTTCTGTTATTCAAACGGGAAAAGAAAGCAAGCGGGTAAACGGATTTTATAAACCTGATACTCACGAAATTTTCATTCACAATTTAAACCTGAAATCAGATAATATGCTTGTGTATACGGCAATTCACGAATATACTCATCATCTTGTAACAGTGGAAAAACTTGCTCAAAATCCAGCGGCTAATTGTGCAGGTGGCTGCAAAGTTCATACTCAGGAATTTTGGGCAAAATTTGGAGATTTGCTTGCAATTGCCGAACAAAAAGGATTTTATTCCATCGGCTGGGAGGATAATGCAGAACTAAAAGCACTCACCGAAGATATAAAAGTAAATTATCTGGAAAAAAACGGCGAACTGATGAAAGAATTCGGAAAAAAACTTGCCCGTGCTTTTGATTTGTGCAAGGAAGCTGATGTAAGATACGAAGATTATATCGACAGAGTTTTGTGCCTTCCTAGAAATGCTGCAAAAGATATACGAAAAGTTTCTGCCTGCGACATAAATCCAGCAATTGGCTTTGAGAATATGAAAATTGTTGCGAGTGTAAAAAAGAAAGATGACCGTGCTGAAGTGGAAAAAGATTTTCTAGACGGAGGAAAAAGTCCTTCTACAATCCGCCAGATGATGAAACAAAAATCAGCAAGTGCGCGGGAACAAGATCCAAAAACTAAACTTGAAAAAGAAAAATCTCGTCTGGAAAAAACTATTGCTCAGCTTACACAAAGGCTTGAATACGTGGAGGAAAGTCTTGCAAATCTTTAAAACCAAAAAGGTTTTCATCATCATTATGATTTTTTCTTTCATTATGCATTTTGGTTTTTCACAAACTGTTGAAATGCCGTCCATGCCTTCAATGCCTGATTTTCCTTCTGTTTCGCAGGATGGCAGTTTTTACAGACCTTCTTTTCCGTCAAAAATAAATAACCAGAAAAACTCAAGTAAAAAATCGGAAGACAGTCAAAATCAAAATGAAACTGTTATAAAAAATCAGTCTGCTGATATTGCAAAAACTTTACTTGATTCGAGTTTAAGTTCCACCTTAACCGCATCAGATATTTCAACACTTTATGATTCAGGGTTGTTTGGAAATCTTTCTTCCATACAATATAGTTCACAAAATAATTCTGGCGCAGGTTCTTTGTCAGATTCACTTTTAGATTCTATGGTGAGTGGCTCAGGTTTGCAAAATTACTCTTCGAACTCCACGACGAATTTTCTTTTGAAGCAAGTATTGGCAGAACTGGAAAATCTCAAAAATCAGCAAAAAAAAGCAAGTGATGTTGAAAAACAGGAACTTAGTGATGTTCAGACAGATTCAAAAAATTTTAAACAGCGGGAACCATCTGTCCTTCGTTTTAAAATCAACGGTTACGACATTTCAAATTCGTTGACAAAGACTTTTTTCAGTGATACAGAAGCTGATGGTTCTTTTTTATTTACGGCTGATAGAAAATATTTTACTGATAACAAAACTTTTAAAGAAACATTTTACATGCTTTTTTCAGCAGAAAATTCAAAAGGTTCGACAGTTTTTTATAATGTAGAACCATATATCGTTCAGGAAAATAAAAATGAGAATTCTTATGTTTATAAGTTTTTAAATAAAAAAAATATTACAGCAGAGAAAACAGGAAATCTTGTTGTGCTTCATTTTACTGATGATAAACTTACGGCTGATATTTTACTGGATATAGATAAAAAGTGATAAAAAAAATTGATTTCTGAAAGTTTTATGGATAAAGTTTTGTGGATAAGGTTCTATGGATAAATTAGTTGAAGGATTAAAACAAATTGGTATTGATGAAAAAATCAACTGTAATACAAAATCCGTTTATGTTGATGACATTAACAGGAATGATATAGAAGGTATTTGCTCAAAAATTGAAAAGTATATAAACGAAATCATTCTTTTTAATTCAGCATATAATCTTACAAACACAAGCGATCATGATGAACTTGTCGTGCGCCATATTCTTGATTCGCTTTCGACTTATAAAATTATTTCCAGTTTAATAGAAAAATGTGGTAAAACTGAAGAACAAGTTAAGGTGGCTGATATTGGCTCTGGCGGAGGACTTCCTGGCATTCCGCTTGCAACAGTTTTTCCAGATATTCAGTTTGATTTAATCGAAAGAATGAGTAAGCGCTGTGCTTTTTTAGAAAATTGCAGTGCAATCATGGGACTAAAGAATGTTAAAGTAATCTGCAAAGAAGCCGAAAAAGTTTCAGAAAATGAATATGATATGATAACGTTTAGAGCATTTCGCCCGTTAGACAAAAAAATGATAAAAACTCTGCTCAGAATCGTAAAAAAAGGCGGTTTTTTGTGTGCCTACAAAGCAAAAATCGAAAATATAACCCAGGAAATGAATGAAATTGCGGATATTGTACCCGAATATCAAATTGAAAATCTGAAAGTTCCATATCTCGAAGATTCGCAAAGAAATCTTGTGATAATAAAAAAATGAAAATATCAGTTTGAGCAGAATTTAGTTAGTCAGTCGCCTTCCGCCACTCCGCTATCGCTTCGGTCTTTCAGACCCGCCAAAGGCGGCGGCTCCACGCTCGGTGCGCTGTGCAGTTTAAAACTCTGCGGCTCACACAGTCAACTGGCGAACTGGCGTGTTCTATTGTTCGCACTATAATAAAATCATACAAATCAAGGTCTGTCCCTGCATGTGCTGTTTGTATAAACACCAAGGAACGGTTTTG
>CAMBMW010000136.1 GCA_945868875.1 uncultured Treponema sp.
TTAATTTTCAATAGTAAAAGTAATGTTTACTTGCGAAGAAACATTAACAAGTCCTTCTTTGATAGGAGTAGTTGTTCCATCGCTTGCAGCTGTGTTTTTAAGCATCATATAGTCATTCACCTGACTTACCATTGGGGTATACTCGTTGATTGATTGAACTCCTGTGATTTTACATCCGCTTGCCCCTGCTAAAAGAGAAGCTGCATCTTGTGCATCTTGAATAGCAAGTGTTCTTGCCTGTCGCAAAGCTGTAGATTTATCAGAAATTCCATATTTAAACGAGGTAATACCATTTGCTCCGACATTTTGCTTAACAGCCACATCAATAACAGAACCTGCTATTTCTGTGTTTCTTATGACTACAGAAATCGAATTTTTAACAGTATATTGTCCAGGATAGTTATTCGAATTATCCTGTGTGATAGAATAATCTGACGTAGAGATGTCCGATTCTGGAATACCAGCATTTTTGATAGCTGTGAGAACGTTGTTTGTATTAACAGCATTCTTTTCAACTGCTTTAGAAACATTCCAGTCCATAGTTTTTACCAGAAACTTTAGATAAATCAAATCTGGTTCAACTGTAACATTTCCATTTCCAGTAACTGTGATTGTTTTTGGTGTTTCTGCTTTTTCCTGTGGTTGTTTGATTACACAAGATGATAACAATAACCCGAATGCTCCAAATAAAGCAAATACTTTTATCACTTTTTTCATAAATCTATCTAGCCTCCAAATAGAATCGTTTTAAATATATTATTCGTTTATTTGCATTGTCCCAATATTTGCTTGCAGGAAAATTATCAACAAGCAGAGTATATGAGTTCAAAGCTTTTTTGATATTTTGAATTTCAGATTTTGCTTCGTAGCATTGTCCCTGTAAATAAAGTGCTTCGTCTTTTCCTATATCGCTTCTTTCAAGTACTGTTTCTATTTTTTCAAGTGCGAATGTGTATTCTTTTTCATTATATAAAAGTTTTGCTTCTTTTAATAGTGTTTTTGGATCGAAATTTTCTTTTTCTTCTATTGATGATGTATCTGAAACTAAATCATCATTTGAATCTGAAACTAAAAAATCTTTCTCTTTTGAATTATTTGTTTCTGCTGAAGGTTTAGTTTTTTTGTCTTCAGATTCAGTTTCTATTTTGGGTGTTTCTGAAGATTTGTTTTCTGATGATGAGGCAGAAAGTGTATTCGTTTGCTGAAGATTATCTGCTGTATTTTCAGAAATTTCAATAACTTTTGTGTCTGCAGATTCAATTTGTTTTTTTGATACTTGTTTAAATTCAGGAGCTTTTATATGGGTTTTATTAGAACCTTTTTCAGAAAGAATTTCTACTTCTATATAATCATCGATATATTCATTTTGCAAAGCATCATTTTTTGTAAAATGTAAGATTTTTGTCCCTTCAGTTTTAGCCTGAAATGTAAAATTTGTGTCTGAAGTGCCGAGTTTTCGTCCAAAATACGATAAATCTTTGGAACCATCTGTTATGCCCATGTAAATCCAGCCCCGTCCAGGATAAGAAATGTCTAAATATTCCATTCTTCTAAGCGTGACTTTGCGTGAAGGAATTATTTTTTCTTCTGCTGATTCTGTTTGTTCATCTGGATTTACAGAAATTTGTTCTTCAACAGGCTGGATAACATCATCGTTTGTGATGTCTATCGTAGAATTATCACTTTCTATAACCAAAACAATGTCATCATCTTGTTCCTGTTGATTTTCTTCTTGAAGAGTATCAGAATTCTCTTCATTTTCAGACTGCTTATCATCTTGAATTTCAACATCTGTTACATTTACTTCCAGAATGGAATCATCCAATTCTGTCTGCTCATCTTGTTTTTCTGAATTTTCAATTTCTTGTTCAGGTTCTGGTTCAAGCGTAATTACTTCAGGTTCTTCAATTTCTTGCAATATTTCATCTGCTGGAAGAATATCATCTTCATTTTCTTGTTCTGTTTCTAATATTATTTCTTCTTTCCCGATAATTTCTATCTGTGGAGAATCTTGTGTTTCAAAATCATCAGAAGAGATATCTGAATGCTCAATATTATTAAGTTTTTCGTCTTGTTCGTTTTCATTTTTATTTTCAGAGTCTGTTTGAGCCGTATCATCCTGTTCAAAATCAATTGAGGGACTTTCAAAAGCATCTGTAGTTTCTTGAGCTTTTTTTGAAGCACATGAGATTGTTAAAATAGAACAAAAACAAGTGATTATGAACAAAAATTTTTTCATGGAGCAGCTCCTGTTATTTCGTTAATCATTTTATCATTTGATTTTGAAAGTGAGTCAATGTCTTTTTGAGAGGGTTCTGTAAACCAGACTTTTGCTTCTTCTTCTGTCCATTTTTCTTTTGTTTTTCTTGAAAATGTATAATCTTTTGGAAGTTCAGGTCCGTTTGGAATTAAAAGTTTTTCAGAAAGTTCCAGATGGTTTTGAATAGCACTATTTTGTGATTCTTTTTTTTCTTTTGGTATGAAAATGAGTAAAACTATGCATAAAAAAATTATAAAACACAAACTTAGCAAAAGAAAAAACACTTTTTTATTATCAAAATAAAGTTCAATAATTTTATTTTTTACTGATGAGAAAACTGTTTTTACTTTTTCAATTGCATTTTGCACTATTTCATTCATCAAAAAACACCACGAATACAAAAAAATGATTACTGTCGCTTTGGAGGTCTTTGAGGAACTACAATGCCTTCTTCCTCTGGAACATCTTCCTCAACAAAATCATCCTGTGAACGGTCAATTTCTGCACCACGTTTAATGTCTTCATCAAGACGAAGTGCAATCATCTTGCTCACACCTGATTCTTCCATCGTAATTCCAAGCATAGTTGATGCACCCATTACAGTTTTTTTGTTATGAGTGATAACAATATACTGACTTACACTTGCAAAGCTTTCAAGTGCTGTGACAAAACTAGAAACATTTTTATCATCCAAAGCAGCATCAATTTCATCCAAAAGACAGAATGGACTAGGACGAACCTGATAAGTTGCAAACAAAAGTGCCACAGCCGTCATGGTTTTTTCGCCACCAGAAAGAAGGGCAATGTTCTCAAGTTTTTTTCCAGGCGGCTGAGCGTAAATGTCAATTCCAGAAGTTAAAATATTTGTAGGATCGGCAAGCTTTAATTCAGCACGACCACCGTTGAAAAGTCTTCTGAACATATTGTGAAAGTTCTTTTTTATCTGATTATACGTTTCAAGGAACATCTCAGCCGATTTTGATTTAATCTCCTCACTCACACGAATAAGGTTTTCCAGTGATTTTTGTGTATCTTCAAAATTTGTGCGCTGTCTTTCGTATCTTTCTTTAACTTCCCCAAATTCTTCTGGCGCCATAAGGTTTACAGTTCCAAGTGATTGAAAATCTTTTTTTGTCTGAGAAAGTTTTTCACGCAAATCGGCAGCTGGAACTGTTATTTTATACATTCGTTCTTCAAATTCCATCAAATCACGGGAATATTGTTCCTGAAAATTCTGCTTCACATTTCTAATGTCATTGTCTGAAGAATTAATGGAAATTGTAAGTCTTTCATATTGTTCCTGACAACGGTTTTGTTCTTCTCTTTTTTTGTTTAACGAATCACTCTTGCCTGAAACATTTTTGTTTGCTTTTGCAATCTCTGAATCAAGAGCATTCATTTCTTCTGCAAGTTTTTTTCCGCGGTATTCAATCTCAGCAAGTTCATCTTGATATGTGTTAATCTGGTCTGAGATTTCATCTGCACGCTTTGTTTCAATAAAAAGTTCATTTTCAGTTTCTTCCAAAGACGCTTTTTCGCTGGAAATCTGCCTGTTTAGCATGTTAATCTGACTTTGACTTGCAGAAATCTGTTCTTTCATCTGAATTTCATTCAATTTCAGTTTATTCAATGTTTCTTTATATTCTTCAATTTTTGATAAAAGAGTTTTGTTTTCTCCGTGAAGATGTGAAATCTGACTGTTTATAGATTCAGCACTTTGAATATTTTGATTGATTTGTTCATCTATATCACGTTTTTTTGTCATGATTCCCTGAGGAGATAAAAATTCAGTGATGAAAGCCGGAGATGCGTTTTGATATTCAGATATTGCAAGTTGAATTTCATTCAGCTGATTAAATGTGTCTTCAAATGCTTTTTCTGCCTGACAAACAGCATCTTTATAATCTTGTGATGCAAGATTTTGACTAATCATGTCGCCAAAAATATTCTTTCGGCCTTCAACAAAAATTTTCAACTTATTGATTTTTGTTTCAAGTTCGTCTTTTGCTTTTTTAAGTGCATTTTCACTGAATCCTGCATCCTTGAGTTTTTCATCAAGAGTTTTTACTATATCTTCAGTAATTTGAGCTAATGTAGATTGAAGGTCAAGACGCTTTTCTTCAAGTTTTTGAATTTGATTTTTAAAACTATCAACTTGTTTGTCATTTTCAGTGATTTGAGAACTGCTTGTAGTGATATTATCCTCAAAAGATTGAATATTTGATTTTATATCGTTAAGCTGTTTTGTTTTTGTGTGAAGATTTGCATTCTGTTCGTCTATTTCTTCTTGAATATTGTCAATACGTTCCTGAATGGAATTCTTTCTGCCTTCCAGCGAGTTGATTTTTTCTTTAATAATCATTGCCTGCTGATTCTGCTGTTTAATCAACTCCATCTTACCGTTTTTTTCTTGCCCGATTGCCAGAAGACTTGCCTGCTTATTATACAGATTATCCTGCATTTCTTTGACTTTATCCATGTTTTCGGAAATAGTGTTGTTTATTTCTTCAATTTCCTGACGGATTTTATCTCGTTTTTCAAGAATTCTTTTTAAGTCTTCTTCGTGATGTGCTTTGTCCTGAACAAAACTCTTTAATCTTAAAAGTGCAAGATCTCTTTCGGTTTCATAAATTTCTTCTTTATATTTTCGATATTTTATTGTTTTTTCAGATTGAACTTTAAGAGTATCATATTGACGTTTGATTTCGTTCATTGCAATCTCAATCTGAACCATATTCTGTCGTGTTTTTTCCAATTCTCTTTCAGCTTCAGCACATTCTGTTTTTGAACGACTTATTCCAGCTGCTTCTTCAAAAAGGTATCGTCTGTCTTCAGGTTTGCTTGAAAGTATCTGGTCAATTTTTCCCTGTTCCATGACTGAATATGCAGCTTTTCCGACACCAGTATCCAAAAAAAGTTTTCTGATTTCTGTAGGTCCAGCCGGACGTTTATTGATAAAATATTCAGCATCACCTGACCGGTAAAGTCTTCTTGTAATAGCAATTTCTTCTTCATCAAGTGGCAAAAGACCTTTGTCATTGGCGATTGTAAGCGTTACTTCGGCGGTATTCAAGGCAGGACGTCGTTCAGTTCCATTAAAAATAACATCTTCCATTTTTTCGGCTCGAAGATTTTTTGAATTGCGTTCAGCCAAAACCCATTTAATTGCATCAACAACATTACTTTTTCC
>CAMBMW010000137.1 GCA_945868875.1 uncultured Treponema sp.
AATGGAAGATGAAAGAATTTGGTGAAGATGCCGGTGTTCCAAAACGAACAGTTTACAGAAAACTTTCCAGATAGCGACAGGATTAATTTCTGGAATTAAAAAAAAAGACACCAGGTACATTTCAAAAAATACATGGTGTCTTTTTTTATATCTAAAAAATTTATATCTAAAAAGGAAATCAGGTAATCTGATTAATAAACGCTTAAAATTTCAGATAAACGATTTTTTCCTATTATGCGCATAAAACTTCCAAGTCTAGGTCCTTGTTCTTTATCAATCAAAGCTTTATACATTGCAGTAAACAAAGATTTTGGTTCTATTCCCATTTCAGTAGCAATATCATACATTGCCTGCTGACAGTCTTTGTCAGTCTGGAACGAATCCATTTTTGGCAAAACTTCATCTCTTACACGTTTTACTGCAGTTAAAATATCACCTTCCAAATCAGCCTTGCTGCCATCATTTCGTAACGCAAAACAGAATTCTGGAGCATGGTCTGGAGCGCTATCCTGAATCCAGAACCACGCACATGCAGCACGACGGCGTAATCTTTCTTCTTGTTCAGGTTTTACATCACCGAGAGAAGAAATCACTTTATCAATATCACCAGAATAAATCTGAAGTAAAGTTGTGAGCATGCGGAAAGTAATCTGATAAGGCATAACTTCCGGAATTTTTCCATCTATCTGACTGAGAATGTAAATTCGTTTTTCTTTATTAAAAACATCCTCAGATTTTGCTTTATCAACACCATAGACAATGCGTTCAGTTTTATCATAATCTTCATAAACTTTAAGGACATCCAAATCAAAACTGATAGAAAACTCTGTGTTTGGACGAGTTCCTGCAAAAAGATAACGTAAAACTTCAGCCTGATAAACATCAAGAGCATCAGGAAGAGCAATGACTTTTCCTTTTGAAGATGACATTTTTCCAGGAACACCTTTCAGATTTACAAAATCATAACGCATAGTTACAGGTGCATCCCAATTATAAATCTTTTTTGAAACAAGTTTTGCAGTATCGTAACTTCCACCAGGACTGATATGGTCTTTTCCGCCAGGTTCAAAAACTACTTTTTCTTCGTTCCATCTCATAGGCCAGTCAACACGCCAGCCAAGTTTTGCACCTTTAAAAGTACGCAAATCAACAGTTTCGCAGTTGCCACATTCACATTTATAAGAAATGTTCCATTCACCGTCATAGTCTGTGATTTTTGTAGTATCTTTTTGACATTTTCCACAGAAAACAGACACAGGCCAATAAACATCTTCTTTTTTCATTTTATGTTCATCATCGCGGTATTCGTTTAAACATTCTTTGATAAGTTCCCGATTTTGTAAAGCTTTTTTCATGCCTTCAGCATAGCGGTTTGCACGATATCGACTTGCCTGGTATAAAAACTCAGGATAAATACCAACACGTGGAAGCTGCTGTTCGATATCAACTTCGTGATGGCGTGCATAATTTTCGTTACGACCAGTTGTGTCAGGAACTTCTGTGATAGGATAACGCAAATATTTTTCAAGGATTTCAGGGTCAGGCATATTAAGCGGGACTTTTCTAAAAACATCATAATCATCCCAAGAATAAATAAAACGTACATTTTTGCCACGATCGCGCAAAGCACGAACAACTAAATCTACAGTGATAATTTCACGGAAATTTCCCAAGTGAACAGTTCCAGAAGGAGTAATCCCCGAAGCACAAGTGTATGAATCTAAATCGCCTTTTTCGCGAATAATCTGATTTGCCATCTGGTCTGCCCAGTGACAAAGTAAAGGATCTCTTTTTTCGTTATTTTGATTATTGTTACTCATAGAGTTGAATTATAACAGAATTTTTTTAGAGAGACAATTAGTATTAAACAGGGACAGACCTTGATTTAAACTAAACTAACACTGAGTTTTGGCAAAAGAGGATTTCTTCTGAATAAAGTTAATCAAGCTGCCAAAACTTACGGCTCGTGCAAACCAAATGCTCATTGGTATGCCAAGCTAACAGCACGAGCAGGGACAACCCTTAATGATTGTGAAAATTAGGTCTGTCCCCCTTTTTTAAGAAGTGCAAGGTCTGTCCCCTTTTTTATATTATAATAAATTTGCTTTTCGGGGCACATTTTGCTACGCAAAACCGGGCTGTTACGCAGTTCCCTAACGGTCAGCCGCTTCCCTCGCTTCGCTCAGTCCAGTGGCCGCTTTGCGCTGCTCCATAGCCCTTGTGCATTTTACGAACAATGCAAAACAATGCAAGGTCTGTCCCCTTTTCAACCAAAACTAAGTGCAAAAGAGGGACAGACCTTGATTTCAAACCGCACGTTTTTCTGAGTTTTGGCAAAAGAGGATTTCCTCTAAATAAAGTTATTCAAGCTGCCAAAACTCACGGCTCGTGTAAACTAAACTAACGTTGGTGTGCAAATGATCAACACGAGCCAGGGACAGACCTAGTTTTACTGCGAGTGAGATGTGTCCCTGTTTTAAACAAAATAAAAAACAGGGACAGACCTTGTTTTTCAAATTTATCAAAAAAAAGTTAAGAAAAAATAAAAACCTATTGACATAGTAGGTTATAAAGTGTTATAAATTATGTATTACCTAGTGAAATAGTAGGTATAGAAAGCAGATTGTGAGTGCTTTCGCACTGCCACAGTGTAGACAGTGTTGGAGAAAGATAAAACTTTACCTGAAATATCGTCAAAGTTTTTATTTGCAAGTTTGCGTTGTAAACTTAATGAATAACGGCTGTTCCACATTTTATTACAGAGCAGCGGAAAAAAAAGCAATCGATTGTTGAAACAATTTTCGTGACTTTTTCTGGAGGAAATTATGGCAAAAAAATTACATTTTGAAACATTACAATTACATGTAGGACAGGAACAAGCAGACCCTGCAACAGATTCACGTGCAGTTCCAATCTATCAGACAACTTCTTATGTATTTCATAATTCACAACATGCAGCCGACCGTTTTGGGCTAAGAGATGCTGGAAATATTTATGGAAGACTTACAAATTCCACTCAAGATGTTTTGGAAAAACGTATAGCCGCATTGGAAGGTGGTGTTGCAGCATTGGCAGTAGCTTCAGGAGCAGCAGCAATCACATACACAATTCAGGCTCTGGCACAGGCAGGAGACCACATCGTATCACAAAAAACAATTTATGGAGGCTCATATAACCTTCTTGCACACACACTCAAACAGTTTGGTGTAGAAACAACATTTGTAGATGCACACAACCTTGAAGAAGTAGAAAAAGCAATCAAACCAAACACAAAAGCAGTATATCTTGAAACACTTGGAAATCCAAATTCAGATATTCCAGATATCGATAAAATTGCAGAAATTGCTCACAAACACGGACTTCCAGTAGTCATCGACAATACATTCGGAACTCCATATTTTATCCGTCCATTCGAACATGGAGCAGATATCGTAGTACATTCGGCAACAAAATTCATCGGTGGACACGGAACAACACTCGGCGGAATCATCGTAGATTCAGGAAACTTTGACTGGAAAAAATCAGGAAAATATCCAAACATTGCCGCACCAAATCCAAGTTATCATGGAATCAGCTTTGCAGATGCAGTTGGACCAGTAGCATTTGTAACATACGTCAGAGCAATCCTTTTGCGAGACCAGGGAGCCGCAATCAGTCCGTTCAATGCATTCCTTTTGCTTCAAGGAATAGAAACACTTTCGCTCAGACTCGACCGCCACGCTGAAAATACAAAAAAAGTAGTAGAATTCCTGCAAAATCATCCAAAAGTTGCAAAAGTAAACCATCCGTCGCTTCCAGACCATCCAGACCACCCACTTTACGAAAAATATTTTCCAAATGGCGGAGCTTCAATTTTTACATTCGAAATCAAAGGCGGAAAAGAAGCAGCATGGAAGTTTATTGATAATTTGAAAATTTTCAGTTTGCTTGCCAATGTTGCTGATGTAAAATCACTCGTAATCCATCCTGCAACAACAACTCACAGTCAGCTTTCCGACGAAGAACTTGCAGACCAGGGAATTTCGCAAAGCACAATCCGCTTGAGCATAGGAACAGAGCATTACGAAGACATCATCGATGATTTACAAAATGCTTTTGATTCAATTTAGAATTTACAGTAAATTATAGTAACAAATTGGGCGTGCCCCACTTCGCATTCGCTTCGTGGGTCGCTATGTCCAGGGTTCGCTAACGCTTAGCCTCCTCACTTCAGAAGCTGCCCAAAAGCGAAACTACCAGAAAACAGGAAAAAAACACCGCAGCTTCTTTCGTTGTGGTGGCCGCCTTCGGCGCCCTTCCCAGCGCTCACGCGGAATTACATAAAAAAGAGGTAATAAAATGGCAAAAATTTACACATCAGTAGACCAGCTTATCGGTCACACACCACTTCTGGAACTCACACACCTTGAAAAAGAGTTTAATCTTCAGGCAAAAATTTATGCAAAACTGGAATATTTTAATCCGGCAGGAAGTGTTAAAGACAGAATTGCAAAAAATATGATTGATGAAGCAGAAAAATCAGGCGCATTAAAACCTGGTGCAACAATCATCGAACCAACATCAGGAAACACAGGAATTGGACTTGCTTCAGTTGCAGCAGCCAGAGGATACAAAATCATCATTGTTATGCCTGAAACTATGTCTGTTGAACGACGTCAGATTATGAAAGGTTATGGTGCTGAACTTGTACTTACAGAAGGTGCAAAAGGAATGAAAGGTGCCATCGCAAAAGCAGATGAACTTGCAAAAACAATTCCAAACAGCTGGATTGCAGGACAGTTTGTAAATCCATCAAATCCTGCAGCACACATTGCAACAACAGGACCAGAAATCTGGGAAGACACAGACGGAAAAGTAGACTATTTCATCGCTGGAGTTGGAACAGGCGGAACAATCACAGGTGTTGGAAAATATTTGAAATCTCAAAAACCTGAAGTAAAAATAGTTGCAGTAGAACCAGCTACATCACCAGTTTTGAGTAAAGGTGAAGCAGGTTCACACAAAATTCAGGGAATTGGAGCAGGTTTCATTCCAGATGTATTGGATACAAAAATATATGACGAAGTTTTGCCAGTAGAAAATGAATCTGCATTTGAATATGGAAAACTCACAGCAAAAAAAGAAGGATTCTTACTCGGTATTTCAGCCGGTGCTGCAGTATATGCTGCTATTCAAGTTGCTAAACGTCCGGAGAATGCAGGCAAAAATATCGTAGTTTTATTACCAGACAATGGTGATAAATATCTTTCAACTCCACTTTTTGCAGAATAAACAGTGTTTTCCTACTGTTTTTAGCATTAAACACTTTGACACACGGAATTCGTTTCCGTGTGTTTTTTTTATGGCTATATCCTGAAATAAAGTGGTAAATAGATTTGACATTTGTCGAAAACGCACTATGTTATAAAGTGTTATGACAGACGCAATCA
>CAMBMW010000138.1 GCA_945868875.1 uncultured Treponema sp.
TCTGAGTTTTTTAGCGAAGCGTTAAAAAAAACTCACGGCTCGTGCTAACAAAGCGTTCGATGGTATTATAGTTTTACGCACGAGACAGGGATACTATACTTAGTTTACAAAAAATGATAAAATGTCAGAATATCGAAAATTATTTTATAAGGGTATTTTATGAAAAACATTCAAAACAAATGGATTAGAGGTGCAATTCCTGCACTTTTACTTCATTGCAGTATCGGAACTGTTTACTGCTGGTCAATTTTTAGTCAGGAAATCGCTGATTACATTGGCTTTTCAAAAGGTGCAACTGAATGGGCTTTCAGTTTTGCCATTTTCTTTTTGGGAATGTCAGCTGCTTTCTTGGGTAATCTTGTTGAAAAAAACATTCACAAGTCTTCATTGATTGCTGCTGTCACTTTTGCAGCTGGTATGGCTGGAACTGGTTTTTTTATCTGGTATGGTGGAAATCATCAACATAGTATTTTAGCTTTAGTTGGAATTTATGTTTGTTATGGTTTTATCATGGGAGTGGGACTTGGAACTGGTTATTTATCTCCTGTAAAGACTCTTATGCTTTGGTTTAAAGATAAAAAAGGTCTGGCAACAGGTCTTGCTGTCGCTGGATTTGGAGCAGCAAAAGCTATCGCCTCTCCAATCATGCAGAAACTTTTAGGTGATAATCAAAATGGCGAGATTTACAAAATGTTCTATATTCTTGCGATTGTATATTTTGTAATGATGTTTGCAGGTCATCTTCTTTTAGCAAAACCAGCTGACTGGCATGAACCTCAGGTAAAAACAAAAGACGAAGGCATTCTTGCTACATTGAAACGTGAACCTATCACTTCTTATATTGGTATTTGGCTTATGTTCTATTTGAACATTACATGCGGACTTGCATTGATTTCTCAGGAAAAGATGATAGTGAAATGTATCGGTCTTGCAGGTTCTGTTGGAATTATTTCAACAATTTCAGCTGTATTTAATGCTGGTGGTCGTCTTGGATTTTCAGCTTGGGCTGATAAAATGAAAGACCGCAATACTATTTATAAATTGATTTTCATCCTTTCTATTGTATTTACTGCTCTTGTTATTGTTACAGGTGGAATCAAAAATGGCAATGGTAATATTTTACTTGTAATTCTTGTTCTTGCTTTGATTTTTGTAGTAAATGCTGGATATGGCGGAGGTTTCTCTAACGTTCCAAATTTGCTTTCTGACCATTATGGAATGGGAGCCATTTCTGCCATTCACGGAATTACACTTTCTGCATGGGCATTTGCAGGTCTTACTGGAAATCAAATGGCAAATGCAATTGTAAATGCTGTTGCTAAGGCTCATCCTGAAGCTTTACGCGAAATCGAATATCATGGTGTTATGCAGACTGTAAATTCTGCAGGTTATCAAACTGTGCTTTATGTAACACTTGCATTATATGTTGTTTCGTTGTGTTTGAGCATTTTCCTTGTTAAACCAACCAAAAAAGACTAATTTTTCTAGAAAAAAGATAATCAAATCAAAAAAATGATTGTCTTTTTTCCCATTTTTTTATTTTTTTTTAATTATGAGTAATATGTTTTATAAAGAAGCGTGTGCAAATATTATATGTTCTGATTTTCCCGATTTAGATGTAATTCGTGTTGACGATGTTTATTATATGGTTTCTACAACTATGCATTTTATGCCTGGTTGTGTTATTTTACGTTCCTATAATCTTAAAGACTGGGAATTTTGCAGTTATGTTTATGATGAACTTGAAAAAACAGAAAAACAAACCTTAGCCGACAATCACGGAATTTACGGAAAAGGAATGTGGGCTGCTTCGCTTCGTTACGATAACGGTACTTTTTATATAGCATTTGTAGCTAATGATACTCATAAAACTTATCTTTATCGTTCAGAGAGCATTGAAGGTCCTTGGAAAAAAACTGAAATTCAAGGATTTTTTCATGATTTGTCACTTCTTTTTGATTATGATGAAAATGGAAAACGTCATGTGTTTTTAGTTCATGGAAATTGTGATCTTCGGCTTACTGAACTTGAAGATGATTTTTCAGCTCCAAAAAAAGATGGAATTGATAAAATTATCATTCAGGATGACAGAGAGAAAGTTGATTTAGGTTACGAAGGAAGTCATTTTTATAAAATAAACGGAAAATATTATATTTTTTGTATCCATAAAGAAAAAAATCAGATGCGTTCCGAAGCGTGTTTTTATTCTGATAAAATAGAAGGTCCGTATACTGGTGGTCAGGTTCTTTGTGCTGATTATGATAACTGGAATAGTGGTGCAGCGCAGGGTGGAGTTGTTCAGGCAGTTGACGGAAGCTGGTATTCAATTTTGTTTCAAGATCATGGTGCTCTTGGTCGCATTCCAATTTTGATTTCTGTTGATTTTTCATCAGAATTTCCAAAATTTTTAAGTCAAAATGGAAATGTGTTGAAAACTGTAAAAGTGCCTGATAATCGTCCAGATTATGTTTACAAAAAACTTTATGGAAGTGATTTTCTTGATGAAAATGGAAAACTTCAGCATTATTGGCAGTGGAATCACATTCACAATCCAGCACTTGGGTATTTTACACAGATAAATGAAAAAAACTGTTTAGCTATCAAAACAGATAAAATCGTAAAAAATGTAGTTCAAGCTACTAATACATTAACTCAAAGGGTTTTTAACGAAAAACGTTCTGCGGAAGTTACGGTTGATGTTTCTGGCATCAATGATGGTGATTTTGCAGGTTTTTGTGCATTGGAAGGTGAATATTCCTTTATAGCATTAACCAAAAAAAATGATAAATTAAAACTCATTCGTGCTGAACATAAAATTTCTTATGTTCCATGGGCAATGGGTGTTTTTGATGAAGATTCTCCAGACATTACAGAGCAAGTTGATTTTGCGGATAGTGAAATCTCATTTAAAATAGACTTTGACTTAACAAAAGAAAATCAAACTGCAAGTTTTTCTTATTATGATAAATCTAAAAAGAAATTTGTAGAATTTGGAAAATCTTCAAAATTGCGATTTACACTTGATCATTTTGTTGGCGTGCGTTTTGCTTTATTTAATTATTCAACACAACAAACAGGTGGAATTGCTGTCTTTTCAGATTTTAAATATAACGACTAATCATCATGAAAAATGAACCAAAAATTTCTTCATTAATTGATAAGGCTATTTTTGATTATCAGTTAATAGAAGAAAATGATAAGATTCTGCTAGGTGCAAGTGGTGGAAAAGATTCGACTTTACTCATTGAATATTTTGCAAACAGAATAAAACGTCCCCAAAATCATTTTGAGATTCAGGCTGTTCATATTCAAAGTGATTTTGCACCAGATTTTTCAGATGAGTTGAAAAAACTTTTTGCGCAATGGAATATTCCTCTAGAAATTATAAAAGTTGATGTTCTTAAAAGATTGAAACAAAATCAAAAAATGAACTGTTATTGGTGTTCTACACAGCGTAGAACTGAACTTTTGAATTATGCTTTGCAAAATGGTTATAATAAAATCGCACTTGGTCATCATCTGGATGATATTCTTGAAACTTTTATCATGAATATGACAGAAAAAGGTAATCTTTCTACAATGATACCAAAAATGCAATACGAAAAGTGGCCTGTTTCCATTATTCGACCACTTTGTTACGTCAGCGAGAAAAGAATAATCAGTCATGTTCAGAAAAAAGGATATAGTTCATTTACCTGCACTTGCAATTTTCAAAATAATTCAACAAGAAAGGCTGCACGAAAAAAACTCGAAATATTAACAGAGGGCAGTGAAAACAAAAAACAATTGATTTTCAAAGCCCTTAAAAACGTTCAAAAAGAATATTTACTGTAGAAATCTATTTTTTTGTAAGAAATTTCTACATTATGCTATCGTCTTCAACCAAAACAGTTCAAACTTTTATACGCAAAGTTGAACCTAATTAATATTTTTTTCGATAAATTCGCGTTTTAAATCTTTAAGTTTTTCAGTTAATGAAACTTTATAAATATGAGGATTCAAAATTCTTTTATAAGATTCATCAAAAGTTTCAAGTTGTGCCTGCATATTCTTTCGGCTTATTTTAAGCTGTTCACAGTCTGCAATTCTGTTTTGAATTCTTTCGCCATTTTCAATTCTTTTTTTGAGTAAAGGTTCAATCTTTGCTGCCTGACAAGTAAATTGTCTGTAATCAACCATAGGATGATAAAAACGGTATTCTTTATTTGTTTCAAGATTTTCATCTTCCAAGGCAAGAATATCAGCACTTGCCATTCCATTTGAGTCATAAAGACGAAAAACATTTTTAATGCCAGGATTAGTAGTTTTCGCAGGATTGTCACTGAATTTCATTGCAGGCATCATTTTATCAAGTTTTTTATCATGACGAGCTGCCAGTTTGTAAACTCCTGTAAAAGAAGATTCATTTCCACCAGTTACCATGTGTGTTCCAACACCCCAACTGTTAATTGGTGCCCCTCCAGCAACAAGAGTTGTAATGATTTCTTCTGTCAGTTCATTTGAAACACTGATTTTTGCCTGTGGATAACCAGCTCTGTCCAGTTCTTTTCGCACTTCTCTTGTAAGATATGAAATGTCACCAGAATCAAGACGTACTCCAAAATTATATCCTTTTTCCACAAGTTCACCGCCTGCAATTATTGCATTTTTAATTCCAGACTTTAAAGTATCATAAGTATCAATCAAAAAAACAGAATTTTCAGGATAAATTTTTGCATATTCTCGGAATGCTTCAAGTTCAGAACTGTGAGACATAATCCAAGAATGAGCCATAGTTCCCATTACAGGAATTCCAAAAATTTTTCCGGCAAGAGTATTTGATGTTCCCGCAGCTCCGCCAATATATGCCGCTCTTGTAGCACTCATTGCACCATCATATCCTTGAGCACGACGTAAACCAAATTCCATAATCGGAGCTTTTTTGCTTGCAAGCCAGATTCTTGCAGTTTTTGTTGCAATAAGACTTTGAAAATTTATCTGATTTAAAATCAAACCTTCAAGAATTTGTGCTTCTATCAGATTTGCGTGAATTCGAACAATAGGTTCTTGTGGAAAAACAACTGTTCCTTCATCCATAGTGTATAAATCACCAGTAAACTTAAAATCTTTCAGATAGTCAAGAAAACCTTGTTCAAAAATATTCTGTTCAGCAAGGTAAGATATATCCTGTTCACTGAAACGAAAATTCAAAATGTAATCCATCAAAGTTTCATTTCCAGCCAGAACTGAAAAACCACCATTAAAAGGGTTTTTTCTGAAAAACATATCAAAAACCACTTTCTGATTCATATTGTCTTTCCAATAACCCTGAGCCATTGTAAGTTCATAAAAATCAGTAAAAAGTGCACTTGAAATATTATTTGTAATCATTTACACCTCCCATAAAAAGTCAAGAAGATTGTTTCAACAATCGATTGACTTTTTA
>CAMBMW010000139.1 GCA_945868875.1 uncultured Treponema sp.
AGCGACTTTATCTTACACTCCTATAAAAAAAGTCAGGAAGATTGTTTCAACAATCAACTGACTTTTTTTCCGCTGTTCCGCAATGTAATAAGGAACAGCAGTCCAAAAATAAGTTTGCAACGCAAACTATAGGTAAGATAAAGCCGCGCTAGTTTAGCGACTTTATCTTACACTTCAGATTATTATTTAAAAACTGAAATAATCACTCGCATTATTAAAGCTGATATCCATCATCATATTTCCAAGCATCTCAAGATTGTCAGGATATTCACCATTTTCCACAAGATTTCCAGCAAAATTACATAGAATTCGGCGGAAATATTCATGACGCGGAAACGAAAGGAAACTTCTTGAATCAGTAAGCATTCCTATGAATTTTCCAAGAACTTGAGTACGTGCATAAACTTTTAACTGCTGCTCAATTCCATCTTTGTGGTCATTAAACCACCAGGCAGGTCCAAAAATGCAGTTCCGGAAATTTGCAGCCATTGTTGCCAAAGTTTCATTATCCTTTGGATTCAAGTTATAAAGAATAACTTTTGGTTCATTTCCCTTTTGTGTACTTTGTGAATAAATTTGATTCAAAACAGCACCCAATTGTGAAGCAAAATTAAAATCTGCCAGACTATCTTCACCAATATTTTTTCCAGCACTATTAAGCATAGCAAGATTATTATCACGCAA
This sequence comes from uncultured Treponema sp., assembly GCA_945868875.1. GTDB lineage: Bacteria > Spirochaetota > Spirochaetia > Treponematales > Treponemataceae > Treponema_D. The sequence continues at coordinate 685 of CAMBMW010000139.1, forward strand.
AGCACCAATATGAATCTGCATTACAAATCCTTTTTGAGCATACATTTTCCCAAGTTCAACAAGGACATATCCTTTATATTTTGCAATCTCTTGTGCCGAAAGTTTTTTACCAATCCATGCTTTTTCAAAAATGTAATTAACATCATCATAAGAAGCTGGAAGATAAAAATCACATTCCAAAGAATGATCGCTGACCAGAGAACCGCAGGATTTAAAATAATCCATTCTGTCGCCCAAAGCATCAAGCATGGAAGTTAAATCTGTGATTTTTTTACCAGTTACTTCCTGAAGTTTTGAAATATAGCCTGCAAAAGATGGATTTTCAGCATTCAAAACAAAATCAGGTCTGAATGATGGCAAAACTTTTACATTTTTCCATTCCAAAGCAAGTTTTTTATGATATTCCAAATCATCAAGAGGATCATCTGTCGTGCAAAGAACTTTTACATTTTGCATTTCAAGCAATCCGCGTGGAAAAAAATCCTGTTTTGCAAGAAGTTCGTTACATTTCTCCCAAACTTCCTTTGCATTTTTTGGAGTCAAAGGTTCTGTTATGCCAAAATACCGCTGCAATTCCAAATGACTCCAGTGATAAAGTGGATTCCCAATGCAGTTCTGCAACGTATCCACAAAGGCAAGATATCGTTTGTAATCATAATCAGCAGAAAGATTTTGTTTCAAACTTCCGTCTGGATTCAAGTGACCTGTAATCAAGTTTTCATCAACACCATTTGAACGCATCGCGCGCCATTTGTAATGATCATGATCAAGCCAGGCATTTGCCAGATTCCCAAGAGATTTATTTTCATACATCTCCTGAGCGCTCAAATGATTGTGAAAATCAAAAATCGGCATTTTTTTTGCATAATCGTGAAATAATGTTTGTGCTGTTTCTGTCTGCAAAAGAAAATTTTCATTTAAAAACTGTTTCATAATCTATTCTCTTTTTTGTAGTTTTATAGTAACCTTACCCAATTACTTCTTGTAAAGTTTTTCTGACTGCCCCACAAGATGCAGTCATTTTTTCAAAGTATGATTCTACTTTTGGTGCAAGTCCTGCTTCATATAAATCAACTCCAAAAATCTCTTTTCGTCTGAGCAAAGGTTCAACAGTATTATGAACATCAAATTCTTTAGAAAGTTCCACCTTTTCAACATATTTACATACATCAGATAAAAGTGGATCTGGACTGAGTTCAAACTTATTACCATCATCATCAATCGCCATAAGATAACGAAGCCATCCGGCAAAAATAAATGGAATCACTTTTAAATCAGCAACATTCAAATCACTTCTTTTCTGATACGCTTTAATCGTTTCACCAAAACGAATGCTTAATTTCTGAGAAGTATCGCAGGCAATGCGCTGTGGTGTATCAGGCATAAAAGGATTTGGAATACGCTTCTGCACAACTTCATCGATAAATGCTTTTGGAGAAAGAATCTTTGGATCAACAACAACAGGAAGACCTTCTTTATATCCTAGAATATTCACAAGTTTAACTAAATCTTCATCCTTCATTTCATCAGCAATCAGTGTAAAGCCCAAAAGATTGCCAAAAATTGCAAGAGCCGTGTGAAGAGGATTCAAGCATGTGCAAACTTTCATTTTTTCAACTTTGTCAACAGTTTCCCGGTCAGTAAAATAAAGTCCTGCTTTTTCAAGTTCAGGTCTTCCGTTGGGGAAATTGTCCTCAATAACAAGGTACTGACATTCCTCAGCATTCACAAAAGGTGCAACGTAAGTATTTTTACTTGTGATTACAGGTTCAAGCTGTTCAATTCCATCATCTTTTAAGATTTTTTCAATTTTTGCATCTGGACGCGGAGTGATTTTATCAATCATTGTCCATGGGAATGAAACTTTTGAAGGATTATTTACATAATCTGCAAAACCGTGCTTACAAACACCACGATTTTCCCATTCTTTTGCAAATTCATTTACAGCAGCATAAAGTTTATCACCATTGTGAGAACAGTTATCCATACTTACCATAGCCACAGGAAGTTCACCGTTCACAAAACGTTCATGAAGACATGTTACAACTTTTCCGATATAACTTTTTGGAAGAACAGGACCGTTTGCAAAATCATCTTCGACACCAGGCATAAATTCACCATTTGCTTTTTTCAAAAGATAACCTTTTTCAGTAATTGTAAAACTTACCATCTGGAGCGAAGGTTTTCTGAAAATCTCAAGTAATCGTTCCCAATCTTTCTGATTTTCGCTGTCAGCAGTCAAAGCTTCCATAATAGAAGCAACTACAGTTTTTTCAACACTTCCATTTCCTTTAAGTGTAACCAACGCTCCAACATTATCATGAGGACGATACATTTTTTCGATAATTTCGTAATCGTATCCTTCAGCAACAACCAATCCGCTGTCAATCACACCTTCATTCAAAAGATTTTGAACGACATTTGCCTGAAAAGCGCGAAAAATATTTCCAGCACCAAAATGAATCCAAAAAGGATTTTCAAATGTATTTTTCTGAACATTATCAAAATCAAATTTTGGGAGTGAATATCCTTTTGATTTCCATTCTGCAGATTTCAAACCTTCTTTAGTTAATTTCATAATTGTAGTCTACCTTGTCCGTTTTTTAGTGATTCGGACGGCACTATTTAAAATAGAATAATTCAATTATAGATTTTTTTATTACGGGTGGCTTTTTGGTTTATTTGCCCCCTTCGCAAAGCTCAGAAACCAAACAAACCAAAAAACAGGCTATTCGCCCTTCGCTACCGCTCATCCGCTTCCCTCGCTTCGCTCAGTCCAGTGGACTGCTTCGCAGGGGCTACTATCCTTGCCACAGTTTAAACTCAAAAAAATCTATATCCAACTTGATTATTCATATTTTATCGATAAATTTTTACATTGCTTCTGTCAAAAGATTTTTCGCAAGCTTCCCACAATCCGTTTAAATATGCAGCACCCAAAGCTCTGTCATAAAGACCATAACCTGGCATTGCTTTTTCACCCCAAATCATACGTCCATGGTCAGGACGAATTACGCCATCAAAACCAGTTTCATACAAAGTTTTTACAATCTTGAACATATCAAAAGTTCCAGTACTTGAAAGATGTGCAGACTCCTGGAAATCCTGAACAGGATCATCAATTGCAGTATTAAACTTCAAGTTTCTGATATGTGCAAAGTGGATACGACCTTTTGCTGCTTTAATCATTTCGCACAAATCATTTTTTCTGTTTGTACCGTAAGAACCTGTACAGAAAGTAAGACCGTTATGTGCATTTGGAACTTCGTTTAAAAGTCGCACAACATTTTCCTGACATGTAATGATTCTTGGAAGTCCAAAAACAGGCCAAGCAGGATCATCTGGATGAATTGCCATATCAATATTATATTTATCACAAACCGGCATAATTGCTTCAAGAAAATATTTTAAATTCTGGAACAGTTTCTCAGAATCAATATCTTTGTAAAGTGCAAAAAGCTCTTTTACTTTTGCCATGCGTTCAGGTTCCCAACCAGGCAAAATAAATCCGTTTGAATCCTTATCAATAGAACCAAACATTTCTTCAGGTTTAATTGAATCAACGACTGTGGAATTATAGGCCAAAACAGTTGAACCGTCTTCACAAACACGAGCAAGTTCAGACCTTGTCCAGTCAAAAACAGGCATAAAATTATAACAAACCATGTGAATGTCTTCCTGTCCAAGCCGTTCCAAAGTTTTTATATAATTTTCGATGTACTCATCACGACGGCCACCACCAATCTTGATATCATCATGAATATTTACAGATTCAATGCCTGCAATTTTTAAACCAGCATCTTCAACTTCTTTTTTAATCTTTTGAATTGCAGCAGTTTCCCAAGCTTCACCTGGAACTGAATCATACAAAGTAGTGATTACACCATGCACACCAGGAACTTGTCTGATTTGCTGCAAAGTAACAGAATCAAAACCTGTTCCGTACCATCTCAAAGTCATTTCCATATCAATACCCCTTAAAAAAGCTTCATCTGCTCATAATTTGTTCGCTGCACAGTTAAAAATTTCCATACAACCTGTCAGATAGAAAGTCAAAAAGTCAAGTCTTTATGTTCCATTGACTTCTTAATTATATCACTGAGATAAAAAAACTTCAACTAAAATACTTGTATACTAGCATATTATTATATATTTTTAAATACGGGACATACCTTGGTTAAAAAATCTCGCAGCACGTGCAAACACAATGTACGTTGGTATACAAACTTCCAGCACGTGCAGGGACAGACCTCGGATTAAACATAACTTTCTTCCGAGTTTTTTAGCAAAGCGTTAAAAAAAACTCGCAGCACGTGCAAACATAATGTACGTTGGTATAAAAACTTCCAGCACGTGCAGGGACAGACCTCGCTTTAAACATAACTTCCTTCCGAGTTTTTTAGCAAAGCGTTAAAAAAAACTCGCAGCACGTGCAAACACAATGTACGTTAGTATAAAATTTTCAGCACGTGCAGGGACAGACCTTGTTTTTAAACAAAACTTCCTTCCGAGTTTTTTAGCAAAGCGTTAAAAAAAACTCGCAGCACGTGCAA
>CAMBMW010000140.1 GCA_945868875.1 uncultured Treponema sp.
AAGTGTTTCCACCAAGTTTTGTGGCTGCTTCGCCCATCTTTAAATAGCCGTTTGAAGATGATAAATGGTTTCCTATGTAAATCATAAAAAAAATATATCATTAATTTGAAAGATTGTCGAGAAATGATAACGAAAATCGAGGTCTGCACGTGCTGAAAGCTTCCACTCCAATGTTCGTTTTGTTTGCACGTGCTGCGAGTTTTGGCAATTTCAGTTGCTGGTTTTATGTTGTAATTCCACTTTCGCCAAAACTCAGTGTTAGTTTAGTTTAAATCGAGGTCTGCACGTGCTGATAACTTCCACTCCAATGTTCGTTGTGTCTGCACGTGCTGCGAGTTTTTTTTAACGCTTCGCTAAAAACTCAGGATAAATTTGGTTTACAGTCGAGGTCTGCCTGTGTCTTTATTTTTTTCCTGTAATTGCAAAAACTACCCATTTGGCTATATTTGTTGCGTGGTCGCCAATTCTTTCAAAGTATCTTGCAATCAACAAATAATCAAGAATCTGCTCGCCATCATCTGTTTTTTTGATTTTTTGGATTAAATCGGATTTGATTTCGTGATACAAATTATCTACAATGTCATCCTGAGCTATGACAATTTGAGCTTTATCATAATTTCTTTGAATGAATGAATTTACGCTGTCGTGTATCATTTTGATAATTTGTGTGGAAATTTCTGTGATTGTGTCCATTTTGTTATATTTGCAATCTGGAATTTGAAGAACAAGTTCTGCGATATCAGCTGCATGGTCACCAATTCTTTCCATATCTGTCACCATTTTTAAAGCTGCTGTGATTACTCTTAAATCTGTTGCAACTGGCTGCTGTTGGAGTAAAAGTTTCATGCAAAGTGCTTCAATTTCGCGTTCCATATTGTCTATTGCTTCATCATTTTCAGAAACTGTTGAAGCGGCCTGAATATCGCGCCCCATAAGTGCGATAACTGTGCTTTCGATTGCAATTTCTATCATTTTTCCCATTTTGAGAATGTTAGCATTTAATTTTTCTAAATCTTCCTGATATTTGTCTCTCATTTGTTATCCCCTGTGTTTTACTTTTTTATATGGATTTATATCAACCAAAACGACCAGAAATATATGCTTCTGTTTTTGGATGTTTTGGCATGGAAAATATCTGTTCTGTTTCCCCTTCTTCGATAATTTCTCCAAGTAAAAAGAAAACTGTTCTATCACTTATGCGGACTGCCTGCTGCATATTGTGAGTAACAATTACGATTGTGTAATTTTCTTTGAGTTTCATAACACAGTCTTCTATTTTTGATGTAGAAATCGGGTCAAGTGCTGAAGTTGGTTCGTCCATGAGTAAAACATCTGGTTTTACTGCAAGTGCTCTTGCGATGCAAAGACGCTGCTGTTGTCCGCCTGAAAGCTCGAGTGCCGATTTTTTAAGATTATCTTTGAATTCGTCCCAAATTGCAGCATTCTTGAGTGATGTTTCAACAATTTCATCAAGTTCCGCTTTTTTTGTAATTCCGTGTGTTCTAGGTCCGAATGCAATATTGTCATAAATGCTCATGGCAAAAGGATTTGGCTTTTGAAAAACCATTCCCACTTTTTTACGAAGTTCATTTACGTCAATTTTTTTGCTGAGAATGTTTTCTCCGTCTATTTTGAGTTCGCCAGTAATTTTGCAGTTTTCGACCATATCGTTCATTCTGTTGATGGATTTGAGCAATGTTGATTTGCCACATCCAGAAGGACCGATAAATGCTGTAATCTTATTTTTTTGGATAGCTAAATTTATATTATGAAGTGCGTGAAAATCATCATAAAATAAATCTAGATTTGTAATTTCTATTTTTATATTTTCTCTGTTATTTTCCATTATTTCCAACTCCACTGATTTTTTTTGCCAAAGATGATGATAAAATATTTATAACTATAACAAGTACAAGAAGTACAACTGCGGTACTGAATGCTTGATTTGTATGTAGGCCTTCTGAACTCAATACATACATGTGGATTGCAAGCGTTCGCCCAGAACCCAAAATGTTTTCTGGGATTTGAGCAACTGTTCCTGCTGTATAAATGAGTGCTGCTGTTTCTCCAACTACTCTACCAGTTGCCAGAATTACACCACTTAAAATTCCTGGAACAGCTGAAGGTAAAACAATTCTAAAGACTGTGCGAATTTTTCCTGCTCCAAGACCAAAACTACCTTCGCGGAAACTGTCTGGAACTGCAAGAAGAGCTTCTTCTGTTGTTCTCATAATTGTTGGTAAAATCATGATGGCAATTGTGAAACTTCCAGAAAGAATTGAATATCCCCAGTGGAAAAATCCCACAAAAAGTAACATTCCGAACAATCCAAAAATAATTGAGGGAATACCTGTAAGTGTTTCTGTTGTCATTCTTACAATTTTTACAAACTTATTCCCTTTTTTTGCATATTCCACTAGATATATTGCTGAACCTATTCCTAGGGGACAAGCTATCAACAAAGCTAAAAATGTAATAACAATTGTATTAACAAGAGCCGGCATAACGGAACAATTATCGGAAGTATATTTCCATGCAAATAGTGATGGACGTAAATGCGGAACACCTTTTATAAGAATATATCCCAGCATAAAAGCTAACAGTCCAAGTGTAATAATGCTACAAAAAAGTACACAAAATCTTAGGATTTTAGCCTTTATCTTTTGTTTTTCAAATGAACTACTTTTTTTCTGATTTACTTGCTTCAATTTGAACCTCTCTTATTGTGTTTTCCGATTTTTGACAACGTTAAAGCTCAAATTTATCATCAAAATGAAGATAAATAAAACAACGCCTGTAGCAATTAATGCTTCACGGTGCAAGTCGGTTGCATAACCCATTTCTATTACAATGTTCGCTGTCAAGGTACGCACACCTTTGAGAATGGAGTTTGGAATTCTCGCCTGATTTCCTGCAACCATGATTACTGCCATAGTTTCACCAATTGCACGTCCAATTCCTAAGATGATTCCAGCCATAATGCCTGATTTTGCAGCTGGAATTGTAGCGATAAAAACACTTCGCTCGTGTGTTGCGCCAAGTGCTCTTGCTCCTTCATAATAAGAAACAGGAACGGCATTTATGGCTGCTTCTGAAACACTGATGATTGTTGGTAAAATCATCATGCCCAAAAGAATTGACGCTGTGAGAATGGACGAACCATTTCCGCCAAAAACATTTCGCACAAATGGAACGATTACCATAAGTCCAAAAAAGCCGTAAACAACACTCGGAATGCCGGCAAGCAAATCAATTGCCATTTTTAAATATCTGTGAATTTTTGCAGGACAAAATTTTGACAGAAAGATAGCTGTCATCAATCCAATGGGCACTCCAAAAATGATTGCTCCAGCGGTTACATATAAACTGCCGATAATCATTGGAAAAATGCCGTACAAATCATTGCCAGGTTTCCATTTTGTTCCCAAAAGAAAATCTGCAAAACCGATTTTTTTCATGGCAGGGATGCCGTTTACAAACAAAAACAAACAGATTAAAACAACAGCCAGTATGCTGAATGCCGCCGCACACAAAAACGTAATTTCCCAGGCTTTTTCACGGATTTTCATAATTTCCTCTCATTTTTCGCCATAAATACCCGAAAGATTTTTCGAAGGTCTTGAACACTAAAAATGTTTCAAGCAGGTGAAATTCCAAGTTTTCGATTTTAAACCGTGGCAAGGATTGTAAGGGCTGGCGAAGCCAGTTCCGAAGCGCAGCGAAGGAATGAAGGCGCTTTGACGCCGGAACCCTGAAAAGCCTGTTTTTTGGTTGCTTTGAATGATTTGTTTACTAAACTTAATAGAAGTAACAATACCGAAGTAAGGCTGCTGAATAAAACCTAAGCAAAACAAGCAACCAAAAAGCCACCCTAATAATTATAAATTCAAAACTTGAAATTTGACCAGATAGTTTGAGTCCGCAAAAAAGCGGACTGTCATATTAGTTGATTTTATTCCACTTCTCTACTTTGCCAGTAAAGATTGATTCAACTTGAGCTTTTGTTAATCCTGCTGTTGGATTTTCTTGGTTTACGATTACAGCAATTCCGTCGATTGCAATTGTAACTTCGTTTACACCTTTTTCTTTTTCTGAACTTTTTAGGCTACGACTTGCCATACCGATATCACAAGTTCCATTGATTGCATTTGTAACTCCTGTTGTAGAATCTGAAGTTTGAAGTTCGAGAGTTGCATTTGGATTGATTTTTTTGTATGCTTCTATCAATTTTTCCATTACAGGACTTACAGATGAACTTCCAGCAACAACAACTTTTCCTTTTGGTGCATTTGTCTGGAAACTTCCTGAAGTTTTTACTTTGATATATTTATTTGCAGCGATGACATTCTGACCTTCATCACTTAAAATATAGTTTACAAAATCTGTTGCAACTTCTGAAAGATTATCTTTTACAGCGATATTGAATGGACGACTGATTTTGTATGAACCGTTATTGATATTTTCAACAGATGCTTCTGCTCCGTCAATCTGAAGTGCTTTTACAGAATTGTTTAATGAACCGAGTGATACATAACCGATTGCATATTTGTCGCCAGCAACACTTGAAAGCATAACTGCTGTAGAATTTGTAATTGCAGCTTCTTCTGTAGTGTAGTCAATTTTTTTTCCTTCAGCATTCTTTTTTTCGATACCAAAGATTTCGATGAATGCGCCACGTGTTCCAGAACCGTCTTCACGGCTGATAACGTTAATCTGAGATTTTTTATTCCATTTTCCTGCTGCGAAACAACAAGAACCAACTCCAGCTGCCATAAGTAAAACAGCACCTAAACATTTTTTCAAAGATTTTTTCATTTGAATACCTCGCTTATTTATGAATGATTAGTTGTCCGATTGCTGCGACAACCAAAACATTTTCTACAAACGAGAATAAACTTCTATTGTTAAGATTATGAGAGAGTTTTGTTAGATTTTGGTAAAACTTTATCACTTTTGCAGTTTTTCAGGGCAATCCTAAGTTTATTGAAAAATCGAGGTCTGTCCCTGCACGTGCTGTGAGTTTCCACACCAATGTTCGTTTTGTTTGCACGTGCTGTGAGTTTTTTAACGCTTCGCTAAAAACTCAGGAGAAATTTAGTTTACAATTGAGGTCTGTCCCTGTCTCGTGCTGTAAACATTCTCACCACCTTCCATTTAGTTTGCACGAGCCTTGAGTTTTGGCAATTT
>CAMBMW010000141.1 GCA_945868875.1 uncultured Treponema sp.
CACTCCCTCGCGCCAACTTTTATGAAAATATTTTTTATAATGCGTTTGCCCTGATTTTCTACTTTAATATTCTGCATTTTTATGGTAAATTTAATCTATGACTTATTTTTTTGAAACTTATGGCTGCGAAATGAATATTGCTGAATCTGCCTCTGTTGAACAGCTTTTACTTTCTCGAGGCTGGACAAAAGCTTTTTCTGCCCAAGTTGCTGATTTGGCTATCATAAATACCTGCTCTGTTCGTGAAACTGCTGAAAACAGAATTATGGGACGACTTGGCTGGTTTAGTGGATTAAAAGCAGTGCGTGAAAAAAAACTTGGTGCAAAAACAAAACTTCTGGAAGAAGCCGTTGAATATGTAAAAGATGGTGCGAAACCTTTGACTCTTGTTGTGATGGGTTGTATGGCTGAACGGCTGTTAAAAGATTTTCAAAAAAATTATCCGTTTGTTGATTATGTTGTAGGAACTTATGCAAAACATCATTTTGGAGAGATTATTGAAGCAATAGAAGAAGGTCGCAAACCTTTTGAAATAGATGACACAAATGAATATAAATTTGCTTCTGTTTCGGCTGAACCAGGTGCATTTTCGACTTTTGTCCCGATTATGCATGGCTGTAATAATTTTTGTACATATTGTATTGTTCCTTATGTTCGCGGACGTGAAATCAGTCGTCCTGTAAATGAAATTTTAAATGAACTTGATGTTTTGAGTAAAATGGGTGTTTTGGAAATCTGTTTGATTGGGCAGAATGTTAATTCATATCACGGAAAAATAAAAAATCCGAGTTTTAACAATCAATCAGAAAATTCCAATAATAAAAATCCATCAACTTCCAGTGATTTTACAAATGAAGTTCAGAATCCAGATGACGTAACTTTTGCAGAACTTCTTCAATTGATTGCAAATCATTTAAAAAAGACAAATTCTTCTATTAAGTGGGTGAGATTTATGTCTTCTCATCCAAAGGATTTAACAGATGATGTAATAGACGTGATTGCAAGAGAAAAAGTTTTGTGTCGTCATATTCATCTTCCTGTTCAACATGGTTCCAATGCTATTTTGCAGAAAATGAATCGGCGCTACACTCGAGAGCATTATCTGGCGCTGGTAGAAAAAATTAAATCAAAAATCCCGGAAGTTTCGCTTACAACTGACATAATGATGGGGTTTCCTGGCGAAACAGAACAGGATGTTTTGGATACTCTGGATTTAATGGAAAAAGTTTGTTATGAATCTGCGATGATGTATTTTTATAATCCGCGGGAAGGAACTCCGGCTGCAAAGATGGAGCAATTGCCAGTAGAAGTGCGTAAAGAAAGACTTCAAAGGGTGATTGATCTGCAGCTTGAACACACGCATCGTCAGATGAGCGCTCGAGTTGGAAAAATTGTACAGGTTCTTGTGGAAGGTGTCAGTCGGGATGATAAAACAGAACTTTTGGGACAGACGGAACAGCACGAAAAAGTCGCATTTAAAGCAGAAAAATCATGCATAGGACATTTTGTGAATGTTAAACTTACTGAATTGAGTGGAAACACTTTTAGGGGTGAATTATGGTCTTAACTTTGATTGTTTTTTTAGCAATTGTCATTTTTATGGCAGTTTTTATTGGAAAAAATTTGCAAAATGTGTGTTCGCTATGGCTTTTTAAATCTTTTGAAAATGTTCCATCGGCAGTTCTTGTACTTTTTGCATTTGCTGCTGGCATTGTTTTTTGCATTCTGTTGATTATTATCTATAAATTAAAAAAATCATTTGCAGATGAAGAACCAGGAAAATCGTCAGCTCAGATTAAACGTGAAAAACAGCAAAAAAAATCTGAAATTCAAGAAAAAAAGGCTGCTTTAAAACGTGAAAAAACTGAAAAAAAATTGAAAAATCTTCAGTCAAAAAACAAGAATAAAGAAGAAGGCGGACTTTTGCAGAAAGCTGAGGAAATTCATAAAGAAAATGATTCAAACAAGGAAAGTGAACAAAAATAAGGTGTAAGATAAAGCCGCTAAAATAGCGCGGCTTTATCTTACCTAAAGTTTGCGTTGCAAACTTATACTTAAACGGCTGTTCCTCATTGCATTACGGAACAGCGGAAAAAAGTCAGTCGATTGTTGAAACAATCTTCCTGACTTTTTTTATAGGAGCTAATCTGCTGATGAAAAAGAGCATTTTGTTTTTTGCAGCATTTTTTATTTTTCAGTCATTGTTCTGTGCAGAATTAACTGCGAGATTTGTGACTGTTGAGGCTGCTAAAAAAGATACCGTTGAGGAATCTATAGAGTATTTAAAATCAAACGCAAAGACAATTTCTAATCCTGCAGAAAAACGTGCTGTTTACATATTTTTGGCTTCACTTTTAGAACAAATGGCTTTTTTTGATGAAGCTCAGAAATATTATGCAATGGCAGCCGGAATTTCTGCATCTGATGCTCAAGGAATGCCAAAAAAAACAAATGAACAGATAGTTTTGGATGCTGTCAGATGTGCTTTGAGCAGCGGAGATTTTGCAACTGCCGACAGTTATTTGAATTCCGCTGTCAGAAATTCAAAAGATGGAACTGTGCAGGCTTACATAAAACTTTATTCTCAATGGAGCGAACTTTGTAAGGCAGATTCTGCATCAGATATTAATGAACCCATTTTAATGCTTCAAGCGTATTCCAAGATGGATTCAATGGAATGTGTACGGCCTTCTATTTTTTTGACATTATGGTATTTAACTGGTGATAAAAATTATGCTAGTGAAATTGAAAAATTTTATCCTTCATCAGTAGAAGCCGCAATTGTAAAAGGAGATGTTCAGCTTTTACCAACTCCGTTTTGGTTTTTTGTACCAAAAACTGGTGAAGCAGAACAAGGAACAGGAACTTTCACATTATCAGAATATGATGCAAAAGATGATTCTATCAATCAAAATGATGCAAATAGTGAAAATGAAACAAAAACAACAAAATGGCAGCTTGGACTCTTCAAAACTGAAAGTAATGCAAAACTTTTACTTGATGAAGTTGTAAAAAAAGGTTTTGATGCCTATATCACTTCTGAAAAAAGAGCCAGCGGAACAGTTTACTACATTGTTCTTGTCCGAGAAGACAAAACTGGAAATGTAGCCGAACGTTTACGAAGTGCCGGTTATGACTGTTATGCAGTTGATTAATTGATTGGAAATTGAGTTTTTATGTTTAAACCGTGGCAAGGATAGTAGGAGCGCCGAAGGCGGCCACTGGACTGAGCGTAGCGAGGGAAGCAGCTGGAGCGATAGCGGAACTCCGGATAGCGCGAGTTTGCAATGCAAACTCGGGACGAGAAATGCTATGCATTTCTCGCTTATTTTGCGAAGCAAAAAGCCACCCAAAATAAGAAAATTAAAACTTCGATTAATTATGTTTTTTAAATTATGTTGATAATATAGCTTGGAGGATTTAATGGCTAAAACATTTGATGACAAAAAAATCATCTACACTATGGATAGAGTGACACGCTCTTATGGAACAAAAGTTGTATTAAAAGATATAAGCATTTCGTATTATTATGGTGCAAAAATTGGTGTTATTGGTCCAAATGGTTCGGGTAAATCTTCGCTTTTTAAGATTTTAGCTGGAATTGATAAAGATTTTGCTGGGGAAACAACACTAGCTCCAGGATATACAATCGGTTATCTTGAACAGGAACCTCAGTTAGAACCTGGAAAAACTGTAATGGATATTGTAAAAGAAGGGGTAAAACCAATTACTGATTTACTTGCGGAATTTGACCAGATTAATGAAGCTTTTGGCGACCCTGATGCTGATTTTGATAAACTTTGTGTGCGTCAAGGGGAAGTTCAGGAAAAACTGGATGCAATGGATGCATGGAATTTGGATAATAATCTTGAACTTGCAATGGAAGCTTTGCGCTGTCCTCCACCAGAACAGGTTGTTGACGTGCTTTCTGGAGGAGAAAGACGACGAGTTGCTTTGTGCCGCCTTCTTTTGCAAAAGCCAGATATTCTTCTTCTTGATGAACCGACTAACCATCTAGATGCGGAAACTGTAGCCTGGCTTGAAAAACATTTGCAGGATTATCCTGGAACTGTCATTGCAATAACACACGACCGTTACTTTTTGGACGATGTTGCAGGATGGATTTTGGAATTGGATCGTGGTGAAGGTTATCCTTTCAAAGGAAATTATTCTTCATGGCTGGAACAGAAAAATGCACGTCTAGCTCAGGAAAGTAAGAACGAAACCTTACGTCAAAAAGAAATTCAGCGGGAATTGGAATGGATTCATATGGGAGCAAAAGGGCGCCAGGCAAAACACAAAGAACACATTACCCGCTACAACGAACTTATGGCTCAGGAATCGAAAAAACAGCTTAAAGATACACAGATTTCTATTCCGGCAGGTCCGCGTCTTGGTGGTCAAGTAATCGACATTGAAAACCTGACAAAATCATTTGGTGATAAACTATTGTTTGAAAATCTGAACGTTCACATTCCTGCTGGTGCAATCGTTGGAATCGTTGGTCCAAACGGTGCTGGTAAAACTACATTGTTCAAAATGATAGTGGATGCAGCAGGGCTTGAAGGCGGCGAAAAACCTGATTCTGGAACAATTAAAATTGGACAAACTGTTAAACTTGTATATGTTGACCAGATGAGAAGCGGCTTGGATATGAACAAGACTGTTTATGAAACTCTGGGAGATGGCGGTGACCTTGTAAAGCTTGGCGCAGTGGATGAAAAAGGACGCGCACTTGAAGGCGGTGTTCGTGAAGTAAATGCACATGCTTATTGCGGGTGGTTTAATTTTACAGGTGCAGATCAGAATAAAAAAGTAAGCGTTCTTTCTGGTGGGGAGCGTAATCGTTTGAATCTTGGAATGATGCTCAAAGAAAGTGGAAATGTCTTACTTTTTGACGAACCAACAAATGACCTTGACGTAGAAACAGTTCGTGCATTGGAAGAAGCGCTTGAAGATTTTGCAGGCTGTGCATTAGTTGTAAGTCATGACAGATGGTTTTTGGACAGAGTTTGTACACACATTCTGGCATTTGAGAATAATTCCGAAGTCAGATATTTTGAAGGAAACTGGTCAGAATATGCGGAATGGAAGATGAAAGAATTTGGTGAAGATGCCGGTGTTCCAAAACGAACAGTTTA
>CAMBMW010000142.1 GCA_945868875.1 uncultured Treponema sp.
CAGGACCAATTTATTTTTCAATAATAAAAAAAACAAAATCAATTGTGTAAAAAAATGATATAAAGAATATCGAATTAAAAAAGGTAAAAAAGAATAAAAATCATATTAAAAGTGATGAAACTACTTGATTTTTTTTGATAATACTTTAAAATATTATAGTTATGGAAAAGGAAGACGATAAACTTCAGAAAATTATTGAAATTGAAAAGCAACTTGGCGAAATTCAGGATGTTGATGTTCTTTTGGAACGAATTCTTACAGAAACTAGAAAAATCGTAAATGCAGATGCTGGTTCAATATATGTTACTGAAGGTCAGAAATTAAAGATAAAATATGGTCAAAATGACACTCACTTAAAGGAACTGGCACCAGGTGAAAAACTTCCATATACTTGTTTTGCTTTTCCGATTAATGAAAAGTCTATTTGTGGATATGTGGCTTCAACAGGAAAACCGCTTAATATTCATGATGTTTATGAAATTTCTGAAGACCAGCCATACAAATTTAATAAAAATACAGATCTGACAACTGATTATAGAACAAAGTCAATGTATACACTTCCGTTACGCATGGCAAATGGAAATCTTCTGGGAGTTTTGCAGATAATAAATGCCAAAGATTTAGACGGAACTGTAATTCCTTTTGATGACGAGGCAGAACTTTTAATTACGCATTTTGCGTCTTCAGCAGTACAGGCGTTGCAGCATGCTTATCTTACATCAAATATGGTAAAACGAATGTTAAAGATGGCAGAATTTCGTGATCCAAAAGAAACTTATCCTCATGTTGAACGTGTATCTTCTTTTTCACTTGAAATTTATGACAGATGGGCTTTTAATCACAATGTTCCCGAAGAAGAACAGCATCGTTATCGTGATTATCTAAAAATTGCTGCAAAATTTCATGATGTTGGAAAAGTTGGAATTTCTGATGTTATTCTCAAAAAAAGTTTTCCACGATTTACTGAAGAAGAACGAAATATTATGAAAGGGCACACTTGCATTGGTGCACAGTTGTTTGATCCACCAGAGTCATATTTAGATGAAATGTCTCAGGAAATTGCTCTGCATCATCATGACAGATGGGATGGTGGTGAAATGGGGTATCCTGGAAATATTGATTTAAACACTTTTTCAATAAAAAATGGAGTGGTACCAAATTCAGTTCCATTAAAGGGAAATGAAATTCCTCTTTCTGCAAGAATTGTAGCTGTTGCAGATGTTTTTGATGCTTTGAGTCACAAGCGATGTTATAAAGAATCTTGGACAATCGATGATTCTTTTGATGAAATTCAAAATAATGCTGGTTCTCAGTTTGATCCTGAAGTTGTTCTTGCATTCATGCAGGTAAAAGACAGAATTTGTTCCATTCAGATGGCTTATCCTGATGTAGAAGAAGAATAGTTATTTTTTATAATTACGTAAAAGCCTGTTTATTTCTCTGTCAAAAGTATTTGCAAAAAGTGAAAACATTTTTTTGTCATAACCATTGTTAAAATGTTTTACCAGACCAATTTCTGCAAGCTGCAAGTTAAAATTTCTTTCGCTTAAAAGCTTTGCAATGTTTTCAGTATTAAAAACTGTTCCTCGATCATTGATTGATGTAATATTTTTTTGAACAAGTTTTGAGGCAAAAACTATATCTCGTGTAATTACAAGATCATTATTGGTAACATTTTCCAAAATATAATCATCGGCAGCATCTTTTTGTGCAGAACAGATTTTCATTTCATAAGGAAAATCTGTTTCACAATGAATATTTTTATTGGCAACCAGAATTATATTTAATTTCAACTTATATGCAATTTTTATAGCGTGATTTCTTACTAGAGAAGGGCAAGAATCAGCATCAATCCAGATTGTAAAAAGTGCCACTTACAAAACCTTGTCAATTTTTTTTATCATTTCAAGCGTAATGCGTTGAATTTCATCAGAATCTAGTGAATTTTCAGAAATCTGGGCAACACTTTCTCCGTTTTCCAAAGCGATTTTATTTTGTTTTTCTTTATAAAGTTCATCACAAATCATTATGCCAGAAAGAATTGCAACTTGTAATGGAGATTTTATGGAATCGATTCTCTTTACATCATCAGTAATTCGTTGATAATAACCTAAGAGTTTTTCTAAATATTGATTGTCTTCATTCGCCTGGATTGTAAACGAAGTTCCAAGCATTTCAATTTTTAATCTACCCATTTTCTAAAAAATATCAAAACTTAAATCATCATCTGATTCATCAGAATAAGTTTCTTCAGATATTTGTTCATAATCTTGAAAATCGTTTTTCTGAATTCCTTGAACATTTTCAAAAGCCTGCGAACTTGCATTGAATAAATCATCAGAAAAATCTGAGTTATTTTCATTCTGTGAAGATAAATCATCCATGTCATCAAATTTTACATTTGAAAAGTTATCTGGAGAATTTAAACTCTGATTTGAAACATCGTTTTGATTTGGGGTTTCATTAACATCCTGTTGATTAACTATAATATCATTTGGATTTTCTGAATTAATCATTGGACTGTTATTTTGTTCTGTTATTTTAGTTTCTGTTTTAGAAGATTGAACTTGACCGATATTTGTTTGCTGATTAGACAGTGAGGAAAAAGTTTCCAGCACCGTGTTTTCAATCGAACTCAATCGGTCAAGTGCATTTTTGATTCCATTTTCAATCTGATTTTGATCTGATTCAAAAGATGAAAGCAACTCCGACTTGCTGGAAAGCGAATTTGTGAGCTCGTCACATTTTTTGCGAAGAGCATCGTTTTCAGCCTGTAACTGTTGAATTTTAGCAACAGCACTTTCAACTTTTTTTTCTAATAACAAAACCTGATCGAGTGAAATCATTTTTAGAAGTCCTTATTTAGATGCTACAGCCTTTTTTGCAGCTTCTACAACTGCTTTGAAAGCTACAGGATCTTCAATAGCCATATTAGAAAGAGCCTTTCGGTTCAATTTAATACCTGCTTTGTTAACTCCATTTATAAACTGAGAATATGTCATTCCTTCATCGCGAACTGCAGCGTTAATACGTGCAATCCACAATTTGCGGAATTCACTTTTTTTGTCATGACGATCAACATAAGCATGATTTAATGCTTTTGTTACAGCGTCTTTTGCTGGTTTAAAATTTGATTTTCTGTCGCCACGGAAACCTTTAGCAAGTTTCAAAATCTTAACACGGCGATTCTTTCTTTTTGTTCCGTCTATTGCTCTTGACATTTATTCACCTCATTAACCGTATGGAAGCATCTGCTTTCTGATTTTTTTTGCATCAGCTTCAGCTACATAACCTGTAGCGCGAAGATTTCTCTTTCTTTTTGGAGAACGTTTTGTCAAAATATGACGAAGGTTCTGTTTCTTGTGCTTAACTTTTCCACTGCCAGTTAAAGAATAACGTTTTGTAGCAGATTTTTTTGTTTTCATTTTAGGCATTTTTTAACCCCTTATTTTGCGGCTTTTGCTGAGATTGTCATTGACATGTTTCTGCCATCCATTGCGGCAGGCTTTTCAATGTTGTACGCCGAGGTAAGTCGCTTTAATACCTCATTGAGAACTTCATATCCGAGTTCAGTGTGGGCAAGTTCACGACCGCGGAAACGGATTGTAACCTTGACTTTATCACCTTCATCAAGAAATTCCTGTATATGTTTGGCTTTAGTATCCAAATCTCCAGAACCAATCTTTGGCTGCATACGGATTTCCTTCAACTTTAATACCTTTTGATTCTTCTTGGCGTCACGGAGTTTTTTTTCCTGTTCGAATCGGTATTTACCATAATCAAGAATTTTGCAAACCGGCGGGTTAGCATTTGGTGAAACTTCAACAAGGTCTAAGCCTTTATCTTTTGCCATTCTGAGAGCTTCGGGTGTAGGAACAATTCCCAACTGGTTACCCTCTTCATCAATAAGACGTACTTCTCTAACACGAATCATTTCATTAATTCGTTGACCTTTGTTATTATTATTATTCACGTATGCCAATTATCCTCCTAGTGTTTGTAAAAAACTTGTGCGTTTTTTTAACACATTTTAACATATAGCGTGTATCCTCAAATTATATTAGTTTTTAGATTTTATGTCTAGATATTATTTAATTTAATTTTAAGAAATTAAATTAAAGTTGGTAAAATGAGGGAAAGACCTAAATTATTTCCCTTAAAAAACAGGGACAGACTTAAATTATTTCAAAAAAAATCACTTTTCACTTCCTAAAATTGAAAGGTTAAACCTATATTATATATATAGGAGATCAAAAAATGCCAAGAAAATCTAGGAAAAAAAGTGAATCTCAGATTTATCATGTTATTCTGCGCGGAAATAACAGGCAGGATATTTTTTACAATGATGCTGACCGTTTGTTCATGCTTAATAGAATTGAAAAATACTCAGAACAGACCTGTATTGAACTATATGCCTACTGTCTGATGGATAATCATATTCACCTTCTAGTTGGAAAAGCGAATCCAAATCTAAGTAAGTTTGTTCAAAAACTTGCAACTAGCTATGCAATGTATTTCAACAGAAAATATGACCGCTGCGGACATCTTTTTCATGGCAGATTCAAAAGTGAACCTGTAGAAACAGATGAATATTTTCAAACAGTATTCAGATATATCCTTCAAAATCCAGAAAAGGCAAATATGTGTAAGTGTTTTCAGTACAAATGGAGCAGTTATCAGTTTGTGATGAATGAAACAACAACTTCTTTTGTCAATACAGAATATGTTTTTACTATTTTTCAGAATAAGACTTCTCTTAAGGAGTTTATACAAACACAAAACTCAGATTTATGTATGGAATATGAAAATGTTCCCGTGATGAGTGACACTCGATGTAGTATGATTATTAAAGAAAAACTAAAAATTGATTATCCCTCACAGATAAAAACCATAAGTCATGACGAAATGAAACAAGCACTTAGATATCTGAAAAAAATCGGTATGAATATCACACAGATTTCCAGAGTTACAGAAATTCCAAGACAGATTGTAGCTTTGGCATAGAGGTTTCCACTTTTTTTCTTTCATTTTGATTTTCTGAAATGAAGAAGGATTGGAAAGATGTCAATAAAACGAGGTCTGTCCCCTGTTTTGT
>CAMBMW010000143.1 GCA_945868875.1 uncultured Treponema sp.
ATTTCAAAAACCAGTCAGCCAGATTACTCAAAATTGTTAAAGCCTTTCTATTTCCAGCATATTTATAAGCATCCGTCAGCCCCATAATCAGCTTGTGTACAGTGTATTGTGGAGACCATATATATTCATTTTTTTCAAGCTTTGTAAAATATTTTTCAGGAATAGAACAGGCCCATTTTCCACCATTCGCTTTTTGGCAACGTTCAATTTCTTCTATTATATGGTTCAATTTTGCTTTCAAAACTGCATCCTGCTTATTAGCAACCGTTATCGCCGCCGCAGAAAGCCAATGCCCCAGAAAATGACCACGCAATTGACAGTTCGGAGATTCCCATCCTTGATGAATATTTTCAAACCATTGAATTCCAGGCACATTAATGCCAGCCTCGTAATAATAATTTTGCAAGAGCTTTTTTGGTTCCAGACTCAACAAGTATTCATAATTTACTCTTTCTCTATCACAAAAAATTCCTGGCAAAAGAGAAACCTCACCATTTTTTATAGAACCAATCATATCATCTACCTCTTTTTTTTAATATGGGTGCATCCCCTTCGGGGTCGGGTGTTACGCAGCTCGGTAACCCTCGGCCGCTTCCCTCACTTCGCTTCGCTCGTTCAGTCCAGTGGCTTGCTACGCAACTGCTCCATACCCTTGCACTTCTTTAAACATATAAAATTAGTTTCCACTCTGCAAGTGCAATTTTCTAAACCTCTAGTGTTCACCTTGAAAATTTCTTTTTTTTTCTATAATATTATATATCAGTTTTCAAAAAAATGTTTAAAAAATCAAAAAAAATGTTGACGCTTATTACAGATTATTATTATTTTTATCATAGAAATAAATGAAGGAACAAGTGATGGCAGAAGAAAAAAAAGAGAATACAGAAAATCAGGTTGATAATGAAACAAAAGAAAGTCAAGCTGAAACTGTAGAAAACGAAAAAGCAGAAGAAAATCCAGAAACTGAAAATGCAGCAGAACAATCAGAAGAAGTGGAAGAAAAAAAAGAAGAAACTCCAGAAGAAAAAATTGCTGCATTAGAGAAAGAAAATGCAGAATTAAAAGACCAGCTTCTTCGTCGTGCAGCAGATTTTGACAATTATCGTAAGCGAATGATTAAAGAAAAACAGGAAACTTATGATTATGCAAATGCAGCTTTACTTTCAGATTTACTAGACAGTCTGGATAATTTTGACCGCACGATTGACGCTGCAAAAGATGCAAAAGATGCAAAATCCATAGCAGACGGCATCAAAATGATAAACAATAGTCTTGTAAAAATGCTTGAAGACAAATATGGTCTTGTGGGATATGGAAAAGAAGATGATGAATTCAATCCAGATGAACACGAGGCAATTGGACGAATGGAAGACGAAAAGGCAAAGAAGGAAACTTTGGCACAAGTTTATCTGAAAGGATACAAACTGAAAGATAAAGTAATTCGCCATGCAAAAGTTATGGTAAAAGTGCCAAAAGCTTAAAATGTAATCAAAATCAGAAAAAATCTGATTATTAAAATGTAATAAATAATTGGGAATATAAAAATAAATTCAAAATTCAATTCTTTGGTTTTGAGTTTATTTTCCGGAGGAAATCAAAATGGGAAAAATTATTGGTATTGACTTAGGAACAACAAACTCATGTGTTGCTGTTATGGAAAATGGTGAACCAGTTGTAATCCAGAATTCAGAAGGAGGACGTACAACTCCTTCAATCGTAGGATTTACATCAAAAGGAGAACGTATTGTTGGTGCTCCTGCTAAAAACCAGATGGTAACAAATCCAAAAAATACAGTTTATTCAGTAAAACGTCTTATTGGACACAGATTTAGTGAATTAAAAGGAGAAGCAACAAAACTTCCATATACAGTAATTGATAACGGTTCTGACTGCCGTGTTGAAGTAGATGAAAACGGAGCAAAAAAACAGTATTCTCCACAGGAAATCTCAGCTTTTATTTTGCAGAAAATGAAAAAAACTGCAGAAGATTATCTTGGACAGGAAGTTACAGAAGCTGTAATTACAGTTCCAGCTTATTTCAACGATGCTCAGCGTCAGGCTACAAAAGATGCAGGTAAAATTGCTGGTCTTGATGTAAAACGAATTATCAATGAACCTACAGCAGCTGCTTTGGCATTTGGTTTTAATAAAGATCAGTCAAAAGAAAGAACAGTTGCCGTTTATGACCTTGGTGGTGGTACATTCGATATTTCTATTCTTCAACTTGCAGATGGTGTATTTGAAGTTCTTTCTACAAATGGTGATACACATCTTGGTGGAGATGACTGGGACCGTGTTATTTCCAACTGGCTCATCGACGAATTCAAAAAAGATACAGGAATTGATTTGTCAAATGACCCAATGGCTATGCAGCGTCTTCGTGAAGCAGCTGAAAATGCAAAAATCAGTCTTTCAAATCAGACTACAACAGATATTAATCTTCCATTTATTACAGCTGATGCTACAGGTCCAAAACATTTGCAGAAATCTTTGAGCCGCGCACAGTTTGAACAAATGACAGATACATTGTTTGAAAGAACAAAAGAACCATGTAGAAAAGCTCTTTCAGATGCAAAACTCACTACAGACCAGATTGACGAAGTAATTCTTGTTGGTGGTTCATCACGAATGCCAAAAGTTCAGGAAGTTGTAAAAGCAATTTTTGGAAAAGAAGGAAGCCGTTCTGTAAATCCTGATGAAGCTGTTGCAATTGGTGCTGCAATTCAAGGTGGTATCTTAAATAAAGATGTAAAACAGGATATTCTTCTTTTGGATGTAACTCCACTTTCACTTGGTATTGAAACAATGGGTGGTGTTATGACAAAACTTATTGCACGTAACACAACAATTCCTACAAAGAAGAGTCAGATTTTCTCTACAGCAGCTGACGGACAGACTGCAGTTTCTATTCATGTACTTCAGGGTGAACGTGAAATGGCTGATCAGAACAGAACTCTTGGACGTTTTGATTTGGTTGGTATTCCTGCTGCACCTCGTGGAGTTCCACAGATTGAAGTTACTTTTGATATTGATGCAAACGGTATCGTTCATGTTTCTGCAAAAGATTTAGGAACTGGAAAAGAACAGCACATTCAGATTACTTCATCAAGTGGATTAAGCGACGCTGAAATCGAAAAGATGGTAAAAGATGCAGAAGCTAATGCTGCAGCAGATAAAGCAAAACGTGAAAGTGTAGACGCTCACAACGAAGCAGATTCAATGATTTATGCAACAGAAAAATCATTGAAAGAACTTGGTGATAAAGTTGATTCTGCTGAAAAACAGAAGATTGAAGATGCTATTGCTTCTTTGAGAAAAGCTCTCGAAGGTGATAATGTTGAAGAAATCAAAGCCAAGACAGAAGAATTGAAAAATGCTTCATACAAGATTGCAGAAGAGCTTTACAAACAACAGGCTGCTCAAGGTGGTGCTGGTGCTGGTGCTTCACAGGAAAATACAGAATCACAGGATGCAGGTTCTTCAAATGATTCTGGTTTCGATAAGGGTTCAGCAGAAGATGTTGAATACGAAGTTCACGACGACAAATAAAAATTATGTATCTTGGGAAATGAAACTTTTTCCGGATGCAGTTTAGAATCATAAAGAGTTTGCAAAAAATAATTGTTATATCTTTTTTTACAAACTCTAAAGACCCTGTCTTTTTTAAGGTAGGGTCTATTTTTGATATAAAGTAGTCTTTGTAAATAATTATAAAAACTGTTTTATATTATGGAATGAATTCAGGTTGGAAAAATGGCAAAACGTGATTATTATGAAGTGTTAGGTGTAGATAAATCTGCAGATCAAGATGCAATTAAAAAAGCATACAGAAAACTTGCTGTTAAATATCATCCGGATAGAAATCCTGGAGATAAAGAAGCTGAAGCAAAGTTCCGAGAAGCAACTGAAGCTTACGAAGTTCTTTCTGATGAACAAAAACGACCTATCTATGATCAATATGGTTTTGCAGGACTTGACGGAATGGGTCAAGGTGGTGGCAGTGGATATTCACATGCTTTCCATGACTTTAGCGATTTGTTTGGCGGAGCTGGCGGCGGTTTTTCTGATATTTTTGACAGTATTTTTGGTGGCGGTTTCAGCGGCGGTTCTTCTCGTTCAAGAGGTGGTGCAACACAAGGACAGAGTCTGCGCTATGATTTGCACATTCAGTTTAAAGATGCCATTTACGGAACAAAAGCTGAATTTCGTTTTAAACACGATGAAGCATGTTCAGACTGTAAAGGAAGTGGAGCCGCAGCCGGTTCATCTAAAAAAACTTGTCCAACTTGTAACGGAATGGGGCAGGTACGTCAGGGAAACGGCTTTTTTACAATTCAGCAGACTTGTCCAAAATGTGGTGGTCGTGGAACTGTAATAGAAAAACCATGTCCATCTTGCCGTGGAAGAGGAATTCAGGAAAAAACAAAATCTATGTCCATCACAATTCCTCAGGGAGCTGATGACGGAAAGCGACTGATAATTCATGGAATGGGCGATGCCGGCGAAAATGGTGGACCTGCTGGAGATTTGCTTGTAGTTTTACACGTAGACAATCATCCATATTTTGGAAGAAGCGGAAGCGATTTGTGGTGTGAAATTCCGATTAGTTTTTCACAGGCCGCTTTAGGAAGCGATATAACAATTACAACTTTGGATGACAAAAAAATCACTTTCAAAGTACCAGAAGGTTCTGAAAATGGAAAAATAATCAGAGTAAAAGGCGAAGGTGTTCCAATCAGTTCATCAAGAAAAGGCGATTTGCTTATCAAACTTGAGGTTCAGACACCAACAAGACTTTCTTCTAAACAAAAAGAATTGTTGAATCAGTTTATGGAACTTGAAAAACCTTCAAAAGAACCTAAAATGATTAACCTGAATCGTTGATTATTTTGATAAACAGTCTGATATTCATTATTTTTTACAGGTAATGATTTAGATATATTTTATCAGTTCAATAAGAATCGTGATTATTATTTTTTTTTACATTACTTTAGGTCATTTTTTTCATAAAAACAGTGTCCTAAAGTAATTTTTTTTAACAAATTTTCCGATTATATGATAGAATAGATATGCGAAAATATCG
>CAMBMW010000144.1 GCA_945868875.1 uncultured Treponema sp.
CTCTTTTTCTATCTTAGGCTATTTTAGCCAATCCACAACTTTTGATTATAACTCAGAAGAAAGGTATTCAAATTATAATATATGAACCAACATACAAAGAAAATGAATTCTTTGATTCAAAAGTAATGAAAAATTTTGATGATTTTAAGAATTTATGTGATGTTATTATTACAAATAGAATGGAACCATGTCTTAATGATGTAAAAGATAAAATATATACACGTGATTTATTCAGTAGAGACTAATAATAGGACACAATTATATGAAAAAAATTATTATTAATGGATCCTTTTTATACAGAAACCTCACCGGAATTGAAAGATTTTCTTTGGAAATTTGTAAACGCCTAGATTTCTTAGATAAAAACAATCTTTTTGAATTATATGTTCCAAAAGATGCAAAATTTATTCCTGAATTATCTAACCTCAAAATTACTGTATCTCAATCAAATTTAAAAAAAATTCCTTTGTGGGATCACTTTACGTTTCCATCTTATGTAAAAAAACAAAAAGGAATTTCTCTTGATTTTGCAAATCTCACTTCTCTTTTTCATCCTGGATTAGTTTTTATACATGACATATATGCTAAACTTTATCCCCAGGATTTTACATCCCCAAAAGATAAACTTCGCCGTTTTTATATGTGCTGGATGTATAGACATGCAATTAAAAAAGGAAAACACATTTTTACTGTTTCTGAGTCCAGTAAAAATCAGATTATAGAAACTTATAAAATAAAATCTGACAAGATTTCTGTAATCCCAAACGGATGGGATCATTTCACTAAGATAGATGAAGATAATTCTGTTTTTTCAACTTTTCCTACCCTTAAATCAAAAGAATATTATTTTACTCTTGGAAGCTTACAAAAAAGAAAAAATTTAATCTGGCTTGTACATTATGCATCGAAACATCCGGAAGAGATATTTGCTATTTCTGGTAAAGCCATTAGCGGCATGGTAAGTAACGAAATAGATTCTCTCAAAACCTTACAAAACGTTATATTGCTTGGTTATGTTTCTGATGAACAGGTCAAAGCACTTATGAAAAACTGTAAAGCATTTATTTTCCCCAGTTATTATGAAGGTTTTGGCATTCCTCCACTTGAAGCACTTTCTGTTGGTGCAAAAATCATTGTTTCAGATATTCCTTGTTTTCACGAAATCTATAAAAATAGTGCATATTATATAAATCCAAATAATAGTGACATTGATATAGAAGATTTACTGAAACTTACAGTTGAATCTCCAGATACAATTCTTGATTTCTATCAATATGACAATGCTGCAAAAAAGTTATATAATGAAATAAATCTTTTTGTTACAAATATAAAAATGAGGTAATGATGTTTTCTTTTTTATATCAAATTATAATTATTCCAATTACTACTCTTTTGGAAGTTTTTTATCTATTTTTTAACAAAGTTTTGGATAATCCAGGACTTTCAATTATTGGTTTAAGTTTTGTTATAACTATTTGTACACTTCCACTTTATCTTATTGCTGAAAAATGGCAAGAAGAAGAAAGAAAAATCCAAGAAATATTAAAGCCAAGAATCGAACGAATTAAAAACGCGTTTAAAGGTGATGAACAATATATGATTCTTTCTACTTTTTATAAGCAGAATCATTATCATCCTATTATGGCTCTTAGATCAAGTTTTAGTCTTCTAATACAAATTCCTTTTTTTATTGCTGCATACAATTTTATTTCAAATTTAACTGTACTAAGAGGACATAGTTTCCTTTTCATCAAAAATTTTGGCGCACCAGATGCACTTTTTTCAATTGGATCATTTGCAATTAACATATTACCAATTGCAATGACAATAATTAACTGTATTTCAGGTATTATTTATTCAAAAGGACATCCGATTCAAGAAAAAATACAGATTTTTCTTTGTGCTGGAGTTTTTTTAGTTCTTCTTTATGACTCTCCTGCAGCACTTGTTTTATACTGGACAATGAACAATATCCTTTCTTTAGTAAAAAATATTTTCCTAAAATTAAAAAATCCAAAAAAAGCAGCTTATATTGTGATGTGTTTCTGTTGTCTTTTTGGTTTATTAGCAGGAATTTTTGTATTGAAAAATACAAAAATGATTTTTAGGATTGCTTTTATAAGTATTTCAGTAATTTTTCCTATTTTTCCTTTTGTAATTAAATATTTTAGTAAACTTATTATTAATAATTTTAAACTTCTTGATTCTAATAAAAAACTTACTACATCTATATTTATTTCTTCAGGATTAATTATAACAGTTTTGGCAGGATTGTATATTCCTTCAATGCTTGTAGTTTCAGAAACCTCCCAGTTTTGTTATGTTGATTCCTATAATTCCCCTTTTTATTTTATTTTTAATACTTTCTTTCAAGCATTTGGTTTTTTTATTTTTTGGCCAGGATGCTTTTATTTCTTATTTTCAAATAATGTAAAAAAAATAATGACTGTTTTGTATCCAGTCATTGCTATCTCAGCTATTGTAAACAGTATTATTTTCTCTGGAAATTACGGACCGTTACAAAAAGATCTTTTATTCATGATTCCACAACGCTTTTGGCCTTCTTTAAGTCAGTTAATTATTAATTCTCTAGTTTTACTCGCAATTCTCGTAATCTGTTTATCAGTAATCTCAAAGAAACCTTTGTTCGTAAGAACAATAAATATGATAATTTTATTTACATTTTCAGTTGTTTTTGCTGTTAATTTTACTTCAATTAATAAAAATTATAAAAACCTTCCTATTCCTAATACAGAAAATAAAGTTGATCCTATTTATCATCTTTCTAAAACAAAGCAGAATGTAATTTTAATAATGCAGGATCGTCTCTTCACTCCCTATGTAGATTGTGCATTTACTGAAAATGAAGAACTCAGAAAGAATTTTTCAGGATTTACATTTTATAAAAACTGTATTTCCTTTGGACCATTCACAATGATTGGAACACCTTGCCTTTATGGAGGATACGATTTTACACCCTTTGAAATAAACAAAAGAATCGATCAGACATTGCAAGAAAAACATAATCAGGCATTACTTACATTACCTGTATTATTCTTAGAAAAAGGATGGAATGTTACAGTTTCTGATTTAGCATATGAAAATTATCTGGAATATCCTGTAACTGACATGTATAAAGATTATCCTCAAATTAATCGAAAGAATGTGCTTGGAGCATATTCAGATTTATGGTGCAAACGAAACAATGTTACAAAAAGCCCATATTATAGTTCAGCAATTAAACGCAATTTTATATGGTTTTCTTTTTTCAAGATGGTACCACCAGTTTTAAGAACAGGTGTTTACGGAAGAGATTATTGGGTAATTTCTAATCAATATGAAAACCTTAATTCATTAATAGATAATTATGCACCTCTTGATTTACTTACAGAGTTAGTTGATTTTACTTCAAATGAATCTTCATTTATAATTATTGAAAATGAATTGACACATGACGGAGCAATTCTTCAGGCACCTGATTTTATTCCTTCAGAAAATGTGAATAATTCTGAATATAAAAGTATCTATAAAAACAACGCTGATTACCATACTCAAATATCTGCTTTAAAACGAATCTCAGATTTAATTTCTTATTTAAAGGAGAATAATGTTTATGATAATACAAAAATAATTATTGTTTCAGACCATGGTATACCAGCAAAATTACCTGGATACTTTGAAAATTCAAACAACTTACCATTTTCACCATCAAGAAAAACAGCTTGTCTACTTGTAAAAGACTTTAATTCAAATTTTGAATTTTCAGAAAATATGGACTTTATGACTAATGCTGATACTCCATATCTTACAACTTACAACATCATTCCAAACGCAATAAATCCATTTACAGGTAATCCACTTAAAGTTGATAACAAAAACGACTATATTAAAATATCTATCGCAAATGCAGAAAGTACGCGAATCAGAAATAATACTACTTTTAAAATTGCTGATGACGAATGGGCAACAGTAAAAGAAAATATATACATTGATTCAAATTGGAGTATGTATAAAAAATAAGAAAATTATTATGACAAAACGTGTAAAAATCCCTAGCACGTCTTTTTGCAATGGGCTTTTATCTTCTTGATTGCCCATTCATAGTGGCTGGAACAGGTACTTACAAAATAGGCACCTAAATCCGTAGTTCCCGTCCAGTTGTAATATTTTTTTGTGAACAGTTCTTCATTGGTAAAGTCCGCTGCCATCTCCATCACTTTTCTGTGACTTTCTGCCAGCATTTTCTTTGCAGTTTCCAGGTCTGTTCCCTGATGACGCTTCCACAGCATTACATTCATTGCACCATAAGTTTTCCAGGAATACTCTGGTGGCAAAAAGGCTATCTTGCTTTCTTGTGCCGTATTGTGTTCAACAAACTTAATCAAAAGCTGATGCCACTCATACAGGTGAATCAAAACATCACGAACATT
This sequence comes from uncultured Treponema sp., assembly GCA_945868875.1. Taxonomy (GTDB): domain Bacteria; phylum Spirochaetota; class Spirochaetia; order Treponematales; family Treponemataceae; genus Treponema_D. The sequence goes on from CAMBMW010000144.1 coordinate 4,431, forward strand.
TTTATCCCGTCCCCAGTGGGCTTCCTTTTTGCTTGCATCATCCGAAAAATCAAACTCTGTAGACATTTGATTTTCACTCATGGCAGAAATCATCTTCAAAAGCTTCGAATAATTCTCTTCTGAAAACTGTAATAAATCCTCTTTGTTTCTTGCTCTTGGCATTTTTTTTCTCCCATAAAAAGTCAAGAAGATTGTTTCAACAATCGATTGACTTTTTACGCTGTTCCGTAATGTAATGAGGAACAGCAGTTCAATAATAAGTTTGCAACGCAAACTTTAGGTAAGATAAAGCCGCGCTATTTTAGCGGTTTTATCTTACACTCCCATAAAAAGTCAATTGTAAATACGTCGAGTCAAGGCACGCTAACGCTTAAAGCCTTGACTTCGCCGTTTTTAGGGTTTGTAATAAACCCTAAATAAAAACTCAGACCCTATTTCAGACAGAGTTTTTTGAAATTTTTTTATTCCCGCCAGCAGAACTGCAACGAAAAATGAAAAAACCTTCCTGTATAGCAGCAAAACTTGCAATCATACACACAGGAATTGAAGAATATCTTATATCCAGAACGGTCAAAGTTAGCGGCAACAGGAACAGAACTGCACCAGTAACTTTGTTTGCCAGGGAATGAACCGCTGTAAATT
>CAMBMW010000145.1 GCA_945868875.1 uncultured Treponema sp.
AAACACAAAAAAGGGAGATAATAAATGGCAGTATCACAAAAGAAAAAACCTTCAGCTCCAGATATTTCAGAAAATATAAGGTATTTAGATGGAACATCAGAAAATCTGCATCAAGATAACAATCAAATACAAACTGGAGCACCTTTTCAAAATAGTCAAAACACTCTACAAACGCCGATTATTCAGAAAAAAACTTCAATCAAAGACACTCAAATAATTTTCCGCACAACTGAAGAAAACAAAAATCAATTAAAAGGTTTTTTTGCAACTTATGGAATTACACTTTCGAAAGGAATTCAACTTGCATGTTTTTATCTGGAACAACAAATCAAAAGTGGCAATGTAGAAATTAATGCTGCAGGATTAATTACAAAAAATAACAGGTAGGGGAGATGGAAAACATTATTAACAATGAAGAACTTTTTGGTAAAAGTGACTTGGATGAATTGACTAACGAAAATCTTCCTGCTCTTATTGAAGATGACCCTGAAAAACGATTGAGGAGTTTTCTTTCTAGTCCATTCATATCAGCTTCTTTACCATTAAAAGATGTAAACAAAAATATTTTTAAACGAAAATACAATAATATTTCTCTTAGTCTTGCAAGTACAGCCGACAAAGTACCATTTGGTAAATATGGGAGACTTTTGCTCACCATTTTGACAACTCATGCAGTTGTAGAAAAACCAAGTGCAGATGACGGAAGCGTTATGGTTCAATACAATTCAATTCGTCATCTTCTCAAAGAAATGCAGCTTTCAGCAGGCAGAAGTAACGAAATAAAAGAACAGCTTGAATATTTTTCCAAATCGACATTTGTTTTCGAAGAAAAACGTACTTCCATTGTTCAAAAATCACTTTTTAAAGACCTTTTGGAAGCAGATGATGAATTAAAAGCTGATAAAGTTCAAGCAACTTTAGTTTCCACTGGTATTATTCCTTTTATGGAAGGAATGCAGTATCTTGAGTTAAAGGAAGATGGAAAAGAGGGCAAGCAATATTGCATTTCTATGAAATTGTCACCAGCTTTTGTTAAGTTTTCTCGTAAACATTCTGTTCCAATTAATTATTCGGTTTATAAAAAAATTACAAGTGCTGTGGGAAAGGATATTTATGCATGGCTGACTTATCGCAACAACAGTTTAAAACCTGGTGATTCTGTTTTCATACCTAGCAATTCGCTTGTAGAACAATTTATGCCTGTTAAAGAAAAAAGTCACGAAAATCAGGAAAGAACAAATTATAATTACATACTGGAGCAGATAAGAATAATTAAAGAAAAATATTACCCTGAATTAAATGTTGCAATCAATAAAGATGGTGATGGTGTAACTTTGTATCATTCATTACCTCAAATTCTTTCAAAAGATTCCAGGTACGTTTTAGTAACTGCAAGTATGTAGTTAGATTAGTGTAAGTTATCCACATTTTTCTTTTACTACTATTTGTTTAAATTTATTTGTTAATTCTATTTGTTTATATAGAAGATAATTATATTTTGGAGCAGGTAAAAATATAGATTGGAGCGTATACTCTGTATAATGTCGTTCTATTTTTATATCATAACTAGAATTAGCTGAAGATATTGGTATAATAAAATAAATACAGTCTGGAGCGGATAAAATCCATTTATCCACAGTTTTATGTGGATAAACAAATACATACTGGAGCAAATTACCTTAAAAAAATAGTACATTTACGAATAAATACATAAAAAATCAAATAAAGCAGGCATTCTGAATGTATTATTAAAAGATTGCTCCAGTTTATATTTGCTATATTTATAGAAGAAAGTCGAAAAAATGTGAACTTAGGTTTTACCTGCTCCATTTTGTATTTATTTTTGTTATTGTTTTATTTTTTTTAAAGGTTTAACATTATTTTAATTGAAATCAAATTATGAATATGTTAATCTGATATTTGAGCAAGAATTTTATCATTATGAACAGTTAATAAATTTACTTTTTTTTGGAGAGTATGATATGAAAAAAATATCTGTTTTGTTTTTTTGTTTTTTAATGATTTTATTATCTTCCTGCGGGTTAAATTCCCCTGAATTATCTAATGTCAGTTTAACTATTCCTTTTGATGTTGTAAACAAGATTTATAGAGCAACAAATAAAACAGAAGAAGAAACAGCTGTAACTCCCGAGGAAACTCCTGTAACTGACGGGGAATCAGATGTATTGCCACAGTCTTTTGAATTAATATGTACACTTGAAGGCAAAGGTATTAACACTTTACAAAAAAGAGTTACAATGAGAAAAAATGAAGATGTAAATATCTTTTTTGAAGATTTACCTGCCGGAAAAGAAGCTAAGATAAATGCAAGAATTGATATAAAAAAGTGGGTAACAGTGGGGACTGAAGAAAAATTTTTAGACAGATATGAAGCAAATGGTGATGTTTTTATAAAACAGGGTGAAAATTCTGTGTCATTAAAACTAACAAAAGTTTATACTGATGTTTCGGTAGATTTTCCTTTATTAACAAGCGAAAGCTTTGTTAGTATCCTTATAGGAAATAGTACAAATAATTTGGAGGATCGCACCCCAACCTCTCCTTCAGACACGATAACTATTGATTCATCTACTGAGGTTTTAAGAATTAAACTTAACGAAGCTCTTAATGGAAAAAAATGTAATTTATATTTAAATGAAAATGAAAAAGATAGAAAAATTTTCAATTGCTACTATGATATCAATTTAAACCAAGATGAATATGTAGTTTTTACAGAAATAGGAACAGATGAACAAAATTCAATAAATCAATGTACATTCACTGTTGAAATGGATTCACTTCCACTAAAGAAAACTTATAAAATTGTAAAAGAATAGGATTCTTTTAATCATTATCTTCAAAATAAATGGTAAAAGTGCTGCCTTTTCCTTCCTGTGAGGAAAGGGTAACTTTTGCATTGTGATATTTTGCTCCGTGTTTTACAATACTTAAACCTAATCCTGTTCCACCAGATTCTTTTGAACGGCTTTTGTCTATTCTGTAAAATCTTTCGAAAATTCGTTCCTGTTCATTCTTTGGAATTCCAATTCCTGTATCGCTAACGCTTAAAACTACGTTTTGTTTTTTTGAAGACGGATTTTCTGATATTTTTGATACTTTGACAATTACTTTTCCATCATTTTTGTTATATTTGATGGCATTTTCTACGAGATTGTAAATCATTTCAAAAATTACAGAACGAACACCATTTATAAAAACTTGATTTTCTGCTTCTACATCTATTTTTACATTCTTTTTTTCTGCAACAGGGAGTAGGGGAGTGATGACTTCTTTTGAAAGTTCTGTAAGGTTGATTTCTTCTTTTTCCTGAGAGATTGATTTTTCATCAAGTTTTGAAAGCTTGATAATATCATTTACAAGGCTAATCATTCTTTGTGTTTCTTCATAGATTGTATTAGCAAAATCCTTTGTAGTTTGTTCATCAGTTCCACCATTTTTCAAAATTTCTGCAAATCCGCTTATACTTGTAAGTGGAGTTTTTAATTCGTGACTGACATTTGCACTAAACTGTTGACGTAATTCTTCACGTTGTGCTTTTTCAAAGTTTTCTTCCGAAATTCTGTGAGTAAAAGGTTTGAGTTCCTGATAAACATTTGAATTCTCTGGGTTTTCAAGATTGATTTTATTCAAAGGTTCAACAATCTTCTTTGAAACAAATTTTGCAATCACAGCACAAATTATTATAGCAATCACAAACATAATCAAAAGAGATTGACTCATTCCCAAAACAAGAACAGCCACTGAATGTTGATTGCAGGAAATGCGCAAAATATCCTGGTTAGAAAGAAGTTTTGCATAATAAAGAGTTTTTTCTGTCATTGTGGAAGAAAATCTTGCAACTTTTGCCTGTTTGTTTTGTAGAGCGCCAAGAATTTCTTCTCTGGTAAAATGATTTTCCATTTCTTGAATATTGACTTTATTATCAAAAAAAACTTCACCATTTTTGTGGATAAGTGTAATTCTGTTTTTTGTATCAAAATTTTTGATTTCATCATATTGATGATTTAAGATAAAATCTTCTATAAAAGTCGCTTCATTTTCCAGTTCATTGAAAATCTGTTGTTCAAAATAATTATAAAGATTTGAGATGAACATAATTGCACATAAAAAATAAACTAAAGAACCAAGCAGAAATGTACTTTTGAAGATAGCAAAAGTTAATGATTTTTCTTTTATTTTAGATTTTTTTTCTACAGACATTTATAGCCAACTCCTCTGACTGTTTCAATGATATTTCCACCTTCCCCAAGTTTTTGTCTCAAAGTGCGGATGTGTACATCAACTGTGCGGCTTTCGATATCCGCATCAATTTTCCAAATGGAATCCAAAAGTTGTTCTCTTGTGAGAACATTCGGACGATTTTCTATCAGAAGAACTAGTAAATCAAATTCTTTTACGGTTAGAAATATCTGTTTGTTGTCAGAGAAAACTGTGTGACGTGTTATGTCAATTTTGATTTTATCTGCTTCTAGAATTTTTTGTTTGTTTTGATATGATTTACCGTCATAACGACGTAAAACAGCTTTAATTCTTGAAATGAGAGTCATCATTCCAAATGGTTTTGTGATGTAATCATCAGCTCCAGAATCAAGACCTGTAACAACATCAAATTCGGTGTCTTTTGCAGTTAAAATAATAACAGGAATTTTTGAAGTTTGATTGTTGGAACGAAGTTTTTTCAAAATAGAAATTCCGTCTTCTTGCGGTAGCATTAAATCAAGAAGAATGAGCTCAGGTTGCTGGTCTTCTTGTTCAAGGTTTTTCCAAAAATCGGATGGTAAGGAAAAACTTTTGCAATCAAATCCTTGTGACTTTAGAGAATAATCAATAAGTTTACGGATGGAATCATCATCTTCCAAAAGATATATCATACTAATAATTTACACATACACAAAGTAAAAAACAATGTTTTAAATGTAAAATTTGTGTTAAAAAAACAGGGACAGACCTTGCTTTAAACAAAAATTTATACTGAGTTTTTGCAGGGCTGGAATTAAAACTAAAAAGCAGATG
>CAMBMW010000146.1 GCA_945868875.1 uncultured Treponema sp.
ATCATGCAGGATTAACAAAAAAAGAACTTGAAATTCCTTTAATCAGTTTTGAATACAAAAAAAATCGTGAAGGTTTAATAGTTTATTACGGAATCGTAGCAATGATTGTCATCTTTTTTATTATGATAATGATATAACTTTGATTAAATTTTGTTTTTTAAAATTAGACTCAAGTCTATACAAAAAAAAGCACTCCCATTTCTGAGAGTGCCTTTATTATTAGACAAATCTAAATTTATTTAGAAGCCTTGATTACTGCCTAAGCTCAGGTCAAACCTTCGGTTTTACCTACGAGTTTTACTTTCGTAAAACTCGCAAAATCGTTATTTTTTAGATTTAATTACAGCTTGAGCGCCGGCAAGACGAGCAGCTGGTACGCGGAATGGTGAACAAGATACATAGTTCAAACCAAGTTTATAGCACAATGCGATAGAAGCTGGGTCTCCACCATGTTCTCCACAGATTCCAAGGTGCAAGTCAGCTTTAACTGAACGACCTTTTTCTTCTGAAAGACCAATCATTACACCAACACCGTCTTCGTCCAAAGTCTTGAATGGGTCCTGGAGAAGAACTTTCTGATCAAGGTAAGAATCAATGAACTTAGAGTAGTCATCACGGCTGAAACCGAATGTTGTCTGTGTAAGGTCATTTGTACCGAATGAGAAGAAGTCTGCATATTCTGCAATTTTGTCAGAAGTAGCAGCAGCACGAGGGAATTCAATCATAGAACCAATCTGGAATTTCAATGAAGTTTTCTGTTCTTCGTTTACTTTTGCAATTACAGCTTCTGCCTGAGCGCGAATCTGTTTCAATTCGTTAGCTGTAGTTACGTTTGGAATCATGATGCGAACGTCGTGTTTAAGACCTTCTTTTTCTGCCTGAGCAGTAGCCAAAGCAATAGCTTCAACCTGCATTTCATAAATTTCTGGATATGTGATAGCAAGACGACAACCACGGTGACCGAGCATTGGGTTGTGTTCATTCAATTCAGCATATTTAGAGTTGATGAAGTCAACAGAAACACCAAGTTTTTTTGCCAAAGCTGATGCCAATTCTGGAGTTTCAGCCTGAACAAATTCGTTTAATGGAGGGTCCAGCAAACGGATTGTAACAGCACGACCTTCCATAGTTTTGATGATGTTATAGAAGTCTTTCTGCTGAAGTGGAAGAATTGCAGCAAGGTTTGTTTTTCTTTCTTCTGTTGAATCAGAAATAATCATTTTCTGGAAAGAAGTAAGTTTTGGTTCTTCAAAGAACATGTGTTCTGTACGGCAAAGACCAATACCAGCAGCACCAAAGCGGAATGCCTGTGGAGCTTCGTTCTGTTCAGCGTTTGCAAGAACTTCAAAACCTTTAACAGTTTTTCCAGATGGAGTTGTGCGAACTGATGCTTCACGAACTTCGTCTGCCCAAGAAAGATATGTTTCCAAATCGCCAGAAACAGCAGCTTCTTTTACAGGAATTACTTCACCGTAAACATTACCTGTTGAACCATCGATAGAGATGAAGTCACCTTTCTTGAATGTTTTTTCACCGATTTTTACAGTTTCTTTGTCTACGAATACAACATCTGAACATCCGCAAACACAAGGAGTTCCCATACCACGAGCAACAACAGCTGCGTGAGAAGTTCGTCCACCTGTAGAAGTCAAGATACCCTGAGCAACATACATACCGGCAATGTCATCTGGAGATGTTTCTTTACGAACGAGCATTACTTTTTTACCAGCTTTGTCCCATTCAACTGCTTCGTCAGCTGTGAAAACAATCTGACCACATCCAGCTCCAGGAGAAGCGTTGAGAGCAGAAGCCAAAGGTTTAGCAGATTTAAGAGCTTTTGCATCAAACTGTGGGTGGAGCAACTGATCAAGCTGATCTGGTTTTACACGAAGAAGAGCTTCTTCTTTTGTAATCATTCCTTCAGCAACCATATCAACTGCCATCTTAACAGCAGCAGGACCTGTACGTTTACCGTTACGACACTGAAGCATGAAGAGTTTTCCTTCCTGTACAGTGAATTCCATATCCTGCATATCGTGATAGTGAGCTTCAAGACGGTCACGAATTGTAGAAATTTCTTTGAAGATTTCTGGCTGCTGTTTTTCGAGAGCAGAAATATCCATTGGAGTACGGATACCAGCTACAACGTCTTCACCCTGAGCGTTGATAAGATATTCAGCCATAAAGTGATTTTCACCAGTAGATGGGTCACGAGAGAATGCAACACCAGTACCAGAAGTTTCACCCATGTTACCAAATACCATTGCCATAACTGTAACAGCAGTTCCTTTGATAACATTTTCGTCAATGTTGTTAAGTTTACGATAGATGATAGCGCGTTCGTTCATCCAAGAACCGAATACAGCACCAATAGCAGCCCACATCTGATCTTTTGGATTCTGAGGGAAGTCTTCACCTTTTTCTGCTTTGTACATTGCTTTATATTTAGAAACGATAGTCTGAAGTTCTTCTGTTGTGAGTTCAGTATCTTCTTTAATTCCACGAACAGCTTTTACTTCGTCAATGATAGCTTCGAATTTATCGTGGTCAACACCCATAGCAACGTTACCGAACATCTGGATAAAGCGGCGGTAAGCATCCCATGCAAAGCGTGGATTGTTTGTTTTGTTTGCAAGTCCAACAACAGACTTATCATTAAGACCAAGGTTGAGGATTGTATCCATCATACCAGGCATAGATTCAGCAGCACCAGAACGAACAGAAACTAAGAGAGGATCTGATTCGTCACCAAGTTTTTTACCGAAAACTGTTTCAAGTTTGTTAAGATATTCATCTACCTGAGCGTTAAGTTCTGCAGGATATTTTCTACCCAATTTGTAGTATTCCTGACAAACATCGATAGAAATTGTGAATCCAGGTGGAACTGGAAGACTTAAAGGAGCTTTTGCCATCTGAGCAAGGTTAGCACCTTTACCACCAAGGATAGGACGCATTGATTCATCACCTTCAGCGTCTCCATTACCGAAAAAGTAAACATACTTTGTAGCCATGTTTTTCTCCATATATAAAAATTTGTTTTCTATTGAAGCAGGTTAAATAACCTTCATGCTAGTCTTATTATTTTACAGTGATTTTTTATAACAGTCAATTATTCATATCCATCAACTGTATTTTTTTTCAAAAATATTCACTTTTCTTCTATAATATATAAAACAGTATTTTGTTGTTTCTGATGTTTGTTCCGTAATTTCTATGCAAATGTTTAGAAACCGCGAGAGGGATTGGAGCACCTGCGAAGCAGTCCCGAAGCGTAACGTAGTGGAGCGAAGGGATGAGCGGCGGTTAGTCCGCGAAGTGCGCAAAGCCCGACCCGAAATGAAATGAAGGGGCTCGCCCAGAACAGTTCTTTATTATTTCTTGAAATCTGGTAAAAATAGTTTATACTATAAAAAAATACTAAATTTATGAGGATTTTATGGCAAATAAAGTTTTAATGAAAGCTCCTGGTTGTTCCCTAGATATGGGAGATGGAAGCGAACGCGGTCTTTATGTAAATCAGGATTATATCTTGCAAAAGATGGGAAAAATTCACCGCGGTATTAGTTTGATGTATACTTATTATCCTAATGATAAAGGTTGGCCTGGACGTGCAAGTGTTGTTCATAAACAGGCAACTCCGACTGGGGCTTGGAATTATCCTTATGAAGATTATTTTCCATATCGTGGTGGAAAAGAAGGTTTGCGGGATGGTGAACCATTTTGTTTTATGAAAGAAATTCGTCAGCGAGGGCAGGATGTTGTTCTTACTCTTACTATGGATCCTGCTTTGACTAAAGAAGAAGTTATTCAGGTTGCTAAAGATTTGCGGCCTTATGGAAGACTTCTGCTTCGCGTTAATCACGAATGTACTGGTTCGTGGTTCTGCTTTAATAAAAGGGCAACTTATCAACAGCTTGCAGATTTTTTCTGTTTGGTTTGCGATGTTATGCATGAATTTGCGCCAAATGTTAAGGTGATTTTGTGTGCTGGTATGTGGCAAAAAGAAACTGGAAAACTTGAAATGGAAGATATTTTTTTGGAGGCGCATAAAAAAGCTGACATTTGGTCTGGAGATCAGTATCTTTCACTTCACTGGGGATGGCCTGTTGATGTTGCTACAAAAGAAAACAATAATTATGCCTGTTATGATGTAGATGCGGTTTACGAAAAAGCAAAAAATACTTATCTGCGATTGAAAGAAATCACTGGCCAGGATAAACCGATGGTTCTTTCTGAATTGAACGGCGATGGTGATGTTACTGGTGCTTTTGAGCAGTCAAATATGATGAAGCATTTTATGGAACTTTTACAAAAGGATAAGGATAAATGGCTTTCTGCATTTACTTTGTATCAATTCCGTGATGATGGTCGTCTTGGGCTTGAAATTACAAATCCGAATAATAAAGATGTTGGAATTGAACAGCCGATTTTGAAAATGTACAAACAGGAACTTCATAAATCATTTTTTACTCATCCTATTGAAACAAAAGAGGAAGTTTCATTTCCTGTAAAACTTCGTTGGGGTGGCTCGGAAGATGCAGAAGGCGTTGAAACAACTGTTCATTTTGACAAAACTCCTTCGTTTTTTGAGGTTTATTTCAAAGATGAACTTGAAGATGCTAATATTATGATGGAATTTGGCGGATACTGGTTCTACAAAGCTCCTGGTGTAAAATTCGTTGATTTGATGAGTTATTTCTTTGAAAATTCTTTAGAAAAGCCTGCCGATATGAAGCTGAGATTTTTCTGTCCTCCAAAAGATGGTTTGAACTATCCAGAAGATGGAACTGACCCATACTCTGCAGGCGATGGAGACTGGCTTACAAATTCGTATTCAGTTTTGCCAAAACTTCCTGAAATCAGAATTGAACAAGAACCTGTTGCACTTTTTAAGCATTACGATGACTAAAAAATAAAGGAAAAAACTCGCAGCATGTGCAAACAAAAACTTTCATTGGTGTGTAAACAAACAGCA
>CAMBMW010000147.1 GCA_945868875.1 uncultured Treponema sp.
AAAAAAAACTTACATTGTAAATCTGTTAATCAACTGGAGAAAATATGTCTTTTAAAATTCAAACTTTAAATAAAATAGCTGCTGTTGGTCTTAATCAATTGGACCGTGATAATTATGAAGTTGCAACTGATATCAACAATCCGGATGCAATTCTTGTGCGTTCTGCTGATATGCACGAAATGAATATTTCTGACAACACAAAAGCTGTTGCACGTGCTGGAGCTGGAACTAACAACATCCCAATTCCTGAACTGACAGAAAAAGGTGTTGTAGTTTTCAACACACCTGGAGCAAATGCAAATGCTGTAAAAGAACTTGTAATGCTTTCTCTTTTACTGGCAAGCCGTCCTGTTGTTGATGCAAATAAATGGGCAAATGCACTTGCTGGCAAAGGTGACGAAATTCCAGATTTGGCAGAAAAAGGAAAATCTCAGTTTGTTGGTCCTGAACTGAAAGGAAAAACTCTTGGTGTTATCGGGCTTGGTGCAATCGGTTACATGGTTGCAAATCTAGCTTTGAAATTTGGAATGGAAGTAATTGGTTATGACCCATATCTTTCTGTACAGGCTGCTTTAAATCTTGACCACAATGTTAAAATCGCTGAAACTCTCGATACTGTTTTTGCAAAATCTGATTACATCACAATTCATGTTCCTCAGACAAATGATACAAAAGGCATGATTAATGCTTCGGCAATTAAAAACATGAAAAACGGAGTTAGAATCATAAATATTGCAAGAGGTGGTCTTGTAAACAATGCAGATGTTCTTGATGCAATAAAATCTGGAAAAGTTGCCTGCATGGTAACAGACTTTGCTGCAGAAGAACTTTTGAATCAGCCAAACATTATCGTAATGCCTCACCTTGGAGCATCTACTCCAGAAGCAGAAGACAACTGTGCTGTTATGGCTTCAAAACAACTCAAAGACTTCCTGGAAAAAGGAAACATTGTAAACTCTGTAAATTTCCCAAAAACTGTTACAGACAATCCAATTCCAAATGGCGGAACTCGTCTTTGCATCAGTCACAAAAATATTCCTGACACAATTTCTAAGTTCACTACAATTCTTGGCGAAGCAAAACTCAACATTTCTTCGTTTATCAATCAAGCTCGCGGTGATGTTGCTTATAACATTATTGATGTTGATGGAAAAGTTACAGAAGATATTATAGAAAAGCTTTCAGCATGTGATACAGTAAATCGTGTCCGAGCAATATACAACTAAATTTTTTAGGAAAGAAAGTAATTGCGGAAAATAATTAACTCCGCATAAAAAATCCTGCATGCCATAGAATCAATTTTTCTGATGATTTTATTCCGCGTGCAGGATTTTTTTTAATATTAAAATTTGATGGTTCCAATCACAGTTGTATCATCATCAGAATCAGATTTTTTTGATTTCTTAGAATTATTTCTTGGACTTTGACTATCCAATTCTTCCAAAAATGCAGTTTTTTCTTCCGCCGTCATAGATGAAATGGGTCTGGAAGTTTTTTCTGATTTTTTTTCAGCACGTGCCTTTGGAGAAGTCAAAAAAGCAAAAAGACTTCCACACAATCCGCCTGTAATGCAAATAATCAACCCCACAATACCGGAAAGTCGTTTATCTGATACCTGCAAAATTTCTTGTATTATATAGAAGATAAAAATAATAACAAAACTTGCAGGAATTTTCTTTTTGGAAAACGACATAAATGAGTTTAAAAAAATCATCATGAAAACCACACAATTACAGCCTTTCAGACTTGTTTCACAAAAACATGCATTCAGCACACCCGAAAAAAGAATGGAAACGCCAATCATTATTCCAATGACAACAGAACCATAGCGCTCTTCTTGTGACGGTCCCAGCATCAAAAGAAACATCAGGTTTGTAAATAATAAAAGCCAATTTTGAGCACTGAAAGCATACAAAAAAAGACGAAAATATGATGCAGGATTTGAAACGACAAATGGAACAGATCCAGCAATCGTCGTTGGAGAAGAAAGAATCTTGCCGTCAAGAGAACCTTTGAAAGCAAGCTGATTTACTGCAAACAAAATCACCGAAATCACACAAAAACTTATTGTTACTGGTGCGTCAAATACAAAATTTAGTTTAAACTTTTTCTTAGCCATATTTAAGATTATAAGACAAAAAGTGTGTTTTGTGCTATAGTAAAAATATGGATAATTCATTAAAAGAGAACTTAGAAAATAATAATATTATGGAAAAAACTGAAGTAATGCAGCCTCCTGAAATGAAAGTTGTTTTTTACAATGACGATTCTACGACTATGGATTTTGTTATTGAGGTGCTGATGTGCATTTTTAACAAGACAGAAGACGAAGCTAAAACTTTAATGATGAATGTTCACGAAAACGGCTCCTGTGTTGTCGGTGTGTACGCTTATGACATTGCCGTTTCTCTTTCTGATGTAACAAAAAGTATTGCAAGAAAAAACGGATTTCCGTTAAGGGTCGAAGTTGAATAATTCAGATAATAAAAATAAAGATACAAATATCCGCCAGTTTAGAACCAGTCCTCTTTTGGGAAAAATAATGCTCGAAGCAAGGTTTATCGCAGAAGATTTAAATCATCTTTTTTTCACACCTGAGCATGTTTTGTCTGTTGCCGTCAAAAAAGAATTTATTGCAGATTTTTTGAAAAAATGCGGTGCTGATTTGAATTTTCTGAGAATTGAACTGAATAATTATATTGTGACTAAAATTCCTGTCGTTTCCCAAGAAAATAAAAAACAAAAACTTTTTGAAGCACCCATCGATTCTTCTGCTTTTCGCGAATTGATGAGTCACACTTTATTTAATTGTGCAGCAACTAATGCAGAAATAATTGATATGCTGGATATTCTTTTGAGCATGTATCACAATAAAAATAGTTTTTCTGCATATTGTCTTCAGGCAAGCGGTGTAAGCAAAGATAATCTTTTTGCATCTATTACACAATACAGGCTAACTTCAAATGTTAAAAAGTTTGAAAAAACAATGAATTCTCCAGATTCTTTGAATAATTCGCAGGCACAAACTCAGCAGCATATCATGGAAAGCATGATGACGAACAACACTGGAGGACTTAAACGTTTTGCCGAAAACATGACAGCAAAAGCTGATAAGCATGAATATGATGTTTTGATTGGCAGGGAAAATGAGATAGAACGCACTCTCCAGATTTTATGCAGACGTTCAAAAAATAATCCTCTGCTTGTGGGTGATGCTGGAGTTGGAAAAACAGCAATCGTTCAGGGGCTTGCACAGCGAATTGTAAGCAAACAGGTGCCTTTGATTCTTCAAGATTATTCCATTTATGCTCTTGATTTAGGAGTTCTTCTTGCCGGGTCTAAATTTCGTGGAGATTTTGAAGAAAGACTGACAAGCATTCTCGATGAAATTGTTAATCAAAAAGATGGAAAGAAAGCAATTTTATTTATTGATGAAATCCACATGATTATTGGAGCTGGCACAAACGGTTCAAATCAAATGGATGCAGCAAACATCCTCAAGCCATATCTGACAAACGGCAAAATAAAACTGATTGGTTCTACAACTTATGAAGAGTTCTCCAGCATTTTTGAAAAAGACAAGGCTCTTTCTCGTCGTTTCCAAAAAGTTGATATTGTTGAACCTTCCGCTGAAGAAACTGTAAAAATTATCGAAGGTTTGATTCCAAACTTTGAAAAACATCATCAAGTTCGTTACGCAAAAGGCTCAATCGAGGAAGCTGTAAATCTTTCCATTCGTTACCTGCCGGAACGAAAACTTCCAGATAAAGCTATTGACATAATCGATGAGTCTGGTTCCTACGTTTTCATTCAAAATGCAGGCGGTTTCACTGGAAAAAATAAAATCAAACTAAACAGCGATAATAAATCTGCACAAAAAACAGCAGTTGTGACCAAAGACATTATCAAAAAAGTCACGGCTAAAATCACACAGTTACCAATTGACTCCATAAAAAATGATGAAAAAACTCTTTTGCAAAAACTTGAAGAAAATCTTGAAAAAGATATTTTTGGACAGAACGATGCTGTACAAAAACTTTCCAAGGCTGTAAAACGCGCAAGAGTTGGGTTTAGAAATCCAGATAAACCGGAAGCAATTTTCCTTTTTGTAGGACCGACTGGTTGTGGTAAAACTGAACTTGCCCGTTCACTTGCAAAAATACTAAAAATGCCACTTTTGCGCTATGACATGAGTGAATATCAGGAAAAACATTCTGTCAGCCGTCTTGTTGGTTCGCCTCCTGGTTACGTAGGGTTTGAAGAAGGCGGAATTCTTGTAAAAGAAGTTCGAAAAAATCCAAACAGTATTGTATTATTTGATGAAATAGAAAAAGCTCATCAGGATATTTACAACGTTCTTCTGCAGGTGATGGATTACGGTCAGCTTACAGACAATCAGGGGCGCAAGGCAGATTTCCGTTCCTGCATAATAATTATGACAAGTAATGCAGGAGCTAGAGATTTGGAAAAGGGAAACATCGGTTTTGGTTCAGATGAATTGAAAAATGTTGAAGCATCTTTGAATGAAGCTGTGAACAAAACATTTCCTCCGGAATTCAGAAATCGGCTTGATTCTGTCATTCCTTTTAATTATCTTGATTTTGAAATTGCAAAACGTGTTTGCCAGAAAGAAATTTCAAATCTTTCGAAACGGCTTTTGCAAAAAAAAGTTTCGCTTGAAGTTTCGCCTGAATGCATAGATTTTTTATCAAAAAAAGGATATTCAAAAGAATTTGGAGCCAGAAATATTGCCAGAACAATAGAAAATGAGATTGCTGACAAGCTTGTGGATGAAGTTCTGTTTGGTTCACTGGCAAAAGGTGGAAAAGCAATTGCAAAAATTGGTACAGACGGAGAAATTTTGATTACAAAGGATAACTAAAAGGTTCAATTTCGAGTATTTGATTTACAAACCGTGGCAAGGATTGTAAGGG
>CAMBMW010000148.1 GCA_945868875.1 uncultured Treponema sp.
TGCAGACCTCGAATAGTATAACCTAGTAGAAAAAAAAGTGAATATTCATTATTATATAAAATTACTAAGAAAAATATGATTATAAGATTAGCTGTAAAAAATATTGTATCTCGACGAAGTTCACTGATTATTATCCTCTTTATTACGTTTGCTATAATGATGTTTTGTGTTGCAAATGCTGTTTTTGATAGTACGGAAAATGGTGTACAAAAAACATATGTTTCAAGCTTTACAGGAGATATCCTTGTTCGCCCTCAAACAGAAACTCAATTGAGCTTGTTTGGAGATGAAACTCCCGTAACAGGAGAACTTACTAAAATTAATACATTAACCCCTTATGAACAGATCAAAGAAGTCTTGCAAGATAATCAAGCTGTTATAGGTTTTACTCCTCAGGTTACATGTGTAACCTCAATCGAAGCGAATGGAAACAGATTTCCTGTCTATGTTTTTGGAGTAGAAGCGGAAGAATATGTCGAGTTAATGGATTCTATTGAAATCTTAGATGGAAATGTGTTTTCTCGAGGAGAGAAGGGTTTGATGATAACGGAAAAAACTGCATCTAGACTTGGAGTTTCTGTTGGACAGGAAGTTCAGTTTGTTGTAGCAGACGGCCCTAATTTTCGTATTCGTGCTGTTCGAGTTTCTGCTGTTTACAAGTATGAAGTATATAATGAAATTTTTGACAGATTTGTTTTGCTTGACGGCGATACAGTTCGTTCTCTTCTTGATATAGATTCAGGTGAGTTTATTTCAGATGAATATATAGGTGAAGATGATAAAAATCTTATAGAGGGTTTCGAATCTTCTGATGATTTTGATAGTCTTTTCATAGATGCTAATGATTCTGAAGCAATTCTAGATTTAACAGATAATTTTGAATCATATGAGTATGAAACAATCAGTGAAGAAAATAATAAAGATAATGATGCTGATGACAATGTAAAGATAGAAAATAGTTACACTCCTTCATCTACCTGGAATTATTTGATAGTCAGGTTAAGTTCTGATGCTAATGTGAAAAAGGAAATCCGAAAGTTAAAAAGAATAGTTAAAAAAAATGGCTGGCCTGTTGATATTACTGACTGGAGACATGCAGCAGGAAGTGTTTCCTTATATCTTCACTGGATGCGTCTGATTTTTAATATTGGAATTACAATTATTCTAATAGCTGGTTTTATTATTGTAAACAATACTCTGGTTGTGAATGTTCTTGATAGAACATCTGAGATTGGAACTTTAAGAGCAATAGGAGCAAAAAAAAGATTAATTTCTTTTGAATGTATGACAGAAACATTTATTATGACATTAACGGGTGGATTTTTTGGTGTTTTATTAGCAAAAGCAGTCTGTTTTTTTATAACAAATGCAAATATTATGTTTCATAATTCTTTTTTAATACAACTTTTTGGAAGTAATGCATTACAAGTTTATTTAAATATGGGAATTATTTTTAAGATGTTTCTTATAGTAATTGTCTTGAGTTTAATAGGATGGATATATCCGGTAATAAATGCTATAAAAATAAGTCCTGTGAAGGCTATGCAGGGGGGACATTAATGAATACTTTTCTGCTTGCTATAAAATCTGTTATCTATCGAAGAAAACAATACTTTTCTCTTATATTAGTTTCTTTTTTTGGGGTTGGCATTTCTTTATTTATTTCTTTTTTAATGAAAGGGATGCTTGATTCATTACGATATAAAGCAAAAATATATTATGGTGGAGATTTACAGCTTTTAGGAGAAACTGCTGGACTGAATCAGACAAAAGCAGATGATACTATTGAAAAAATACGTGATATATTTCCAGAAGATGTTATTTTTGCAAAACGTTTTGATTTTGATGCTGCTTATGCGGCGTTTTATTTTGAAGGAACTGGAGTGCGTCAGAGGGTCATAAAAGGTATTGATTTTAATGTTGAAAATGAACTATTTGAAAACTTGAATTTTTCATCTGGTGGAATTGAGGGAATGGCCGGTTCAAATGGTGTCTTGTTGTCAGAACCTATTGCAAAAATGCTTGAGGTGAATGTTGGCGATGAGATTACTTTTATGTTGAGAAATATTAACTGGGTTTTAGATACAAGAACTCTTGTGGTAAAAGGAATTTTCAAAGATTCAAGTGTGTTTGGAATGTATACGTCTTATATGGATTTTGATTATCTGACCGATGCTTATGCCTATCCTGATAACTGGTGTAATCGTGTCTGTATGTTCTTTCCTCGAAAATCACCTTCTCAAAAACAAATTGAAACTTATCAACGTGAACTTGAAGAAAGATTGAATATGTTTCATCTGGTTGAAGATAAGCAGCTTTTTTATAATCAATTAGCAAATCTTAATCATCCGGCTTATGCATTGATAAAACTTGATGCTAATTTAGAAGATGTTAAGATTATAATAGAAGCTATGAAAGTTATTTCTGTATTTGTTATTTTTATGTTGATTGCTATTATTATTATAGGAATAAGCAGTACATATCGAGTCATTGTTATGAAAAGAATAAATGAAATTGGAATTTTCAAAGCGTTAGGTTTTAGACGAAACAGAATCTCACTTATGCTACTGCTTGAAACTTCTATGCTTGTTCTTTCAGGATGTATAGGCGGTCTATTCTTTTCTTTGATATTGTGTTATTGTACAAGATTTTTTAATCTTTCTTTTATTCCTGCATTTGACATTTTTCTCTCAAATGGAGTATTAAAACCATTAATCTCATTTGGAACATTTGCTGGAATTTCGTTCTGTGTAATCGTAACTACTCTTGTTGCTGTGTTGTTTTCTATAAGAAAGGCGGTTAAAATGCCACCTTGTGTTGCTTTAGCAGTTACAGAGTAAAATTATTATGAGGTTATTTATGAAAAAGAATTTATTATTATCAGTTCTTCTTGTATTGTTGTTTCCATTGAGTGCATTGACTATGGAAGATTATAAAATGCTTCTTCAGTTAGCTCAGGACAATACTGCATTTTATGAAACTGATTTTACAGGAAACTATACTATCGTTCAAGATAAACCTGGTGAAGGAAAAAATATTACTGAAGCAATAATGTATCGTAGAGACAAGACTGGAAATTGGACTATTTTAATAACAGGACCTGCAAAACAAAAAGGAAAAGGATACTTGCAATTTGAAGATAATATTTGGTTTTATGATCCTACTGATAAAAGGTATACTTTTACTAACTCAAAGGATAAATTTCAGAATACAAATGCAAATACTTCAGATTTTGCACCTCAATTCTATGCGAGAGATTATAATATTGTGAAGGCAGAAGAAACAAAACTTGGAAAACTTGATTGTGTTGTTTTTGATTTGAAAGCAAATAAAGAGAATGTAAATTATTCAGTAATTAAGCTTTGGGTAACAAAAGATGATGGGTTAGTGCGAAAAAAAGAAGAATACTCTTTGAGTGGTCAAAAATTACGAACAATTGCAGTTCCTTCATATCAGATTATTAAATCAGAAAAACGTGATTATTCAGTTCCTGTTAGTATGTTGATTCAGGATAATTTGAGAGGAAAAAAAATTGGTGACAAAATCCAGTATGAAAAAACACAGATTACAATCAAAAATGTAAAATTTGAAAAAGTTAGTGATGTTGTTTATACAAAGCCATATCTTGAAATGATGAGTAAATAAATGATGTTTTTCAAAAAGATTACTTTATTTATATTCTTTTTTAATTTAGCATTTATCATTTTTTCTCAGAATAATGATGAAGATGATTTTGATTTATTGTTTGAAACTGATGTTGAAGATGTTTATTTAGAACAAACAAAAACTTCTGAAAATGTTGTTTCTGTATCTGCACCTCCCTCTATATTTAATTTTTCTGGTAATTTAGACGCTGTTTTGAGTGGAGGAATTTTTTATCAAGATAAAATTCATCCTGCAGGTTATTTGGAATTTTCAAATGATTTGATTCTTACTGTAAGACCGAATTCGTTTTTGAATATAAATGGATGTCTGAATGTCTCTTTGGAAAAAAGTTTTAATCTTTCTCTAAGTTATTTTTATTTTGATTATCTGATGTTTAATAGAATTTATGTATCAGCTGGTAAAAAAGATCAGATTATGGGTGGATACACAAGAATAATCACAGAAAATTCAATTACAGATACTTCTGGAAACATAAACTTGGATTTAAAGATTCCATGGAGTACGGGTACTTTTTTTGCATTTATGTCCTGGAATATAAATGGCTTGAACATGAATAATGTTTATAGCGAGATGAAGAATTTTACAGAAAGGATGACATATGCAATTGAGTTTGAACAGACAATCCATAAAACAAGTTTGAATCTATTTGCAAAGTATTATTCACAGGCCGAAAAAATAAATGGAATAAGAAAAAGCCCAGTGCTCGGTATTGAAGCAAAACGTACGATTGTTGGAATTGATTCATATTTACAGTGTATTGTTGAAGTGAAGAATTATAAAAGATTATTCTATAAAGATGGATACGGTAGATTTTCTGGAATTGTTGGGTTTTATAGACTATGGGATCAAATGGAACATGATGTAGGTTTGAATGTGGAGTATCAGGTTGTATGGAATCAATATTCAGATAGAGAGTTTGAACATATAATTGCTTTGCAGGCAGGAATTAATCATTTAGGTAAGAATAAAAATTCAAAAATAGTATTTGAAGGTAAACATAATTTTGTATGTTTTGGTGGTACTTCAAAAATAGCTTTATTAACCAGTGGAATAATTCCATATGCTGATTGGGTAAATGCAATAGAAATTGAATATCAAAGAAGTATAAAATTTATTCCAAAAATAATGACAGGGATTTCGATAGATTTGAATTATTAAAATCAAGGTCTGTCCCTGTCTCGCACTGAGAATTTTAACATCACCGAACGCTTTGTTAGCACGTGCTGCGAGTTTTTCTTAACGCTTCGCTAAAAAACTCAGTGTTTGT
>CAMBMW010000149.1 GCA_945868875.1 uncultured Treponema sp.
TACAAGGTTTTAGAAGATACTTTGCTGGGCTTTATGGTTGAGCCGTACACTGCTGGTAAAAAAAGAAAAAGCGTAAGCGTTTCAAAATTTTACCTTTTCGACATTGCTGTTGCCAGGACGCTTCAAAATATTTCTGTTCCATATGAAGGAAATGAAGAATTTGGACAATACTTTGAGCAACTGATCTGTTTGGAGTTAAAAGCCTGGATTTCTTATAAGAGCCCGCGTTCACGCCTTACCTTCTGGCGTACAACAAGCGGAAATGAAGTTGACTTTTGTCTTGATGACGACCTCGCAATAGAAGTTAAATCTACAGACACAGTTACAGATAAACATTTAAAAGGTCTTAAAGCATTGCGGGAAGAAGAAATCTTTAAGCGTTACATTGTAGTCTGCCGAGAAGAGTTTCCGCGCAAGGTTGACGGCATTGAAATACTTCCGTGGAAATACTTCTTTGAGTCTTTGTGGGCATAATCAATGCAAAGTGTTTATTGGAGGCTGTCTTTTGGTCATAAAGGGGTAATTGTGATATAGAAATATTCAGAAATTGAATATTGTTCGCTATAGTAATCCGCAAGATTTTGCAAATCTCAATATAACGCTAGGAAAGCTCACGAAAATGCAGCATTACAACGCTCCTACCAGACTGTTAGACATTACTAGTAATCCCTACATTGCTTTATATTTCGCTTGTGAAAAAGATAAAGCCACTGATTTTTCTTATAGCGGTGAAGTATTGTTCTTTCAGTCTAAAGAGACTGAAAAATATTATGATAGTGATACAGTATCTATCGTATCTAATCTTGCAATGATGAAAGATACTTTTGATATTGGTAATGACAAATTAGAACCTGAAGATTTTTGTGAACAGGGTGATATTCCTTATTTGCTTCATCAAATTAAATTTGAAAAGCCTACTTTTTTGAATATTATTAATCCAGCTGATTTACATAAATGCATTTATCCAGAAATTGATGATGTGGCTGATTTCCTTAAGAATCAGAAGTTTAAGCAATAAATTCAAGGAAAAAAATAT
Organism: uncultured Treponema sp.; assembly: GCA_945868875.1. Classification (GTDB taxonomy): domain Bacteria; phylum Spirochaetota; class Spirochaetia; order Treponematales; family Treponemataceae; genus Treponema_D. The sequence goes on from CAMBMW010000149.1 coordinate 1,037, forward strand.
GAGTGAAATCAGTTCTGATAACCTACATCATTTTACACATAGTTTTGAAGTTCTTCAGTCAATTCTATTGAACGGATTTTATCCTCATATAACTGAAGAGGACATTTCTTTCATTCTTATATACTAATGAAGGGACGCAAATTATTTACTAAGCAGGTTGTAAAAAATTTGGGAATGTAAACAGCTGGAAGCTGAATATTCTGAAAAAGTCAGGAAAGCTAAAAAAATATATTTTCGAATAAACTTATAAAAAATACTGTAAGTTGAAAATTATTAAAAATCTGTATATACTAGGAGTACAGGAGGTTCAGATATGCCTATCGCTGTATTACAGGAAAAATTACAGACTCTTCCAGAATCATGTTTTGCTGAACTTTTTGAATTCATGGAGTTTCTTGAATATAAGAATTCTCAGCAGACTAATGGACTGGATATTGCCATAGCCGAAGAAAAAAATGGTGATGTTGAAGTCTTCAATTCATTTGATGCCTTTAAGGTGGCAATGGAAAAATGAAGTATCAGTTAAAAATCACCAGAAGTTTCAAAATTGATTATAAGAAACTCAATAAACAGGAAACTCAAGATACCGACGAAATAATCAAAAAACTTCTGGATGATTCTCCTTTAGAAGAAAAGAATCATGACCATGAACTTACAGGTAATTATTCAGGATATCGTGAATGTCATGTACATCCGGATTTGTTACTTGTTTATAAGAAAGATTCTGACGAATGCGTACTTGTGATGACTTGTTACAGAATCAGTTCTCATACAAATATTTTTGATATTAAAAAAAGCCAGAAAAAATAATTTTCCCCTGGATAAAACATTCGTGATTAAAAGCAGACCCGTCTCGCCATGTTGTCTGAAAAAAATCCATCTTGCTGTACTCCTATGTGTTGCGAAACGATGATTGAAATTAATTCAGCAGTGGGCAGTCTGCTTTTGTTTTTAATTTAGAATGCTAAAAGCACATCTCCTTTTTTGGCTGTTTCTTTTTTGGAGCAACAGTCTGACCCTTTTCCGCTGCAAGAGTACGGCAGATTTCTGCACCTCTTTTATCAGCTTCAAATAAAATGTTTGAGAGAGTTGGCATTGTTTTATCACGCTTGTCTGGATCACGGATGTAAACTGTGTGAATCTCTCCTGTTTCATCTTTGAAGTTGTAGAATACACCTTTTTTGTTTTCTTTGAGAGTGTTTTCCTTTGCTCCAATTGAAGTGCGTGTAGCTACTACATTTGATTCATAGCTGTTTTCCATTTTTGCAAACTGAACAGGAATAAGGCGACCTGCTGGAAGACGGTAGCCAGAAGCTGCATTGTAGATTGGGTCTACTTTGGTGTATCCATATAAATCTCCTCTGATGTAAGTCATATATGTATTTGCTGGGAGACAAAAAAAATTAACTTATAGTACAATAAAAAATAAATTAAATGTACTGATAAAAAGGCGTTTGTGGTTAAGGGCTGGGAAAGTGAAACAGATGGAGAACCAATACTTCTTCCAGGAGTTGATGAAAAATTAGCTCTTGTATTCTCAACCAATGGAAACAAAGTAAAAAAAACTTGATGGAATCATAAAGAAATTAACAAAGTCAGTTTCAAATGGAATTTTCTTATTTCCAGCTTTGTTTTGGTATAGGCTTACTTCAATAATTCAATTCAGGAATTCAAAACCAACTTTAGTAAATGGTTTATATAACTTATATGCAGAAAAAATAAATGAATAGAAAGGTGAAAAAATGTCAGAACAAGTAAGAGTGACTTACGCTCAGATAAAATTGCTGGATTTACTTCAGGAAAGAAAACTGAAATCCTGGTGTGAAGAAAGAAATGTTCCTCACGCTACACTTTATAAACTTGCAACTGGAAACATGGTGCCATCCTTCATAGTAATGAGTTCCCTTGTTCCATACTTTGCACCAGCTGAATGAGTATATTTTACGGATGAAGATATCCCTTATGAAGTAAAAACTTTGGAAGTTTGGAATCCAGATGATACATCTTTGTTCAAAAAAAACATAAATATGATTACATGGAAGTTGAAAAGAAATATGAAATCTCAGAAACAAATGCCAGAAATTTTTTGTAAATCGTCGTGCAAATATAACTTTGATGCAGATGCGAAAAATGGCAAAAGATGTGAATTTAGAAGAGTTCTTCATTCCAGCTGACGAAACTGTAGATGACAAATTTTATCCTGAACAGGGAGATATAGTTTTGCATTCAGGAAAGAAGATGCTCGTATTGTCCAAGTATGATGTAAATAAAAAATATAGTTTTTTTGTAGGAATTGATCTGGTGGATGAAACTGTAGATGGTATTGAAGTTATGGGTGAAAAAGACAGTTATATTGGATTGGTGCAAACTGTATCTTCCTATGCTTATAGCAGAAAATGTCCTGTTGTGGTTGATAAGATAAATTCTGGTAATCCTTTCGAAAAAATATTGGCAAAATTTAACCAAATTTTCTAAAAAATGTTCTAAATTGGAACACATTTTGATAACATTTTGTTTACTAATTTTCATAAGAATATTAAAATGTTAAATAGAGTGAACATTTTGTTCATGAAGATATTTGAGCTTATTATCAGAGATGGAGTTTGAACAAAAAGCAACAATTTTGACTGATGAAGTTTGTCTTGCTGGTGAATTGAATGATGATGATGTTCAAAAAAAATTGATAGAAAAAGGATGTTTCAATTTAGTTGAGATGGTGCAGAATATAAAATAACGATTTTTATTAGGATTAGGAGTTTTTTTATTATGCAGGCATTAATGTTAGCAGCTGGAATGGGAAAAAGATTAGGTCGTTATACCCAGAATGGTACAAAATGTATGGTAAAAGTAAATGGAAAGGCTCTTATTGAGTATGCGATTGAATCTTTGGTAAAAGCAAATATAAAGAAATTTGTTCTTGTTGTTGGTTATCGAAGTGAGGTATTAAAAGAATACATTTCTTCAAAATTCAATGAATCTAATCTAAATGGTATGAAAATTGAATATATTGAAAACCCTGTGTACGATAAGACAAATAACATTTATTCATTGTGGTTGGCAAAGGATCAACTACTAAATGATGATACAATACTGCTTGAAAGTGATGTTATTTTTGATGAAAAAATCTTATTTGATATTATCAAAAGTCCTGAAAAAAATCTTGCTATGGTATCAAGATTTGAACCATGGATGGATGGAACGTGTACACTTCTTGATGAAGAAAAGAATATTGTAGGTATGCTGGATAAGGCTCATTTTAGATGGTCAGATATTAACGAATACTATAAAACTGTAAATATTTATAAACTTTCAAAAGAATTTTCTACCCAGTATTATATTCCTTTTCTAGAAGCATATCAGAAAGCTTTCGGAAAGAATGAATACTATGAAACAGTATTAAAAGTTTTAACATTCTTAGGAAGTGGTAACTTAAAAGGATTTGAAGTTCGTGGAGACCAGTGGTATGAAATTGATGACCCTGCAGATTTAGCTATTGCAGAAAACAGATTTGCTCCGACTGCAGAAAAGCTTAGATTGATGGAGAACAGATACGGTGGATATTGGAGATTCCCTCAGATTGTGGATTTTTGTTATCTTGTAAATCCATTTTTCCCACCTGTTAAACTTGAAGATGAGTTAAAGAGTAACTTTGGAATTCTTAATCTCTATCTTAAAAACTTGTTTAAAACAAAAACTTTTAAACTTGCAAGTTAAAAACTTGACAAAAATCTCTGTCTTTACTTATACTTAGTTTATGATAGATTTACGAGAAACTCCATATTACAATGA
>CAMBMW010000150.1 GCA_945868875.1 uncultured Treponema sp.
TTATGTTTCTATTGACAGATACAAAATTATAATTTATATTACTATGTATAGAAACAAAACAAAGAGGAAATCAATGGAAAAAAGAAATGATTCAATCTATAAATGTATTTCTAATTCACGATACACCCCTTATTTACTTGCAAAAAAAATAGGTGCAATTGGAATTCTTGAATCTGCAAGTTTTCAAAAGGGAAGGGAAAGATATTCAATTTTAATGACTGAAATGGCATTTAAAACAATTCAAAATCAAGATCAAATTTATTTTGAAGTTGAAGGAAAAAAAATTCCTTTTGACAAAAAAAATATTGAAAGTAAAGATGCTTTAGGAAGAACAAAAAACTGCGATATTCTTGATGCACTTGTTTATGTTGCTACTCAAAATCCAACTCCACAAGGAAACTTAAGTGAAATTCCACTGCCTGCTTCTGGTCTGGGGTATTTAAGTTATGAATTTGCAAAACATTGTGATAATATCAGATTTTTTGAACAGAAAGATGAACTAGAAATTCCAGAAAGTGAGTTTATTGCAGGACATATTTATATAGTTTTTGATCATTATACAGAAGAAATTCATATTTTTGGGTTGAATTATAATGAACATCAGATAGACTTAAATAAAGCTATGGATAAACTTCTAAAACGTATGAATGATATGGATTTTTCTTATGTTGAAGAAGAAAATCAGACATTTGACTATAAAATGGTTACTGATTTGGAACAGTCAAAAAAAGAATATATTGAGAAAGTCAACGCATTAAAAAAACACATAGTTGCTGGTGATATTATTCAAGCTGTTCCATCAAGAAGAATTCAAATTGAATGTGATGTAGATGCACTTACAGTCTATGGAAAACTTAGAAAAGTAAATCCTTCCCCTTATCTTTTCTATATAAACTTTGGTGATTTTCAATTCACAGGCGCTTCCCCAGAAAGTCTTGTTCGTGTTCGTCGTGGAAAAGCAACTATTCATCCAATTGCTGGTACAATTCATCGTGGTAAAAATGATGAAGAAGATGAAATTCTTAAAAAAGAATTAAAATCAAATCCAAAAGAGCAGGCTGAACATCTGATGCTTGTAGACCTTGCCAGAAATGATTTGGGACGAGTTTGTAAAAGTGGTTCTGTAAGTGTTCCTCAATATATGGATTGCGAACTTTTCAGCCATGTAATTCATCTTGTAAGTAGTACAGAAGGTCTTGTTCGTGATGATGTAAAACCGATTCAAGTTTTAAGAGCATCATTTCCTGCAGGAACTGTAAGTGGTGCTCCAAAGATTAGTGCAATGCAGATTTTAAGTGGACTTGAAAAAACAAAACGCAGATTTTATGCAGGAGCAGTTGGATACATTCAGACAAATGGGGATTTGGATTTTTGTATTGCAATCCGCTGTACTTTAAAAAAAGGAAACATCTGGAATCTTCAGGCTGGCGGCGGTATTGTATATGATTCAAATCCAGAACGGGAATTTACAGAAACTTGTGAAAAACTAGGTGCATTAATTGATACACTTACAAAATAAACGGAATGTAAGAAAAACACTGAAATTTTGAGCCTTTTTATCTTTATTAAATTGGAGGAAATAAGATGATTTTAGTTATAGATAATTATGATTCTTTTACATTTAATGTAATACAAATACTTCAGACAGTTACAGATAAACAAATCAAAGTTGTCAGAAATGATGAATGTTCAGTGGAACAGCTTGCAGAAATGAATCCCAAATATCTGATTGTTTCGCCAGGTCCTGGTTCACCTTATCAAGCTGGAATTTGTGAAGATGCCATCAAATATTTTGCAGGAAAAATTCCAATTCTGGGAATTTGTCTTGGGCATCAGGCAATCTGCGAAGCTTTTGGAGCAAGAATTGTTCAGGCAAAATATATAAAACACGGAATTGTTGAAGAAATAAAACTTGATGGAAAAGGTCTTTTTAGAACAATAGGAAATTCAGCAAAGTTTACAAGATATCATAGTCTTGTTGCCGATGAACAGACATTAAGTGATGATTTTGAAATTACAGCAAGAGCTTTGGATGGAGATATTATGGGAGTAAGACATAAAACACTTCCGATTGAAGGAATTCAGTTTCATCCAGAAAGCATTGCCAGTGAAGCGGGAAAACAGCTTCTATCAAATTTCATTAACTATAGAAGAGAAAACATCGATGTCAAAGCATATTTATCGCAACTTATAGATAAAAAAGATTTGACACAAGAACAGGCAGCCTTTTTTATGGATAATGTAACTGACGGTTCTATGGACGAAAGGGCAATGGCTGCAATTCTTGTTGCAATGGCTGCAAAAGGATTTTCTGTCAGTGAAATGACAGGATGTGCGCAAACTTTACTTAAAAAGAAGAAAGATATTCCTGTTGATAGTCGCGGGCTTGCAGAAATTGTGGGTACTGGTGGAGATGGAAAAGGAAGTTTTAACATTTCTTCAATGTCTGCAATCGTTGCTGCAAGTTGTGGCCAGAAAATGGCAAAACATGGAAACAGAGCAGTTTCATCAAAATCTGGAGCAGCTGATTTTTATGAAAATCTTGGAATAAACATAATGGCATCACCTGAAAAAACTGCAAAATTAATAGAAAAAACTGGCTTTGGTTTTTTGATGGCACCACTTTACCATTCTGCAATGCGTTTTGCAGCTCCAGTAAGAAAAGTTCTTGGAATAAAAACAATTATGAATGTTTTAGGGCCGCTTTTAAATCCAGCTGGAGCTGAATATGAAGTCCTCGGAGTTTACAGTCCAAAACTTTTAAAAGATTACGCAAGAACTGCAAAAGCTTTAGGAGCAAAAAGAGTTATGGTTGTATGTTCACAAGACGGATATGACGAAATAAGTCCAATTGTTCCTACAGATGTTTATCAGATAGATGAAAAAGGAAACGAAAATCAATATGTAATAAAACCAGAAAATTTTGGAATTAGTAGTTGTCTTGAAAACGAACTTATTGGTGGAAACGGAAAAGAAAATGCCAGTCTTGCTATGGATGTTCTGGAAGGCAAAGGAAAAAATACTATAAAACAAGCTGTTGCACTAAACGCAGCCGCAGTTTTGTATCTTTCAGGAAAAACAAGAACTCTCAAAGATGGTTACGCAATGGCAATCTCTTCTATTGAAAGTGGAAAAGCACTTGAAAAGCTTAAAGAAATTCAAAAAATCTCAAGCGAGTTATAAATTATGGCAGACGATATTTTAAGTGAAATCATTCAGAGGCGAAACCTAGATATAAAATCAAAAGGATTTGATTTTGGTTTTGAAATTCCACAGAAAAGAACAAGAAGAATTCATCCTTTTTTGATTGAAAAAGGTGTGATTTTGGAAGTAAAAAGGGCATCTCCAAGCAAAGGTGATATTGCTATCAATCTTGATTCATATAAGACAGCAAAAACTTATGCAAAAGCTGGTGCAAAAGCAATAAGTTGTCTTACAGAAATGAATTATTTCAAAGGAAATCTTGGTGATTTGATGAATGTCTGTCGTGCTGCAGATGATTTTGAAAAAGAAACCGGTAAAAATCCGCCAGCTGTTCTGCGAAAAGATTTTTTGACCTGTACAGAAGATATTGAAATATCTTATAGGGCTGGAGCAGATGCTGTTTTGTTGATAGCAAGAATTCTTTCTTCAAATCAAATACTAGAAATGGCACAAAAAGCTAAGGCTTTAGGTTTAAGCATGCTTATTGAAGTTCGTTGCCAGGAAGATTTAGAAAAACTTGCTCTTATCCTTCAAAATGTTGACCATAATAACATTCTTTGCGGAGTAAACAGTCGTGATTTAAAAGATTTTTCCATAGATATGCTCATTCCTGTAAACATGTATTCAAAAATTAAAGTATTAAGTGAAGATGCAAGAATAACTTTTGAAAGTGGAATTTTAAGTGCAAAAAGTGCTGGTTTTGCTCGTAATCTAGGTTTTCATGCAATTTTACTCGGCGAAGCTGCTGCAAAAGAACCAAATCTAGCGGAACAATTTATTAAAGCATTTGAAAATTCGCAGGAAAATAAAAGTAAACAATTCTGGCAAAAAATTACAAACCTTCACGAATCAAAAACAAAACCGATTTTAAAAATATGCGGGATTACAAATGAAAAAGATGCGTTAATTGCCACACAAAATGGTGCAGACATTTTGGGATTTATTTTTTGGAATAAATCCAGTCGAAATATTGATGCAAAAAAAGTTATCGAAATCAAAAAAAATCTTAAAAATCAGTTACAAAATGACAATATTTCAAAAATACCTTTGTTTGCTGGAGTTATTGTAGATACTGACATTAACTGTTTAGAAACAAAAAATGCTATTTCACTTGTAGAAAGTGATATTTTGGACGCAATTCAAGTTCATACTTTTGATTCAGCATTAAAATTCTGTACTAACAAAGAATTTTCAAATATTCCACATTATTGTGCTGTAAATCTCAATTCTAAAGAAGACTTAAAAAAACTTGATGAACTTGCAAAACTTGGTGAACCAAGAATTCTTTTGGATGCACAAAGTCAAAATCAAATTGGAGGAACAGGAACACAAATTGATGAAAAATTACTTTCTTTAGTTTCAAAAAAATACAAATTATGGATTGCAGGAGGAATCAATAGTGAAAATGTAAATCATTTGATTTCGAATTTTCATCCAGAGCTTATTGATGTAAGTTCAAGTTTGGAAATAGAACCTGGAATAAAATCAGAAGAAAAAATAAAGTTTTTTTGTCAGCAATTTATTGATAAAAAAAATAAATAAACAGAATAATAAATAAAAGGACCATTATTACAAACAAAATTAAGTAGAGGAAGATAAAATG
>CAMBMW010000151.1 GCA_945868875.1 uncultured Treponema sp.
TTTTTTTTAGTAACATTGTGTTACTTATCTAAAGAATATGGTATAAAAAGTAACTTGTCAATACTAAAATACGTTTTTAGTGACAAAAAGTTGCTTATTGTGAAAATACTCATTTTGTGCTATCATTTTTGTATGGCAGATTATATCCGCGCAAGAAGCGATGAGCATAAAGAAGAGCGACTTTCTCAAATAAAAGAAGCAACGGCAGAACTTTTTTCAACCTTTCCCTATTCAGAGATTACACTTACCACTATTGCAGAAAAACTTGGATGGTCTCGTGCCAACCTTTATAAATACGTTACGACCAAAGAAGAAATCTTTCTGGAAATCTCCGCAGAAAAAATGTCTGCTTATTACGGTGCCCTGCTTTCGGCTTTTCCAGAAGGCAACAATTTTACGACAGAAGTGATTGCGGAAGTCTGGGCAGGAATCGTCAACGCAAATCAGGATTACATGCGCTATGTTTCCTATCTTAATCCGGTGATAGAAACAAATGTTACAGTGGAACGCCTTGCAGTTTTCAAAAAAAAATATTACGACCTGGCAAACGCCTTCCGGGACAGGCTTGCTCAGATGCTTGGCACTACGCAGGATACGGCCTACAAAATCCAGATGGATGTGCTGTTTTATGCTTCATCGAATGCAGTCTGCTGCTACAAAAATCCTCTGGTACAGGAAGCTCTTAAGCAAATCAACATCACTCCGCCGCCAATGGATTTTTACAAGGATATGAAGGACTTTCTTAAAATGCGCCTGGCGTGGAAAGAATAGACAAAGGATAAACTAAAAATTCTTTACAAAAAAGAAATTGATTTTGTAGCCATAAAGCACGACGAAAAAATCTATATTCAAGTAAGCGATGACATTTCCCGCCCAGAATCAATGGAAAGAGAAACTGCACCACTTTTTAGCATAAAATATGCCTACCCAAAAATGATAATTGCCAGAACAAAACATCCGCTGTATCAATATGAAGGGATTGCAGTTTGGGATATTGCGGAATGGTTGATGAACCGATAATAAATTATAAGTCGATATAGTAATTTGGAGAAAATAATGGCTAAAGAAATACAATCAGTTGAACCAAACATTGCAGATCTTGCAAATGGTTGGATGAAATCATATAAGCTGGATTACAAACTTGAGCAGGAATCAATTGGAAATTCTGAAATAGATAAGGCTCTTGAAGAATATTTTTCTAAAAATGGTGGAGTTGGTGGAAACAGACCTGATGCAAAAATTTTACTCCAAGATAAGAATTGCGATTATTATCCAATCTTGATTGAATACAAAGGATATAAAGATAAACTTGTCAAATTGGATGAAGAAGGTCATGTGGCAAATAAAAATTCTAAAAATGAACCTGACTTTAAAAATATAAATTCATACGCAGTGAACGGTGCTGTTCATTATGCAAATGCAATTCTTCATTACACCAATTTTACAGATATTATTTCAATTGGAATGACAGGTTTTAAAAACGATTCTGGAAAACTGGAATATTCAATTGGTGTTTATTATGTTTCAAAAAGTAATTTTGGTGTTGGACAAAAAGTTGATGAATATACAGACTTTTCATTCCTTAAAAAAGAAAATTTCGATGCCTTTATTGAAAAAGTAAAAGCACTTTCTCTTTCTGATGAAGAAAAGGAAAAGTTAAAGGAAAAGCGTGAGCAGGAAATCGGTGCAAGTCTTGTAAAACTCAATAATGATATTTATCAAAATGAAAAAGGTCTTGGTGAAAATGACCGTGTTTATTTAGTTGCTGCCTCAATTATTGCAACTCTTGGTATTCCTAAAAAAGTTTCTCCGCTTGAAAAAGATGATTTAAAATCTTCTTTGGAAGAAGGAAATCGTGACGGCGATATTGTTCTTCGTAAAATAAATGCCTTTTTGAATGAAAAACAGATTCCAAAAGATAAAAAAGATTTGATTGTCAGAACTTTGGCAAATACTTTAACTACAGAAAACATTAATAAAGTTGAAAAAGGAGAAAGTCAGTTAAAGCGTGTCTTTTCAAAAATTGTAGATGATTTGGGAATATATTATAAAACTGATTTGACAACTGATTTTACTGGAAAACTTTTCAACGAAATGTACAGTTGGCTTGGTTTTACACAAGACAAATTAAATGATGTTGTTCTTACGCCTTCTTATGTTGCAACTTTGCTTGTAAAACTTGCCCGTGTAAACAAAGATTCTTTTGTCTGGGATTTTGCCACTGGTTCTGCAGGTCTTCTTGTTGCGGCTATGAATGAAATGCTTGATGATGCAAAGAAGACTCTTAAATCTCCAGAAGAAATAAACAGAAAATCAGCAGAAATTAAAGCAAAACAGCTTCTGGGTTTGGAAATCCTTTCAAACATTTATATGCTGGCTACTTTAAATATGATTTTAATGGGTGACGGAAGTTCAAATATTTTGAATAAAGACTCATTGAATGATTTTGATGGAAAATATGGTTTTGGAAATACTGATGATGATTTCCCGGCAGATGCCTTTGTTTTAAATCCGCCATATTCTGCAAAAGGCAACGGAATGATTTTCGTAGAAAAAGCACTTTCTATGATGAAAAAAGGTTATGCCGCAATTATTATTCAAGGTTCTGCGGGAAGCGGAAAGGCAGTTGAATACAACAAAAAGATTCTTGAAAAAAATACTCTTCTTGCAAGTATAAAAATGCCTATTGATTTGTTTGTTGGAAAATCCAGTGTTCAAACATATATTTATGTCTTTAAAATTGGTGAAGCTCACGAAAAAGATGAAACTGTAAAATTCATTGATTTTTCAAATGACGGCTACACACGAACAAACAGAAAAAAAGCCAGCGTAAACCTTAGAGATACAGACAACGCAAAAGGCAGATATGCAGAACTTGTAGATTTAGTTCGTTTTGGCAAAAAGAAACTTAATATTTTTACAGAAAAAGAATATTACGAAGGAACAATTGACCCAACAAAAGGCGATGACTGGAATCAATCTGCTCCAGTAGATACCAAACCAACCCTGGAAGATTTCAAGAAAACCGTTGCCGACTATTTAGCCTGGGAAGTTTCGAACATCATAAAAAACAACGGAGACAACAGCCTGGGAAAATAGATTCCCCACTTAACGAAAAACTGAAAAATGTTAAGTGGGGAGAATTTAAGCTTGGGGATTTGTTTGTTAGTTCAAATGGAGATTTTGATATTCAGAAAACTCATATAAATGGCAAAGGTAATTATGTCATTACTGCTGGACTAACAGATAATGGAATCTTAGGAAAAACGAATATACCTGCAAAAATTTTTGATTCAAAAACAATCACAGTAGATATGTTTGGTTGTGCTTTTTATCGTCAATTTGAATACAAAATGGTAACTCACGCTCGTGTTTTTTCTTTGAAAACATTATTTGAAATCTCTGATAATCAAGGAATATATCTTGCTTGTTCACTGGGATTTCTTCGTTTTCTTTTTGGATATGAAAATATGTGTTCTTGGGAAAAGATAAAGAATTTTAAAATCCAACTTCCTCTAAAAGAAAAATCGTTAGATTTTTCAAATCCGTGTGACAACATAAAAAACATCGACTTTGATTTTATGGAGTCGTTTATACGCGAACTCGAAGAGGAGCGTATACGCGAACTTAACGCATACCTTCTTGCTACAGGTTTAAAAGACTATACATTGACCCCCGAGGAAGAAAACGCACTGGAAGCGATTAAGACGGTGCAGTGGGAAGAATTTGAATTCAAGCAAATATTCAACAATATAAAACAAGGTCGCAGATTAAAAAAAGAAGACCAGAAAGAAGGAACTATTCCTTTTGTAATGTCTGGAACTACAAATACTGGAGTAGTCGGATATATTTCAAATCCTGTGGCTTCATTCCCTTCAAATTCAATTACTGTTGATATTTTTGGAAACACTTTTTATCGAAACTTTGACTTTGGTGCTGGAGATGATACTGGTGTTTATTGGAATGATAAAGAGAATTATTCAAAAGACGAAATGTTATTCTTTACAGCAGCTATGGGAAAATCTCTTTTTGGAAAATTTGATTACGGAAATAAACTTAGAAGTTCTCAAAGTTTTGATATAAAAATGCAACTTCCCACAAAAAACAACAAACCAGATTACGCAACAATGGAAACATTCATAAAAGCCGTTGAAAAACTTGTAATCAAAGATGTTGTTTTGTATGCAGACAGCAAGATTGAAACAACAAAGACTGTTATAAAAAAAGATGTTGAATATAAAATTAATGAAGATGCTGGTTTACTGAAAGTTGCAGAAAAATAAACTTCAGAATAACTAAGGAAACTGATATTAGAGGAGAATTTAAAATATGAAAAAATCTTTTTATTCATGGTTGCAGCAGTTCGAAGCTGATGAAACTCCTTTAGGAGATTTTGCAAGAGACACAAAAGCAGATAAAGATTTTCCTCATCAGGCTAGTTCATACAAGCACATACATGATTATCTTGAGAGTAAAAGAGCTTGTGCAGAAGTCTTAGATATTTTCAATGAGAGTTATGAGCAATATAAAAAAACAAATGAAACAAAAGCGACTGAATTGACTCCAACTCTTGAATACAAATCCTGGATTTCAGAATTAAAAACTCGCTATAAACAGGCTCAAATAAAGGCTTCTGTTGCCGTCAATGGTGAATTATTGAAGTTTTATTTTGAACTTGGCAAAGACATTTCTGAAAAACAGTTTGCTAACTCCTATGGTTCGGCATTTTATAAAACATTGAGTTCAGATTTAATT
>CAMBMW010000152.1 GCA_945868875.1 uncultured Treponema sp.
TTTGAAAACTTTTCTTCTACAAAAGTTATGCTTGTTTTTGTAATGATTATGATAATACTTGTTGCTTCAGTAAACATTTCATCTGCAATCATTATGCTTGTGATGGAACGCCAGAAAGAAATTGCAATTCTCAAAAGTCTTGGAGCAACGCCAAATGGAATCACACTTTCTTTTTTGATGACAGGATTGTCCTGTGGAATTGCCGGAATCTTGATTGGAGTACCTTTAGGACTTATTTTTTCTGTTTTTTCAAATCAAATAATAAGTTTTATTGACAAGTCTGTAAGTTTTGTGTTAAAAATCTTTCACGGTTCTTCATTTCATCTTATGGATCCGGCATTTTATCTTCAAAATATCCCGATTCAAATTCCAGTTTCGCAGATTGTAATGATAATAACCGGAGTTTTACTTTTATCTTTGATAGTTTCTTATTTTCCTTCAAGAAAAGCTGGAAAAGAAAAACCTCTTGATATTTTGAGAAAGGTGTAAAAAATGAAATTTTGTAAAGTCTGCGGAAGTACACTTGATACGATAATTTCTTCAAGGCAAGTTGGGTGCGCTGAATGTTATTTTACTTTTCAAGATGAATTCCAGCAGTCGTTTAAAAATATTGGAATTTCTTTTTGTTATCAGGGTTCTCTACCAAAACATATAAAAGGGTATCGCTCAAAACTTGTAGACCGCATGACAATGCAATTAAAACTGGAAGAGGCAATTGCAAGCGAAGAATATGAAAAAGCTGCTTTTTATCGTGACTATCTAAAGGTGTTGAATCAAAAATGAGTTTTGTTACTGAAAATGTCAACTGGTGGTTTGCAAAAAGCGGACGTGATGATGACGTAGTTTTATCGACAAAAGTTACTCTTTACAGAAATCTGGCGGATTTTCCTTTTATCAGAAAAATGACAGATGATGATAAACAGCGTGTTGACTCTCTTATTTATGATGCTTTTTGTCAGGAAGATTACAGTTTTTTTTCTTATGATACATTATCTGATTCAGCAAAAAAAGTGTTCATTGATAATAATATACTTTTTGGAAACTGTTCAAGCGTAATCATAAATAATAAAGATGACAGCATAAGCTGCCTTACAAATCAAAGCGACCATCTGAAAATGTCAGTTTTTTCCGCTGGATTTGATTGTGAAAATTCTGCAAAAAAACTTTATACACTTGATGATAAGATTCAGGAAAAACTTCAGTTTGCTGCAAGTATGGATTTTGGATATTTAACGTCAAATATTTGCAACTGCGGTTCAGGTTTACAAATTTCAGTCAGGATGTTTATACCGTCGATTTTTCTTTCCGGGCAGTTTTCTCATATTCAAAATATTCTAGAAGAACATCATCTTCAAGCGGTAACTGTTTTTGCTTCTAACGAGAATTATAAAGATGATTTTACCCAATATTTGATTGACATCAAAACTACCAGTTCAATAGAAGGAACAGAATTAGACCAGATTGCAAATATTTGTTCAATTTGTCAGGTAATTTTAAAAATGGAACGCAAGATTCGTCAGAAATTTGCCGATAATAATAGCACAATTATCTTAAATTTTTTGAGACAGAAGTATTACAAGGCTTTGTCATCTTTACTTTTGACTTATGAAGAAGCTTGCGATTTAATCTGCTCAATTAAATGGGGAATGAATTTAAAATTATTCAAAGATATAGCTCAAAAGGAACTGAATGCACTTTTTTATCTCGAAAAAGATGCTCATCTTGCTTACCTTTGTAATAATTTTTCTTTTAATTTTGAAGAAGATGTCAAAAACAGTCTCGAACTTCAAATCAAAAGATTAAGGGCAATTGTTATTCATCAAACAATCGAAGAAAAATAAGAAAATTTGACTGAAGTAAGCAGAATAAAAAATGCTTTAAAACTTTTTTCATTTTTTAAGTTTTTATAGAATGTTTGATGGAAATGGGAAAGAATGTACCATTTAAAATAAATTCATTTGAGGGATTATGAAAAAATTTTCTCCTAACGCTGACGTTTTAGTTAATTTTAAAGCACTGGATAAGGCAAGACTGCTTGGAAGTACAAGTATTCTGCCTGAACATCTTTTTTATGCCATTTTAGATGAAAAAGACTGTCTTGCTTTTCTGACATTAAAAAAGCTTGATTTTGCTGCAGAAAATTTACTTGAACAAACTGTAAATTTTTTTTCAGCTGAATCACACATTCCATCTCTCGATGAAATTCCTCAAAGCCGCAGATTTAAGTATCTTCTTGATATTGCAGAGATAGAATCTACAAGCCTTCATAATGATTACATTGGAACTGAGCATCTTTTATTAGCACTTGTTCGTGATGAAGACAGCTTTGTTTCAAGAATTTTCAAAAACCATGATTGTGATATCAATCAACTGAGAAACACGGTTGAGCAAATTCAAAAAACTTATAAGTCATCAAATGCTCTGGAAGTTTCTGAAAAACACATAGATTCGCTTTTTAGAACCATTTTTGATGAATTTGACCGCCTTGTAAATATTCCACTAGAGCAGCTTGAATTAAACGAAGAAGAAAATCAAAACAATATAAAATCCCAACAGAAAAATGAAACAAAGCATTCCAGACAGTCTTTTCTTTCAGAATATAGCAGGGATTTGACAAAAAATGCAAAAGAAAACAAAGAAGACCCGGTAATCGGACGCGATAAAGAGATTCACAGAATAATTCAAATTTTATCACGCCGCACAAAAAATAATCCGGTTTTAACAGGCGAACCTGGAGTTGGAAAAACAGCCATCGTTGAAGGGCTTGCACAGCATATTGCAAACGGAGATGTACCTTATTGTCTTAAAAATAAACGAATTTTATCGCTTGATTTGGCAGCAATGGTTGCAGGAACAAAATATCGTGGCGAATTCGAAGAACGAATGAAAAAAATGATAAAAGAACTGGATGAAGACAAAAATATCATTCTTTTCATTGACGAACTTCACACTGTAATCGGAGCTGGCGGACCAGAAGGCACAATGGACGCTTCAAATATAATGAAGCCAGCTTTAGCACGAGGTGAAATTCAAATAATTGGCGCAACAACTACAAAAGAATATACCCGGCGCATAGAGAAAGAACCGGCTTTGGAACGAAGATTTCAGGTTGTAAAAGTTGAAGAACCAGATGATAAAGAAACAGTTGAAATTTTGAATGGAATAAAATCAAAATATGAAAAATTCCACAATGTCATTTATGAAGATGATGTTATTCCGGCAATTGTAAAATTAAGCCGCCGTTACATTCCAGAAAAAGTACTTCCTGATAAAGCAATAGATATTCTTGACGAAGCTGGAGCTGCAAAAAAAATTTCTCAGCAAACATCTCCTGAAATTGTTAAGCTTGAATATACAATTAACCAGTTGATTTCACAAAAAAAATCACTGGTTGAAAATCAAGATTTCGAAAATGCAGCTGTAATCAGAGATAAAATAAAAGATTTACGTCTTCATTTGGAAATTCTTCAAAATCCTGAAAATAACGATAACTTGCCGAAAAAGCAAATCAACATTCATGATGTGGAATCAATTATCAGCGAAATGACAGGTGTTCCAGTTGAAAAACTCACTTCGTCGGAAGCAGAAAGAATTGTTCACATGGAAGATGAACTTCACAATACAGTAATTGGACAGAATGATGCAGTTTCAGTCATCTGCGGAGCAATCAGAAGGTCAAGAGCTGGTATCAGTTCTCCAAAACATCCTGTTGGTTCGTTTATTTTTCTCGGACCTACAGGAGTTGGAAAAACTCAACTTGCAAAAGCACTTGCAAAATATCTTTTTGGAAATGAAGAATCTCTTATAAGAATTGACATGTCTGATTACATGGAAAAACACACTGCAAGTCGCCTTGTTGGAGCTCCACCTGGATATGTTGGCTATGAAGAGGGTGGTGTGTTGACAGAAAAAGTTCGTCGTCATCCTTATTCTGTAGTTCTCCTGGATGAAATAGAAAAGGCTCATCCTGATATTTTTAACCTGCTTCTGCAGCTTTTAGAAGAAGGGGAATTAAGTGATAATCTTGGACACACCGTAAATTTCAGAAATACTGTCATCATTATGACAAGTAACGCTGGAGCAAGACAAATAACTAGCGAAGGAAAAGTCGGTTTTGGTTTGAAAGATGGAGTTCTTTCTTATGATGAAATAAAATCTGGGGCACTAAACGAACTAAAAAAGCTTTTAAATCCTGAACTTATAAATCGAATAGATGAAGTTATCGTATTTAATGCACTTTCAAAGGTAGAAGTTACAAAAATACTTGATATTCAAATAAATGAACTGATACAAAGACTTGCAGAACGAAAACTTACAATAAAAATTACTGAAACTGCAAAAGAATATCTTGTGGAAAACGGATATAATCCTGCAATGGGAGCTAGACCAATGAAACGCCTTTTGCGAAAAGAAATTGAAGATCCGCTTGCTCTGGAAATTCTTAAAAATGCAGATAATAAGAAACACTTTGTGAATGTGGATTGCGAAAATAAAAAAATAAAAATAAGTCTTTCAGAAACAGACCAGATTTCTGATGAACCTTATAAGAAAAATAAAACTGACTATACAAATGATGAACAAAACAGACTGGAACAGAATGCATTTCCACAAGAATTAAACGGTGAACTGAAAAAAGGATTCTATTTATGAAAAAATTGATTATCGTTTTTTTAAGCATTTTAACAACACAAATTTTTTTTTCACAAAATCAGATAAATCAAATAAATCA
>CAMBMW010000153.1 GCA_945868875.1 uncultured Treponema sp.
GAAAGAAAACGAGAACCTTTTATGATTTCTTCAAAACTTACTTCGCAGGATAAAACGTCCATTCTTTTTAATAATCACTGTTATTCTTTTGTTTCAGTCTTTTTTTCAACTGATTTTTTTGGCTGGATAGTTTGAATTTCTATTGACTGAACTTCTTTTGCCACAACACGCACACCTTTTGCTTTTAGAGATTTTTCCTCATAAGAATCTGCTTTGAAAATTTCTGAAAGTACTTTTACGCGTGGTTTTTTGACATAATTTAGTTTAAAACTAAACGATTTTCTTGTATCAATATGAAGAACTTCCATGCCTTCTGGAGCAAAAAAATAATCACGATTCATTATGAAGGCAGAAATTTTGCAACGTTTTATATAAACATATTGAGTTTCTGGTTCTCTGTAGATTATTGTGAAAAGAACTTTTGCAAGAGATTCTTTGTCAGCAAATCCACAATATTTTAATTGAGGTCCCACAAAAAGTTTTTCAGGAGTTTCCGAAACCGAAAATATTCCACTTTTTCTGACATAAAGGATTTTGTCGAATGGTGTTACTTTGAAAAGTTCAACGCCACCAGGAACTTGAATTCCCAAATAACCAGATTTTTCATCATATTTGAGAGGTTTATCGCGTTTTGTAACTGCCTTTACGTCCACTGTATTTATATTTGTAATTTTTGTGCGACGCTTGATTTGAGAAGCACCTAATTTTTGTTCAATTGCATCCAACCAGCTAATTGCGTAGTCAACAAGATGTTTGAGAAGTTTGTTGATTTCTCTGATACGTTTATTGATTGCTGTTACTTCCGCTTTGTTTTTATTCATATCATAAAGAGAAATGCGGCGGATAGGAATTCGTAACAGATGGTCAACATCATCATCAGTAATAGGACGGATGATTTCATCTTTAAATGGTTTAAATCCGTCTTTTACGGCTTTGTTTACACCTTCTTCTGTTTTCTGCTCCTCAATTTTTTTGTAGATTCTTTCTTCCACAAAAATTCGTTCAAGAGTGCGCAGATGAAGTTTTTCCATCAATTCTTCTTTTTCAAGCTCAAGTTCGCGTTTGAGAATTGCAACAAGCTGTTTAGAATGATGTTCGATTACCTGAGTGCAAGTCATCTGCACAGGCATATTATCTTTGATAACAAGAAGATTGCAGTAAACGGTCTGCTCACATTCTGTGAATGCATAAAGAGAGTCTACAACATCTTTTGTGTAGACACCGCGTTGCAGACGTATTTCGATATTTACTTTATCTGAAGTGTAGTCTTGAATTGAAGTTGCTTTTATTTTTCCATTTTTAACAGCTTTTTCGATAGAATCACAAAGACTTTCTGTTGTGGAACCATAAGGAAGTTCAGTTATGATAATTTTTTTATCATCGCTGGTATCCATCTTTGCACGGGTAATGATTTTTCCAAGTCCATCTTGATAATCACTGACATCCATCAAGCCGCCAGTTGGAAAATCAGGGTAAAGCTGGAATTTTTCTCCGCGAAGACATTTTCTTTCGGCATCGATTACTTCGTGAATATTGTGGCTTAAAATATTTGTACTCATTCCGACAGCGATTCCTTCTGCGCCCAAAATGAGAACTAGCGGAAGTTTTGCCTGGAAAGCAACAGGTTCTACATCTCTTCCATCATAAGTGTCTATGTAAGGTGTAATTTTTGGATTTGTGTTTAAAATCTCTTTTGTGATGGCTCTAAGGCGGCATTCTATGTATCGGGGAGCTGAAGCACCATCACCAGTATACATGTTTCCAAAGTTTCCCTGCTTATCGATAAAAAGTTCTTTGTTTGCAAGATTTACAAGTGCGGTGTAAATAGAAGCATCACCATGAGGATGATAGGCCATAACTTTACCGACAACGTTTGCCACTTTTGTAAAGCGTCCATCATCTGTTTTAATCAGAGTGTGAATTATTCTTCGTTGAACTGGCTTAAGACCATCTGTGATTTCAGGAATTGCACGGTCACGAATAACGTAACTTGCATATTGAATGAAATTTTGATCAAAAAGATTTTTTACATAAGCCATTTTTTTCCCCATTTTGTCTGTTTGCGACAAATACCCAATACCATTATACCTTGAAAAAGTGATTTAATCAAATGAAACAGCACTATTTAATTACCCTATTTAATTAGACTTCCTTTTCTTCCGATATAATTTCTCCACAAACAAGTTATTGATTAATATCTATAATCTTTCCATTGTGCCAGAGTTTTTCCAAATCATAAAATTGTCTTGCTTGCTCTGACATTAAGTGAATCACAATTGCACCCAAATCAATGAGATTCCAGTCATCTCCATCTGGTGTTTTTTTGTTAGTCAGATGAATTTCAAGGTCATTCTCTTTGATATATTCTTTGACCTGTTTGTAAAGTCCCTGCCAGTGAGCTGAACTATTAACAGTTACAATCACAAAATAATCAGTCCAGCTATTCAACCCGCTGATATCCAAAAGAGTAACATCTTTACCCTTTCCATCTTCCATAAGTTTTGCAATTTCTCTTGCTTTTTCTTCTGTAGTTTTCATACTATTGTGAAGATTTTCTGGAAATAACATAACGTCCGTTAAAATCTTTACCAAGAATAATTGTAAAGTCAACGTTTGCTTCCGAAGAATAACCTTCTGCCTCCTCAAAATCATTTTCATCCATGATATTAGTACAGTGAATAAATTCACCAACCATTTTTGCAATTTCAGGATTTTCAATATGGTCGATAATCAAAGTTTCTTCATAATCATTTCGATTTGCATTCACAGGACTTAAAACATCATAACTTGCATTCTGGAAAAGAATTGCAGTATTTCTCGCAAGTCCCTGTGTTGTTGTACCATTTTGAATTTCCAAAACATAAACACGAGTGTTCAAAGTTCCATCTGTTGAAATAAGCATATTCGTAGTCTGTTTTACAGCTTCTTTTATAAACTCACCGTTATTATCGGGAAACAAAAGTCGCATTCCATCAACATTTCGCAAAGAACCAGTAATTGTCTGCTTTATAATTGATTCAGAATCAAGGTTTGCAATTTCTGAAAACAAAGTTTCAGTTTCTTTTTCATCAACATTTGTTACAAAACATTCTGAATATTTCTCAAAATTACGTTTGTCAAAAATAGTAAATTTCTGGTCGTGTAATCCTGTCAGGAAAGCTGCAAAAACATTTTGATAACGTTCCTGAACATCCGCTTCAGTTTCTTCTTCCAGTCTATATTTCAGATAAACAGCAATTTTATCACCATCAAGATTAACAGCTCCTGAAGGCAAAAGCCATCTTTGACCATCTTGTGAAACAAAATCAACAGGTTCAGAAATAAAAATTCTCATTCCACCAAAATAATCACTTAGTTTTATAAAATCGTTTAAAGTAATAATCGTATAAAACGGTATTTTTAATCCTAATAGTTTTTCCACCTCTCCCAAAAAACCATTGATTCCCACTTCAGAGTACACTTTTTCAAGTTTATCAACTCGTCCTAACGACTGATATATTTTTCCAGTATGTTCTGGAAGATTTATAAAAGCAGCCTTTTGAGTTTCAGGAACATAAATCAATAAACTTGAAAAAAGAACACTATTATCATCATCTTCAACCACAAAAAGAGTTCTCAAAACATCATTATCTTTTATATATTCTTTAACAACATTTGTACGAAGTGTCAAAGAAAAGAAAATTGTAAGCCCGACCACAATTATAAAGATAATAGCAATAAAAATAATTCCTTTTTGTTCATCTCTGATTTTTATTTTTCCCATTATTTCACCTGTTATTTTACTGAATTATAAAATTTCACAATTTCTTTTGTATTATTATCAATTTCAATTCCATTTTTTATAAGATATTCATAATTTTCATTTAGTACAGAAAGAAAAAGCGATGGTAAATCAAGTTTCAAAAGATTTTCTCTATACTCTTCGGTAGACTGAGGTCTTCCAGGTTCAATTTTGTCAGCAAGAAAAAGACATTTTGTCAAATCACACATATTCAATGTTCCAGTCGTATGAAAAGCAACCGCCTCCAGAATTTCGTGGTTTTCAATTTTAAACTTTTTTTTCATCATAACGGCAGCAGCGCGTCCATGCAAAAGTGAAGGCTTTTTCAATTCAAATTCCATAATTGGACAATCATATTTCGAAGCAAGTTTAATCATTTTTTTGTAATCCAATTCCTTGCACATATCATGCCCAATTCCAGCAAGATAACCAATTTTTTCGTCCATTCCAAATTTTTTACAAAGCTGGCTGCACATTTGAGCAACTCTTACTGAATGCTCATACCGTGATTTTTTTACAGATTTTTTTGTATATTTATCAACTTTTTTTATAAGTTTGTCAATTTTTTCCATTTAAAATCCTTATTTTTGTAAACTAGAAAATAACCACCCTAAAATTATCAAATTTTTCAAAAAAAATCATTCTTTAAAAATCATAAACTTGAAGAAAGTTTCAACTTTCGAAAGTTTATGATTCGTTCGCGCCAAGCGAACAGTTCAATAAGAGAGTTTCGTAAGAAACTCTTAGGTTCAATTTCGAGTTTTTTAATTTTAAACAGTGGCAAGGATTGTAAGGGCTGGCGTAGCCAGTTCCGAAGCGTAGCGAAGGAATGAAGCGACAGCGGAACCCTGAAAAGCCTGTTTTTTGCGAAGCAAAAAGCCACCCAAAGAATAA
>CAMBMW010000154.1 GCA_945868875.1 uncultured Treponema sp.
CCTGCGTAAATACCTAAATATCTTTGACATCATTTTAATTAAATGATTATCGAAGTTTAAAAATCACAATTACTAACTCTAAAACAATTTTTTGTTCAAATGTTTTAATTTTGTAAATCAACATGATAAGCATAATATGTGTTAACACAGAATAATTATCCACTATAAAAAGCTTTTTGGTATCCTTTTTTATTTTTTTTATTTTTTTTTCTATTGAAGTGTATTAAAAATTTCATTATATTTACATTGGTAGAATTAGGTTCTTTTTGGACATTATTTTACTACAAAAAAAATTAGATAAGAGTTGCTTTGCAATTTTCTTAACTTTTTTATATATATTTTCAGGAGTTTTAAATGACAGTTAATGACATTAAACATGCCGGCATTAAAGCATGGGTAGAAGAATGTGTTAAAATGTGTGAACCTGACAATGTTGTTGTTTGTGACGGTTCAAAAAAAGAGTATGACGAATTAATGCAGAAATGTGTTAAAGCTGGTCTTGCTACTCCACTTGCAAAGAAAGAAAATTCTTTCTTGTTCCGTTCACTTCCAAGCGACGTTGCTCGTGTTGAAGCTCGTACTTTTATTTCAACAGAAAAAGAAGAAGATGCTGGTCCAACAAACCACTGGATTGATCCAAAAGAATTGAAAGCAACTATGAAAGGTCTTTATACAGGTTGTATGCACGGTCGTACAATGTATGTAATTCCATTCTGTATGGGTCCACTTGGTTCTCCAATTGCAAAATATGGTATTGAACTTACAGATTCTGAATATGTTGTTTTGAATATGGATATCATGACACGTGCCGGCGAAAAAGTTTGGCAGTATGTTGGAACAGATGGTGACTGGGTTCCATGTTTGCACTCAGTTGGAAAACCATTGAATAACGGTGAATCTGATAACGGTATTTGGCCTTGTGCTGATGTTGAACACAAATATATCAGCCAGTTCCCTGAAGAACATCTTATCTGGTCTTACGGTTCTGGATATGGTGGAAATGCTCTTCTTGGTAAAAAATGTTTTGCTCTTCGTATTGCTACTTTCATCGCTCGTGAAGAAGGCTGGCTTGCAGAACATATGCTTATCCTTAAATTAACAAATCCAAAAGGTGAAGTTAAATATGTTACTGGTGCTTTCCCTTCTGCTTGTGGAAAAACAAACCTTGCTATGCTTATTCCAACAATTCCAGGTTGGAAAGTTGAAACTGTCGGTGATGATATTGCATGGATGAAATTCGGAAAAGATGGTCGCCTTTATGCAATCAACCCAGAAGCTGGATTCTTCGGTGTTGCTCCAGGAACTTCGGCTGAATCAAATAAAAATGCCCTTGTTTCTGCTGAAAAGAACACAATCTTTACAAACTGTGCTCTTACAGAAGATGGCGATGTTTGGTGGGAAGGAATTGGTTATCCTGCAAAAGGAAAACTTGTTGACTGGAAAGGAAATACACGTGATGCTCTTCCAAAAGACAAATCTCCAAAAGGTGAAGAATTTGCACATCCAAATGCACGCTTTACAGCTCCTGCAGGACAGTGTCCATGTATCGCTCCTGAATGGGAATCTCCAGAAGGTGTACCAATTTCTGCTATTTTGTTTGGTGGACGTCGTCCTTCAACTGTACCTCTTGTACATCAGGCTCGTTCTTGGGAACACGGTGTATTCCTTGGTTCTATCGTAGGTTCAGAAATTACAGCAGCTTCTACAATTAACGCTGATGAAGTTGGTAAAATCCGTCGTGACCCATTTGCAATCTTGCCATTCTGTGGATATAACATGGGTGACTACTTCCAGCACTGGATTGATGTTGGAAATGCTGCTCAGGATAAAGATAAGCTTCCAAAAATCTTCTATGTTAACTGGTTCCGTAAAGATGATAATAATGCTGACTTGCCAGGTGGATTTATGTGGCCAGGATACGGTGACAATAGCCGTGTACTTGCATGGATTTTCGATCGCTGTGATGGCGCTGATAACGCTGTTGAAACACCAATCGGATTTATGCCAAAAGAAGGTGCTTTGAATACAGAAGGTCTTGCTGATTGTTACAAGAAAACTCTTCCAGAAATCCTCAAAGTTGATGTTGAAGGATGGAAGAAAGAAGTTAAAGATGTTCGTGAAAATCATTATCCAAAATTCGGTAAACACTTACCAAAAGAATTGGTTGGAATTCTTGACGACCTTGAGGCTAGACTTAACAAGGCTTAGTTCTTAGATTAAGGTATAAAAAAGCTCGCAGAAATATTATCTGCGGGCTTTTTTTTGTCGTTTTTGAATTTTCTGCTATATTTAACTGTGGAGATTTTTATGGATTTATTAGATGAATTTAAGAATTTTTGTCGTGATAAAGGAAAATATAATATTATTGATTTTAAAGAGATTTTGGAATTGTATAATCAATTTGAAGAAGAACGAAGACAAACTGATAATTCTAATAAATTAAAATCTGGAGAGACTGAAGATGAAAATTAATGCTTTGTACATTCATGGGTTTATGGGTACTCCTAATGGTGGGACTTATACTGCTTTAAAAAATTATTTTAAAGATTGGAATTTGATTTCTGTTCCTTTTGAAGATTTGCATACTGATGTTGCTAAAACTCAAGATAAAATTTCTGTTTTATGTAAGGAAAATGATATTAATTTGCTTGTAGGGGCTTCTTTGGGTGCATTTTATGTTTTGCAGCAAAAAGGAGATTTTTATAAACTTGTTATTAATCCTTGTATGGAACCTTCAAAAATTATTCCTACTTTAAAAGATCGAAAAACTAATATTCCTTACAGCATTGATGAAAAAGTTATTGATGCTTGGAAAAAAATGGAAGAGTATAGTGATATTCCTGATATGAATCCTGAAAAATATTTTGGAATTTTTTCTTATGATGATGAATTGTTTCATTATAGAAAAAAGTTTAATGGTCTGTTTGGAAATGATATTAATACTGTGATGGTGGATGGAAAACATAGTATTGATGAAAAATTTTTGATTAATGGACTTTGTTCTGCGGATATGTACTTTTTTAAGTCGTAAGCTGAAGGGGCGTTGCGGGGAAACAATTTTTTGTTGCCCCGCTGGGTGGGTAGCGACCAATATTGTTGGGCGCGTAGGGAGGGGCTCCTCCCCCTTTGTGTTTTAATTTTCTTTTTTTGTGTGAATCCAGGTGAGTTCGTGTTTGTTGTAGTTTAAATGAACAATGTGGCTTTGCGGAATGTCTGCGAATTTTTGAATCAATGGCCAGTCTATTTCGCCTTGCATTTTGATAGTACAAATCATATTTAAATTTTGATTATAATCCAGCCATTTTAAAATCCATTCAAAAAGACGCTCCGGATAACAGATTACATCAGAAAAAATCCAGTCAACTTCACCAAACTGTTCTGAAATTTCTTGAGGTTTAAGCGTAAAAGCATCGTGTGCCAGAAATTTTATACGTGGATTTTGCATTAATGAAGGAGCAAGTTCAGCTCTGTCTACTGCAAAAACTTTTGCTCCTAAACCTGCCAAAACCCATGTCCAGCCACCAGGGCAAGCACCAGCTTCGAAGCAAAGCGAATTCTCGTCTGGAAGTGGAGTTCCGTTTAAAAGATGAGCCATTGTCAGACTTTCTTGAATTTTCAGATAGGCTCGGCTAGGTGGATTTTCGTGGTCTTCAATAAAATGAAGCGTTCCTGCGGGAAGAAAACTTGTTGTTTTTGTACTGGCTATTAGATTGTGTTCATCAATCAAAGTATAAAGTCCGATTGGGGAAGCTGGAATTTCAACAGGAAATTTTCTGTCTTTTAAATTAATGTAGGGAAGTTTGTCCTGGATTAACTGAGCACGTCTGAAACATGTAAATTGGTAAGGAGCCCAATTTCTCTGAAGGTTTTTTAGATGACCGGCAGCTTGTGAAATTGTTTCAAAACGCAGAAAAAAAGGTTCTGTCATCGTAGTTTTTGCCCAATATGGATATTGTGTAATTCCTTCAGAGTTTTTTAGAAGTTTTTCGTTGAAATTTTCAAAATATAGAAGTTCGCCGTACTGTTTTGTGGGCTTTTGTGTAATGCCAAAACGTTTTTCTAATTCAGAGAGTAGTATTGAAACTGATTGTGGAAAACTTAAAAATGCAATATTCATATTAAAAAAAAGATTGTTTTTGATTTTCTGCCATTTCCTGCAGTTTTGTAATAAAAGAATTCAGTTTGTTAGCATCTGGAGAATATAAAATCTGAAATCCGATATATGTGTTTCCGTCAATTTCCTGAACCCATTGAGGGCGGCATCTTAAATCTAAAGGATTTTGATTTTCGTTATGTAATGGGGAGATTTTTAATTCGTATTCTTCTTCTAAATTTACGACAATGGGAAATGAATAGTGGATTTTGCAGCCAAATGCGCTGATGTCATCAAGAATTGCCGGCAATGCACATAAATCAGGAGCAAATGCACGTCCAATCTCTGGAAATCTTGTGTATTGTCTGTTTTCTTTTTCCATTTCTAAAGTATATGATATTTTTGTTATAACTACAAGTAGGGATGCATGTGCT
>CAMBMW010000155.1 GCA_945868875.1 uncultured Treponema sp.
GTTGGAATGAAATCACGAGGTGTTTACGAAACTCCAGGCGGAGCAATTTTGTATTTTGCTCACAGAATGATGGATCATATTTGTCTTGACCGCGAAACATATCATTTTAAGCAGCAAGTTTCATTGAGAATGTCTGAACTTATTTACGACGGAAAGTGGTTTACAACATTAATGGATTCTTGTATGGCTTTTGTTGATAAAGCAGAAGAGACTGTAACAGGTTGGGCTAAAGTAAAAGTTGTAAAAGGAGCAATTCGTGGTGCTGGTTCTGGTTCTAAATATAGCCTTTACAATGAATCAATTGCATCGTTTACAACCGGCGAACTGTACAATCACAAAGATGCTCAGGGATTTATCACACTTGCAGGACTTCCATTGAAAGTTCGAGCTATGATGGAGCAAAAAGTCGGTGAAGGTCAGGCAATTGCTGAAAGCAAAAACTTAAAAAAACGTCCGACAGAGTAGGTTAGGTTAATAAAGATAAAAAAATGGTGGCTCGTGCAAACAAAATTTTCATTGGAGTGAAGGTTTGTAGCACGAGCCAGGGACAGATCTTATATGTTGAAAACAAGGTTTGTCCCTTATTTCAATGAAAAGTTAAAGTTTCCATTTTTTTAATATTTTCAGAAAAATAGAATTTCCTTTTTTTAAATCATCACAAATGATTGTAGGTAAATCTACAATCAAATTTTGCTCGCATGAAAAAAAGTTTTCCCCTGAAAGTTTGATAATAAGTCTTGTAGTGTCACCTAAAAAAGTAATTTCTTCAATTTTTCCGCATAAATCATTTTGTTGTTCATCTTCAGAAAGAGCAAACCATTGAGGACGCACCAAAAAAGTATTTTCATTATTTTTTAGAAAATTTGCATGCCCGATAAAATCAGCTGTATATAGATTTGTTGGAGAAAAATACAGTTCTTTTGGGCTTCCTTCCTGCAGAATTTTTCCTTCATGGATTACAGCTATATTGTCAGAAAGAGATAAAGCTTCTTCTCTGTCATGAGTTACGTAAATAGTTGTAATTTTAAGTTTTTGCTGAATCTCTTTTAATTCATCTCTTACTTTTTCACGCAGTTTTGTATCCAGACTAGAAAGTGGCTCATCCATCAATAGAATTTTTGGATTTAATACAAGTGAACGAGCAAGTGCCACTCTCTGCTGCTGTCCACCGGATAATTCATGTGAATATCTATTTAATAAATTATCTAGATTTAGTGATTTCACAGTATCTTCAAAAATTTTATAGTTATTTTCATTCTTTTTATTTTTAACGCCATATAAAATATTCTGTTTTACTGTCAAATGAGGAAATAAAGCATAATTTTGAAAAACAAATGCTATTTTTCTTTTATCAGGTTCAACTTTGTTTTGATTTATTCCGTCAATTTCAATAGTACCTGAGTCAGGCTGTAAAAATCCCGAAATCAATTTGAGAATAGTAGTTTTTCCACATCCGCTTTCACCAAGTAGCGTTGTAAAACTACCTTTTTGCACTTCAAGATTCAAACAGCTGATTGCCTTTGTACCTTTTTTGTATGAAAAACTGACATTTGAAATTTTTAATGCAATCTCTTTACTGTCCAAAATTTGCTCCCTAAAAATAAAATAAATTTACTTAAACCAATTATGACAAAAGTAATTACTGTCAAAAGCATGGCAAGAGCTGCAGCATCTCCCCAAAATCCTTGTTCTGCGAGATTTAAGATTTTTATTGATGCAAGTGGAGTGTTAAAAGAAACAAGAAAGATAACTGCACTCATTGTTCCCACACCGCGTACAAAATTATACACAAAAGCATTAAAAAAAGCACCTTTTGAAAGTGGTAAAATTATAGTAAAATATGTTTTAATCTTTCCAGCACCCAAAGAAGCTGCTGCATCATCAAGCGATGTGCTAATCTGACTGACCGTTGATGCAATTGAACGAAATGAAAAAGGCATAAAACCGATTGTTATTGCTATGATTATCAAAAAAGCAGAATTTGTGAATTTAAGTTTTGATGCAGCTATTGAAATTGCAAGACCAAATAAAGTTCCAGGAACTGCAGCTGGCAATTGAACCAACACATCAAAATATTTTTTCAATGGAGATTTTGTTCTGTAAACATAAAAAACACAAAATCCCCCGATAAAAGTACTGAGCAAGGCAGAAATCAGTGAAAATGAAAAACTGTTTGATAGTTCTTTAGTACAGCGTTTTAAATTCTGAATATGTTTTAATGTGAAAGTTGTGTCTATTCCCCAAAGTTTTTGAAAACTTCCGGCGATTATTGCAATAAACTGCGCTAAAACACAAAATGAAATCAAAATGCAGAAAACTGTCATAAAGATTTTTATAATTCTGCATGATTTTAAAGTTTCATCTGCCAGTGAATCTTTTTTTTCAGAAGAAGATGCAGTTTTTAATAGATTTTTTTTGGTTAATTTGTTTTGAAAAATAAACATTGTAATAGACGGAATTAATAAAATTATTCCCAGAACAGTACTTGTTCCCCAATTCATCCATCCTGTAAGTTGAGTATAAATTTCAACAGCAAGTACACGAAATCTTCCACCAACAATCATGGGATTTCCAAAATCACTCATTACCGAAACAGCAATAAAAAGCATTGAAGAAAATATAGATGGTAAACAAAGAGGTAGTGTTATTGTAAAAAAAGTTTTTATGTGCCCTGCACCAAGACTTTTTGCAGCTTTAATCAAGTTTTCATCAATTCCTTGAATAGCTTCTCCACAAATCATATATGAAATCGGAAAAAAACAAAGTGTTTGTGCAATCAAAAGACCTTTAAAACCATACAGCGAAACATCAAGACCTAAAAGAGTATGGGTAATAAATCCTTGTTTTCCAAGCAACAGAATAAATGAAAGTCCGCCCACAAAAGGTGGTGTTAATAAATGCAGAATTGGAATAAATGAAAAAAAATTCTTAAAAGGAATTTTTGTTTTGTGTACAGCGTATGCATATATGAAGCCGATTATAACAGATAGAAAGGTAGAACAAATACATTCGAAAAAGGTGTTAATTGCTGCTTTTTTCCAGATTTGCATTGAAAAAACATGTTTAAAATCTTCAATGTCTGGAGAAAGCAGAACACAAATTAAAGGAAAGAGGATAAAAAGAGATAAAAAAATGAAGACAGCAAACCAAATTAAATAAAAAGCTTTGCTGTCTGTCATTTTTCTGTATTGAAAAAAATCCCAAAAGGAAAACTTTTTTCCTGACAGAATTATTTTACTTCTTCTGTCCATTTTTTTAGAACTTCATCTTTTTGTTCAGAAGCTTTTTTTACATCATAATCAATTAATTCCAAAGAGGAAACTGGAATAGAACCTTCAGCACCTTTTGCATCTGGATTTACAGGAATTGTAAAGTCAATGGAACTCATTAATTCTTGAGCTTCTGTTGAAAGCATAAAATCAACAAATTTTTGTGCAGCTCTTAAGTTTTTTGTATTTTTCATGATGGAAATACAGTCAACATCGCCAACAGTTTTTGGAGGAGCAATCATGCGAACTTTAAAACCTTCAGCACGATATTTTGCAAGTGCATGAATATAAGAAACACCAAGAGAATATTCGCCAGTTCCAATCAATTTTGCTGGAGCGCTTCCGCTATCAGGAAATTGACCAACAAGCGGAGCCAATGTTAAAAGGTAATTCCAGCCATCTTCCCAACAGAGTCTTTGTAGTTGATTTTGTACAAATAGATAAGCAGTGGAAGAAGCAACAGGATTAGTCAAAACAATTTCACCTTTATATGCTGGATTCAATAAATCATCCCAAGTTTTAGGTGCAGGGATATCAGGAAATTTTTTCGCATAACGCTCTTCATTAATTCCAATTCCTAAAGTCAATACACAAAAGCCTGTCCATGTATTATCCTGAGCAACTGCATAAGAGGGAAGATTTTTTGCTAATGGTGATTTGTAAGATTCAAGTGCACCTTCTTTTGCAGCTTTAATATGATAGGAAGAAGCACCTCCAAGCAGAACATCAGCTTGTGGATTATCTTTTTCAGTGATAACACGATTTACAAGTTCGCCAGTTGTGGCACGCAAAAAATTTACTGGAATACCTGTTTTTTCAGTAAAAAGATTTGTCAGTGCGAGAGTTTCTTCTTCATGAATAATAGAATAAACTTTTAATTCAGATACTTTTTCAGTTTTTTTACAACCGAAAAGAATTGTGCTAATAAATAAAATACTTAGTAAAACAAAAAATATTTTTTTCATATTGCACAATTTATAGCAAAACTGAAGAAAAGTAAATAGGTTTACCTATTATTTTAGTAGGTATTTGTTTATTTTTTTTCTGAGTTTTTTAGCGAAGCGTTAAAAAAAACTCACGGCTCGTGCTAACAAAGCGATCGGTAGTATTCTAGTTTTACGCACGAGACAGGGACAGACCTTGGTTTAAACATAAATTTTTCTCTGAGTTTTTTAGCGAAGCGTTAAAAAAAACTCACGGCTCGTGCTAACAAAGCG
>CAMBMW010000156.1 GCA_945868875.1 uncultured Treponema sp.
TTCTCTAGGTTGATCAATATTTTCAAGGATATCTTCCATTAAATCACTTCTATCAACATCATTTAGTAGCCAGTTTTCCAGACATTTTGCAAGCATTTGATTTGGCATGGAATTGCTGATCGAAGCTTTTCCAAGCATTTCAGAAATCGCGTTTCTTTGAAACTCTGCCTGACTTTTTTTTGCAAAGAATTCCGCCATGTTCACAATATGCTGATGATTATGAGGTCTTTTTCTATTCCCTGATTTTAAATGGCTTATCAAAGAAGGGTCTACATAAATACTTTTTGCAAGTTCTTTGTTTGAAGTTTGAGTAATGTTCATTAAAAAATTTAATTTGCTGCTAAAATCCATTTTTTATTTACCTCACAAAGCAAAATGACAAAAATAAACTGTCAATAATAATGATATGTCATTTTATATGACAATTCAAGTTTCTTTATTGTGTTTTTTGTCAAATACAGTATAATATTTAAATAATTTGTTATATTTAGTAATTTTTTAGTGTCATTTCTTTTGATACAAAATTTTCAAGTATTTTTTTCTGGAGAATATATGAATTTACAAGAATTTTTTGCAATTTCTGGTTCCAGTTATGAAGAAATTCACAATCGCATCTCTAGCGATATATTATTGAAAAAATTCCTCAGACAGTTTTTGGAAGATAAAACTTTTGAAAATCTTGTAGAGGCTGTCGATAAAAAAGATTATAAAAATGCTTTTTTTGCATCACATTCATTAAAAGGAGTTTGTTCAAATCTTGGACTTGCGAAACTTGAAAAAGACACAATTGTTCTTTTAGAGTATTTAAGGGCAAATTCTGAAAATCCTGATATCGATGAAACTTTCTGCAATGATTCATTCGCCAAAATAAAACAAGATTATGAACAGGTAATTAGTTCCATTAAAATTTTAGAAGATTAATCATTGATTTATGGTGGTTTGATGAGTGGCTCTGTATCAAAATTTAACATAAATGATTTTACAAAAAATCAGCTTGAAGAAATTCAAAAAGGTCTCGAACAAAAACTAAATGTGTCTGTTTATGCAAAAAAAGAGTTTCTCGCCATTCAGATGCAGCAAATCAGACTTGGACTTCAAGATAATCTTCCCGTAGAAAAATATGCAAATTCTTCTTTTGACTGGCTTCAGATGGAACAAATTCGAATGGGTCTAAAAGATGGAATTGATATTTCAAAATATGCAAAACCTGAAATTTCCTTTGACAGAATGCAGCAAATCCGTCTTTCTCTTTTGGATAACATTGATTTATCTGCATTCACAAAACTTGAAGCTGGCGTTTTAAAACAACTTCATCTAGCAATAAAGAATAATGTCCGCATAGTTCCATACATCACACAAGGTTACGATGATGAACAGCTTGAAGCAATTCGTGAAGCTCTGGAAAAAAAACTGCCTGTTGATAAATATGTCAATAAAACATATCGCGGTATTGCACTGAAAGAAATCTTTACAGGTCTTGAACATAATGTCGATGTCAGTCAATATGCAAGCCTTGAATTAACATGGCAGCAGATGAGGGAAATCAGAATTGGTCTTGAAAACCGTGTTGATGTGAGTCAATATAAAAATCATCTTTATTCTGCAAAACAGATGAAAGAAATCAGGCTCGGACTTGAAGAAGGTCTTGATGTATCATATTACAAAAGTCCAATTTTTGCTGCCAGAGATATGAATAAAAAAAGGCTTGAACTTCTTGATAATCCGAAACTTGCCATAGAAACTAATAAAAGTGAAAAATCAGAAAAGAATGTTCAATCCCTTCAAAAGATTAACATCTCCCTTTCTCCAGATGAAATGGAAGCTTATCTTCAGATTGATAAAAATAATATACCAGGAAGAATTAACATTATCATTGCGCTTACTGATAAAGGAATAAAAAACGGCATAGATTTTGGAGTCGTAGATGCAGTTTCGAAAGGTGAAATTAACCAGAAAAGCGTGATAATTGCAAGAGGAACTCCCTGTATTGACGGCAAAGACGGATGGTATGAATTTTTTGTTAAAACAGAAATTGAAAGTTTTGAAGAACTTCTGGAACAGGACAAAATAAACTTTTCACAAATTGAATGGTTTGAAACTGTAAATAAAGACCAGCAGCTTGCTTATTATCATAAATCAATCCCTGGTTCAGATGGAACAACGGTAACCGGCAAAAAAGTCTTTGCAAAACGCTGTAAAGAACTGCCTCTTCTTTCAGGAACAGGAATCACAAAACAAAAAGACAATGTTACTTACACTGCAAGTCAAAACGGTGTTGTAACGATTGACGGGTATACATTAAAAGTAACTCCACTTTTAAAACTTAAGGAAGTTTCAGCATCCACTGAAGTGAATTTTGAAGGAAATTTATTGATTGAAGGGGATGTAAAATCTGGAGCAAGAATTCACGCAACTGAAGATGTTCTGATAAAAGGCACTGTTGAGTCTGCACAAATAAACACAGAAGGAAATCTGATTCTTCAAAAAGATTTTAAAGGATACAGAGATGCCACCATAAGAGCAAAAAAGAATGTTTTTGGTCCAGATTTTGAACTTGTAGAAATTTATGCCAGCCAGAAAATTATCGGAAATAAGTTTAAAAACTGCATTTTATATGCCCAGGGTCAAGTAAAAACTGTAGGACAGGATGGAATGATAACTGGCGGTTCAACTTGTGCAGAAAACGGAATAAAAACTGTAAGACTTGGCACACAAGAACGCATTCCGACATTCATAAAAATCGGCAAAATAGAAAGATTTAAGCAGCGGGAAAACAACTACAACTCTATTATCCGCGATGTGAGTCAAGAACTTTTTACACTGCAAACTGCCCTCAAAGAATTTCAAAAAAGATTTTCGCCTGAACTTCGAAACAAAATGGAAATGTATTTAAAAATAGAAAATGCCATTTACACAAAAGAACGAGAAATGGAAAATATTTTGAAACAAAAACACGATTTACTTGAAGAAATCAATAAATCTGAAACAGCCTGCGTAGAAATAACTGATATTTTATATGAAGGAGTTACTGTGGAGATTGACGGAATAAAATATCAGTCCCAAAAAACAAAAGGTGTGATTCTGAAAAAAAACGGAAATACAATACAGGAAGTTTATGAAAATTTAACAACTTGTAAGTGAAAAACTGAATGGAGGTTTTATTGCCCGTTCTCTTTTGATTGCGAACAGGCGAAAAAGTCATTCGATTGATAAAACAATCTTCCTGACTTTTTTATAACGTTAAAAAAATGCGAAATAAAATTTTAATTGTTGACGATATTGAATTAAACAGATCACTTTTGACAGAAATGCTCAAAGATGATTTTGACATATTACTTGCCAAAGATGGAAATGATGCTCTTAAAGTTCTTGATGAAAATCACGATGATATTGCTCTCATTCTTTTGGATTTAATCATGCCACAAATGGACGGTTTTCAAGTGCTTGAAGAAATCAAAAAAAGACCATGGAGTTATCACATTGCTATAATGATAATCAGCAGTGAAACAACAGACAGAATTGAAACAAAATGTTTTGATTATGGTGTTTCAGATTTCATCCATAGGCCATTTGATGAACGTCTTGTAAAACGACGTGTTTCAAATGTATTTGCACTTTATCAATATCAGGCTGGACTCGAACTCAAAATCAAACAACAGACAAAAAAACTCAACGATCAATTCATGTTACTTCAAAAACAAGCAGAACAACTGAAAAATAGCAAACAAAATGTCATTGATATCTTAGGAACAGTCGTTGAATACAGAAATCTTGAAAGCGGTGAACATATCAAACGCGTAAAAAGTTATACTCAAATTCTTGCCACACAAATAATGCAAGATTACCCTGAATACAATCTGACAAAAGAAAAAATAGATGTAATTGTTTCAGCAAGTGCGCTTCACGACATTGGAAAAATTGCAATTCCAGATTCTATTCTAATGAAACCAGGCAAACTCACTCCAGACGAATACGACTTTATGAAATCCCACACCACACGAGGATGCGAAATTCTTGAAAATATCGAAAACGCATGGGATGCAGAATATGCCAGAATAAGTTACGAAATCTGCCGTCATCATCACGAACGATACGACGGAAACGGTTATCCAGATAAACTCAAAGAAGAAGAAATACCGATTTCTGCTCAAATAGTATCACTAGCCGATGTTTACGATGCACTAGTTAACGAACGCGTCTACAAAAATGCCTTTTCAAAAGAAAAAGCATTCCAGATGATAACAACAGGCGAATGCGGAGTTTTCTCACCAAAACTTCTAGACTGTCTTTGGAATGTACGAAAAGAATTTGAACAAGTAGCAGAAAAATATCACGCAGAATAAAAACCAATT
>CAMBMW010000157.1 GCA_945868875.1 uncultured Treponema sp.
GGAGTCACAGAAAATGAAAGAACTTTCTAAACTGATGGGTTTTCGTCCCGAAATAAAAGTTGTTGATGCAACACTTCGGGATGGTGGCCTTGTAAATGATTTTTACTTTCCAAAAGGTTTTGAAAAAGCTTTATATGAAGCAAATGTGAAAGCCGGCGTTGATTATATGGAATTTGGCTATAAAGCTGATAAAGATTTGTTCGATGTTGATAAATTTGGTCCATGTAAATTTTGTGATGATGATTTTATTCGTGATGTTGTTGGCGAAAATGATACAGATTTAAAAATTGCAGCGATGGCAGATGTTGGACGCTGTAATTTTAAACGCGACATCCTTCCTAAATCAGACAGTCCAATCGATTTGATTCGTGTTGCCTGTTATCTTAAGCAGATT
The DNA here is from genome assembly GCA_945868875.1 of uncultured Treponema sp. Classification (GTDB taxonomy): domain Bacteria; phylum Spirochaetota; class Spirochaetia; order Treponematales; family Treponemataceae; genus Treponema_D. The sequence goes on from CAMBMW010000157.1 coordinate 395, forward strand.
CCGGCTGCAATTGAAGTAATTGAAGATTGTGCAAAAAAAGGTTACGAAACAAGTTGTAATATCATGGCACTTTCAACTGGTCAGGAAAGCGATATAAAAGTCGCACTTGATTTAATTGGTCAGTCACCTGTTGATATTCTTTATATTGTAGACAGTTACGGTTCTATTTATCCTGAAGAAATGGCTCGTGTATGTGATCTGTTTGGTGAATTTGCTGCCAAATATAATAAAAAACTTGGTATTCATGCCCATGACAATCAAAAACTTGCTTTTGCAAACACTATTGAATGTGTTGGTGACGGTGTTGATTATCTTGATGCTACTTATATGGCTATGGGACGTGGAGCCGGAAACTGTGCAATGGAAACACTTCTTGGATTCTTGAAAAATCCAAAATACAACATTTATCCTGCAATTCAGTTTATTCAGGATTATATGAAGCCAATGCAAGAATCTGGTGTAGTTTGGGGATATGATTTGCAGTATCTTTTAACAGGACTTTTAAATCAGCATCCAAGAACTGCAATTTCTTTTACAAAAGACAAAAGAAAAGATTTTGTGAACTTTTATAAAGAAATTACATCGCAAGAATAATTTTTAAGTTAACATGAGTTCTTTTCTGGAAGAAATGTTTAATTTTTCAAAAATCGAATTCATGTGACTTTTTACAGTTTCTGTGCTGATAAAAAGTTCATCTGCAATCTGTGCATTTGTGCATCCTTTTGCAGCCAGGCGTGCAACTTCAATTTCACGCCTGGAAAGAAGGCTGTAATCAATCTGCTTTTTCATAGAAGAAATTTGCTTTGAATCCTCTGGAGTTGTTTCAAGTTCGGTTTTTTCATCAAAAAGTTTTGCGTTTTTGCTTTCTTTTGCACTGCATATAGCATTTATAACGAAAGAAATAATTCCATAAAAAGATCCAATTATAAGCGGGCGGAATTTCACGATGATAAGAATCGGCAGATTAAGATTTCCATTTTGAGAAAACTTTTCTTGAGAAATCAAATCTCCCGTTTTGTAAAAATATTCTAGTTGTGAAATAAAAATCAGAAGTTTGATGACGGAAAGTAAAAGTCCTGCCGTGACAGAATTCTGCATCAGTTTTGAGAAAAAGTTTTTTTTCTGCGCAGTTATAAATGTCAGAATCACACTCATAACTGCAACTGTTCCAAAATCAAAAATCATATTTTCCATTAAAACGTACCAAAATAATTTATAAAGAAAATTTACGAAGCCGATTTGCAAATTTTTATTTCTGAAAAAAGCAGCACAAGATTTATGCAGGCAGAATAGAACAATGGAATGAACCCAACTGCAAAGTTTGCAAAAAGTCTTGAAATGTCACTTAAATCGCCAAGAATACAAACTGAACTACAAATAACTGTAGCAAAAGATGCACACCAGTTCAATGACATTGCAGATTTAAAAGCATTTTGATAAAGATATTTTGATTTTAAATCTGTTTTAGCACCCGAAAATGCAGTTTTTAATCCTTTGAAGAGAATCGTGAAGTTTCCTGAAATTGCAAGCAATGGTAAAACATACAGAAACAACAATAAAATAGAAGGCACATCTATTATTGTGATGATTGGATTGTTAGAACCCCACGAATAAACTCCTGAAAATAAACCATAAACTATGAAAACCGATAAAAGCAAAACAAAACCTATTATGTTTTTTAAAATTGATTTTGAGTTTTCTTTTTTTCCAGGTTTTGTTTGTGATTCATTTTGCAAAAAATCTTCCGCCATGAAAAAAATTGAACTTTTTCTAACTTTTGCTTTTACAGTAATCAAAATCATTTCAAGTAAAGATAAATACAATAGGCTCAAAAGCAAAACTGAACAATTCTGACCAAGGTGAGAAAATAATTCGGGCGATTTTGATGCATTTGATAATGTATAAATAAAAATGAAAACTGGAATTAAAATGGCAGAATAGAAAAGCAGTTTAATGGAAAAATCTAACGTTTCATCAGATTTTTTTAAATGTTGAAGATCAAAAGATTTAAACTTTTTAACAGATGAAAAAATTGTACAAAACTGTTTTCCATATCCACTTAGAAGTGTAGAAACTGCAAAAATCAAGAGAACTCCTGCTAACGAAGTAAAATTCATAATGTAAAGCAAGGAACCGCCGCTTAAACCAACACCAGCAAAAGTAATCAAAGTGATTGAAATTAATGAAAAGATTAGACTTAGAATCATAAGAACTCCTTTTTTGTGTAAAAATTAATTTTACAACTTTTACAATATCATTGCATTTCATAAAAAATGCGTTTTTGAATAACACTTTTTTAGTTTAGTAAACATTCTGTTTTTTTGCCAGTTGAATTATTTTGAAAAAAAGGGGGATTTTCGGGGGATTTTTTGTCGAAAAGTATCCAGACAGCAAACATTATTATTACTCTACGCCACGTAGATTTACAGTTTCTTTATCAAATGATATTCTTTATTGGAAAGAAGAGATAATGAGGTATGCCGCTACTATATTCTTCTAAAAAAGAGGTGGTTTAATGAAAATTTTAGTATTAAATGGAAGTCCAAAGGAAAAAAGTGACACAATGGTTTTGACAAATGCTTTTTTACGAGGAATCAATAAAAGTGGAAATCACGAAATCACTGTGCTAAATATTATAGAAAAAAAAATTGCACCCTGCCGAGGTTGTTTTGGATGCTGGCAAGTAAAAAACAAGCATTGTTTGATTGACGATGATCAGAATCAGATTCTTGATTTGTATCCTGAAATGGATTTGATTATCTGGAGTTTTCCTTTGTATTGCTACGGAATGCCAAGTCATATTAAAGCAGTTTTGGACAGAACAATTCCGCTAAATCAGATGAAGATGGAAATAGTTGATGGTATAACACGTCATGTTCCAATGGTAGATTTTTCAAAAATTCATACTGTCGTGATAAGCGGCTGCGGTTTTCCTAACTATGAACATAATTTTGAAGGTCTGTCCCGCCAGTGTGATTTATGTTTTGGAAATCTTACAAAAATTTTTGTGCCTGAAACACCTTTGCTCAATATTTCAGAAGCAAAACCTGTTGCAGACCCAAAAATTGCAGCATTTGAAAGTGCCGGCGAAGAATATGCAGGAAAACTTTGTCTTGCACCAGAAACTATTGAAAGTCTTCAAAGTTTGATGATTAGCAAAGAAGAATATATCAGGAATATTGGATAATGAATGCGGAAAAGACAGGAAATTTAATTCGTAGTTTGAGAATAAAAAAAGGGTTAACTCAAAAAGAACTTGCACAAATGATTTGCGTAACCGACAAAGCAGTTTGTAAATGGGAAAAAGGACGAGGTTGCCCGAACATTACTTTAATTTCTCAGTTGTCGAAAGTTCTAGAAGTTGATATCCAAAGTATTTTACAAGGATATCTGGATAAAAATAAAAAAATTGGAGAAAATATGAATCATTTAAAATTTTACAAATGTCCAACGTGTGGAAATCTTGTAACAAGCATAAAATCGGTGGAATTGAGCTGCTGCGGTAATAAACTTTCGCCGGTTTCGGCACAAACAAGAAGAGAACCAGAGTATCAGCCAGTTATTCAGGAATTTGACGGTCAATATTCAATAAAATTCAATCACCCGATGACAAAGTCCGATTATATTTCGCAGGTTATCGTTGTCCGCTATGACCAGATTATGACAGTGAATTTATATGCGGAGTCAGAAGCCATCATCACGATACCTCAAGTGCGCGGAATACGACTTTTTGTAATCACAAACAAGAGTGAATTGATTGCGGTTACAGTTTAGAAGTTTTTTCGGGCGTGCCGGCTAAAGCCGTCGAGCTTTGCGCACTTCCGCTATCGCTCCATTCCTTCGCTACGCTACGGAACGCCTTCGGCGGTGCTCCAATCTCTCACGCAAGCAAGCTCGCAGGTAAGCTTTTTTAAACAAGGTCTGTCCCCAATTTATTC
>CAMBMW010000158.1 GCA_945868875.1 uncultured Treponema sp.
AAACAAAACTATCCCTGAGTTTTTTAGCGGAGCGTTAAGAAAAACTCGCAGCACGCACAAATAAAAATGTTCACTGGTATAAGAATTTTTAGTGCGTGCAGGGACACACCTTGATTTAAACAAAACTATCCCTGAGTTTTTTAGCGGAGCGTTAAGAAAAACTCGCAGCACGTGCAAAGAAAAACGTACACTGGTGCATAAATAATCAAGCACGTGCAATGCTCAAGGTCGTACCCCATTTTAAACGGAATTCAACAATCTCATGGACATAATTTTCAGAAAAAAGAGGCATAAGGAAAAATCCTTAAAAAAAAACACAAAATTTGTAAAAAAAACGTTTTTTTTTGTTGACAATTAAAAAAAATGAGTTATTATAATAATTACAACGTTGTAGTAAGAGTTTTCTTAATTAGCGTTGAGTTTAAACCTAAGGAATTTAGGAAATAGGAGAAAAACTAAATGACAAAGAGAATTGTTATTGGTGCATGTATGATGGCTTTGGCAGCTTCTTTAGTGACATTTACGAGTTGCTCAAAGAAAAAGGGAGGAAAAGTCCTCAATATTTATGTTTGGAACGATGAATTCCCAGCTCGTTTCAATGATTTTTATAAATCAAAGAATCCAAAAGCTCTTCAGGGTGTTACTGTAAACTTTATTCAGACACCAAATCAGAATAATGCTTATCAGGATAAACTTGATGAAGCTCTTTTGAATCAGGCAAATGCAAAAGCTGATGACAAAATCGACCTTTTCTGTATCGAAGCAGACTATGCTCTTAAATATGTAGATACAACTTATACTTTGGATGTAATGGGAGACATCGGTCTTGAAGCAAAAGATGTTGCTAACCAGTATCAGTATACAAAAGATATCGTAACTGACTCAAAAGGAAAACTTAAAGGTGTTTCTTGGCAGTCAACTCCAGGTGGATTTGTATATCGCCGTTCTTATGCAAAAGAAGTTCTTGGAACAGATGATCCAGCAAAAGTTCAGGCTATGCTTTCTGACTGGGATAAATTCGATGCAGTTGCTGCAAAAATGAAAGAAGCAGGATATTTCATGCTTTCTGGTTATGATGATGCTTTCCGTGCTTTCCAGGATAACGTAAAATCTCCATGGGTTAAAGGAAACGAAATCACAATCGACCCACAGATTAACAGATGGATTGAACAGACAAAAACTTATTCAGAAAAAGGATATAACAACAAAGCTTCTTTGTGGTCAGCTGAATCTACACAGGGAATGATGAAAGACGGTAAAGTATTTGGTTACTTCGCTGTAGGTTGGTTCTATGATTTCTGTATGCCACACGGAGACGGTTCTGCTGAAGGTGACTGGGCATTCTGCGAAGGTCCACAGGGATTCTCTTGGGGTGGAACATGGATTTGTGGTGCTGCAGGTTCTGACAACGTAGACATCATCAAAGATATTATGTACACACTCACTTGTGATACAAACACACTTAAAGACATTTGTGTAAAAGCTGGTGATTGTATCAACAGTGCAGCTGCTATGCAGTCTCTTTCAAAAGATGGATACACAAATGCATTCTTGGGAAATCAGGATCCACTTCCTATCTACTTAAAGAATGGTGCTTCTATCTCAAAGAAAACAATGACAAAATATGATCAGGGATGTAACGAAAAGATTCAGGCTGCTATGAAAGACTACTTTGAAGGAAAAGTAGACCTTGATACAGCATGGGATAACTTCTATACATCTGTAATTGAACTTTATCCAAACTTGAAACGATAGTTTGAGTAAGTAAGAATCTAAAGGGGGACTTGCTGAAAGGCAGTCCCTTTTTTTTGAAAATTTTTTTTCATCGAGGTCATTATGGCAAATAATACAGTTCCAGCAGTGAGTAAGGCAAAGAAAAAACACTCTGTTCAATATGATAAATGGGGATATTTTTTCATTGCTCCGTTCTTTTTAATTTATATCATTTTTTCTTTAATTCCTTTATTAACAACATTTGGTTATAGTTTTTTGGAATATTATCGTGATGGCTTAGACATAATCGGACCAAATGCTTCAGTTGCCCGATATTTTACAGGTCAGGAAGAATATTATTCCTGGCAGATTGATGATGCAGAAGTTGCTCTTGATGAACTTGCTGCAAACTATGATTTATCAGATAAAACTACAAGTGATTTAGAAAATGAAATTTTAACTACTGTAACTACAGCTGCAGAAGATATTACAGTAAGTAAATATACAAAAAAAATAAAAAATCTTGTGAAAAAAGGAGTTCGTTCTGGAACACCTGCCACACAAGTTATAGAAGCAGCAAAAAAAGAATTGAGAGATCGACAGTCTTCAATTACAAGAAACTTCGAGATTGTTTTCAATTCTGGTGACAATATGGCTAAGTATTTTTGGAATACTTTGGTTATGTGGTTGATTGGTTTTATCCCACAAATCATAATTTCACTTATGCTTGCAGTTTGGTTTACAAATACAGAGCTTAGACTTAAAGGTCAACAGTTCTTTAAAACTGTCATTTATCTTCCTAACTTGATTATGGCTGCGGCTTTTGCAATGCTTTTCCTTGCGCTTCTTTCACCAAATGGACCAGTTAATAATATCTTGAAAGGAATTTATACTAATATGAATGAAGCTCAGATTGCTTCTGGCGAACTTCCAGCATACGAACCTATTCGATTTTTCACTAGTGCAGGATGGACTCGTTCAATTGTGGGATTGATGAACTTTTTAATGTGGTATGGAAACACTACAATTCTTCTGATGGCTGGTGTTATGGGAATTGATAATAGTTTGTTTGAAGCAGCTCGCATTGACGGAGCAAATGCCATGACAATCTTCTTTAAGATTACAATTCCTTTGTTATTACCAATCTTTGTATACGTTTTGATTACTTCTTTGATTGGTGGTATCCAGATGTTTGATGTTCCACAGATTTTGTCAAATGGTATGGGAACTCCAAACCGTTCAACAATGACTATCATTATGAAATTGAATAAACATTTAGCAAACAAGAACTTTGGACCTGCTGGTGTAACTTCGGTTATGATTTTTGCAATTACTGGTGTTTTGAGTGGTATTGTTTACAAAATGACAATGCAAAATTACCAGAACAAACGCTAATTCAAGGAGATTTACAATGGAAAAAATACAAAGTCAGAGTCGAACTTTAGGTGTAAAACGAGTTCTTTGTTATGTTGTATTAGTTTTACTAGCAATAATTTCACTTTTCCCTTTTTATATAATGATTATTAACTGTACTCGTTCGCATATGCAGATTCAGTTAGGATTTTCTGCACTTCCAGGAACTTCTTTAATCAGAAACTTTTTGAATCTTGCAATCAATAAAAAAACAGATTCAGAGTTTTGGCAGAATGTTCTTGTAAAATATGGTGTTCAGTTATCTTCAACAACAGGTAACTATGCAGAAAACTATCCTATTTTGCGAGGTATGGTAAACAGTCTTTTCATTGCAATCATGACTGCTGCTTTTACTACATATTTTTCTGCAATGACATCTTATGGAATTTACATGTATAACTTTAAACTTAAGAAATTTTCTTTTAAGTTTATTATGGCTGTAATGATGGTTCCAACTCAGGTTTCAACTTTAGGTTTTATTAGATTGCTTACAAAGCTTCATTTGATGGATAGTTATATTTCTTTGATTGTTCCTTCGATTGCGGCACCTGTAGTCTTCTTCTATATGTATCAATCTATGGAAGCAACTTTACCTTATTCTATTGTTGAAGCTGCTCGTGTTGATGGATGTAATGAATTCAGAACATTTAATCAGATTGTTGTACCAATGATGAAACCTGCCTTTGCAGTTCAGGCAATTTTCTCTTTTGTATCATCTTGGAATAATTACTTCGTTCCACAACTTGTACTTACCAAAAAAACTTTGTGGACTGTACCTATTGTAATTGCAAATGCACGAAATGCCGACTACATGAATAATGACCAGGGAATTAACTATATGTTGATGACTTTAGCAATCATTCCTTTGATGATTATTTACTTCTGTCTTTCAAAATACATTATTGCAGGAGCTACTGCTGGTGGTGTAAAAGAGTAATCTTAGACTGCTGACTCAATCAATAAAAAAGGCATTTCCATATTTTTGTGGAAATGCCTTTTTTTTATTCAGGGGTTAATACAACCCCTGAAAACGAGCGAGTCAAGGCCTTGAGCGAAGCGTGCCTTGACCGGTCGTATGGGCTCGTGAGCTTGTGAAAATATGTAGCGAAGCGAAATATTTTCAGAAGTCGTAGGGGGAGGGTAGGGCAAACGCATTATAAAATGATTAGTTGTAATATCTGGCTCCCGGTCGTG
>CAMBMW010000159.1 GCA_945868875.1 uncultured Treponema sp.
AAAAAAAGACTTCCTGTTCTGGAAGTCTTGATTTAATACCGGAGAAGAGACTTGAACTCTTACACGATTGCTCGCAACAGATTTTGAGTCTGTCGTGTCTACCATTCCACCACTCCGGCGAATGAAAATAATATACCATACTTTATAGGATTAATCAAGTGTGTTATAATAATTATGTGAAAATAAATTCTAAGACTTTTGAAAACTGTGAACCAGAATTCGTTTTAAAAACAGTATTCGGATATGATGATTTTCGAGAACCTCAAAAACAAGTGATTTCAAGTGTTCTGAATAAGAATGATACGCTTGCTATCATGCCAACAGGAGGAGGAAAATCGCTTTGCTATCAGATTCCAGCCTTGATTTTTGAAGGAATCACTGTTGTTATATCTCCACTGATTTCTTTGATGCAAGATCAAGTAACAGGTCTTTTGACATCCGGCATTCAGTCTGCTTTTTTAAACAGTTCTTTATCTTGGGAAGATTATCTTAAAACTGTAGAAAAAATCAAATCTGGTGAAGTAAAAATTGTGTATGTTTCGCCAGAAGGAATTGCAACTTCAAAAATCAGGGAAGTTTTAAGTTCTCCAGAAGTGCAGGTAAGTTGTATCACAATTGATGAAGCACATTGCATCTCTCAATGGGGACACGATTTCCGTCCCGATTATCTTGAAATATGCACGCTTAGAAATTATTTTCCAGATGCTGTCATGCTTGCATTAACGGCGACGGCAACACAGCAAGTTCGTTCTGACATAATCTTGAATCTGAAGATGAAAAATCCCAAAATATTCATTTCCAGTTTTAATCGGGAAAATATATATCTTGAAGTGCAGTTAAAACGAAAAGGTATTACTCAAATTGTTGATTATCTAAAAAAACACAATGGGGAAAGCGGAATTATTTATTGTTTTTCACGAAAGCAGGTAGATGAGCTTACAAAAGATTTAGACAACATGGGATTCTCGGTCTTAAATTATCACGCGGGATTAAGCGATGAGATTCGAGCGAAAAATCAAGATCTTTTTATCAAAGATAAAGTTCAGATAATGGTTGCAACAGTTGCATTTGGAATGGGAATAAACAAACCTAATGTTCGTTTTGTCATCAACAATGATTTGCCTAAATCTATAGAAGAATATTATCAGCAGATAGGACGTGCTGGTCGCGATGGACTTCCTTCAAGTTCACTTTTATTATACAGTTCAAACGACATTAATAAAATCCGCTATTTTTTTGATGAAACTTGCGATGTTCAAAAAGCGGAATTACTTTTGCAAGGAATGGTAAATTTTGCCACAACTAAAAACTGCAGAAGGAAAACTCTTCTTTCGTATTTTGGGGAAATTTACAATCCTGAGCAAACCGAAAGTAATGGAAAAGATTGCTGTTGTGACATATGCAGTCGTGGGCAACCAGAACTTCATGATGTTACAATTCCAATGCAAAAATTAATGTCATGCATTATCAGAACAAATCAGCGTTTTGGTGCTATGTATGTGATTGAAGTGTTGCTTGGTTCAAAAACAAAAAGAATCATTGAAAACAAGCATGATAAACTTTCAACATGGGGAATCGGAAAGGATTTTTCAAAGGAAGAATGGCTTGAACTTGTTGATTTATTGATTTGTGAGAATTATCTGAGGAAAAGCGGCGAGTTTAATATTCTGGAAATAACAGAAACCGGGAAGAAAATTCTTGCTTCCAGAACAGAAGTGAAACTTCCGTTCACAAAAAGTGGAATTCGTGGATTTCCAAAAAAATCTGCAACCTATGGAAATGATTACCAGGACGGAATGTTTGTAGCGGCGAAAAGAATTATTCCTGAAAAACCAGCGATAAACGATGAAAACGCTGAGAAAATCGTGGAAAGTTTAAAAAACTGGCGAAAAAGAAAAGCTGATGATTTGAATATTCCTCCATTTATGATTTTTGGAGATAAAACCCTTCTTGATTTAGCTGCAAAAAAACCGATGAACAAAAATGAGCTTTTGAACGTCTATGGAATTGGAAAAGCTAAATCAGAAGAATTTGGAAGAGCTGTTTTGCAAATTATTTCGGATATTGTAAACTGCTAATATTATTTTAACAGTTCAAGATTATCCTTAATCAATTCGCAACGCTGTTTTACACAATCACAAGTCCTGTGAGGATCTTTTGGTGTGTTAAATGTATAATCCAGAAGTTTTTCTACAGTTGTTGTTGCGACATGCATTCTCGTATCGCTCGAAGCATAATAAATGAAAATATTTCCATCTTTTTCAATTGCTCCGTTTGTAAAAACAACATTACTTACATCGCCAGTACGTTCACTTCCAAGTGGCACAAGAAAAACACCACTAGGTTCTGCAATGACTTTGGAAGGGTCATCTAAAGCTGTAGCATAAACATACAAAACGTAACGTAAACCATCAGCTGTATTTCTAACTCCATGAGAAATATGAATCCAGCCTTTCGGAGTTTTGATTGGTGTCGCTCCGGCTCCATTTTTTGCTTCCGTAATAGTATGATAAATTCTTTTCGAAATGATTTTTTCTTCGTTTATTACAGCATTTGTAATGTCATCACAAAGTCCAAATCCAATTCCACCACCGCTTCCTGTGTTTATAAAATCATCCATTGGTCTGGTATAAAATGCATATTTTCCGTTTACAAATTCAGGATGAAGGCAAACATTTCTTTGTTGTGGAGAGTTTTTTGTAATCAGATTTGGAAGACGTTCCCATGTTTCCAAATCTTTTGTGCGGACAATACCAGCCGCAGCAACGGCAGCTCCTAAATCAGGATTATTTTTATCTTTTGATTCAGAACAGAACACTCCATAAATCCAGCCATCTTCATGTTGAGTCAAACGCATATCATAAACATTTGTTTCTTCAGGACAAGTATCTGGTAAAACAACAGGATAATCACGAAAGCGAAAATTATCTATTCCATTTGGACTTTCTGCAACTGCAAAAAAAGATTTTCTATCATTTCCTTCAACGCGACAAACAAGACAATATTTTCCATTAAGATAGATTGCACCAGAATTAAAAACACAATTCACTCCAAGACGTTCCATAAAAAAAGGATTTGTTTCTTGATTCAAATCAAATCGCCATGTTAAAGGTACGCTGTCACGTGTTAAAATTGGATTTTCATAACGGTCATAAACACCATTGTAAAAATCATTATTTATTTTGTTTTTTTTAGAAAGAAAAAACTCCTGTTTTTTAAGCATTTCGTAATATTTTGGATGAATCATATTGCCTCCAAGAAAAAATCAAACATTTTGAAAAAAATTAATTTTTCATAATACAAACTTAATTTTAGTTTATATTACTTTATTTTAATTAATTTTTCAAGTTATATTTTAAGTATTTTTAACATTTCATAAAAAAAAGCAGATATCACAAAACATGATATCTGCCTTCTTAATCTAAAATCTTATCTTACACTATCTGTTCAAGCACATCCACAACATCTTTATCATAAAGATTTTCCTGTTCACGAAGTGCTGCTACTGCCGATTCTTTATCCATTGCTCCGCGATAAGAACGACGACTCGAAAGTGAAACGTAACTTTCTGCCACGCGAATAAGTCTTGCAATTTGTGGAATTTCATCGCCTTTCAAACCTTTTGGATATCCAGTTCCATCAATATTTTCGTGATGTTTCATTGCGGCATCTTCAAAAACACTCCAATATTTTTTTGGAACGAAACTTAAATATTTTTCTGCAAGATTTACATGTTCTTTCATCGCTTCTTTTTCTTCTTCAGAAAGAGTTGTTGAAGAAAGCAGGTCAGGGTCAATTCCCAAAAATCCTGCATCGTATATCATTGAAGCACAGAAATTCAACATTGCAAGTCCTTGTGGTAATCCCAATTGAATGGAAAGTTTGTAAACAATTTCACTGACATTCTTAGAATTGTTTTTGCGTCCTGTTACTGAGTCAATTTTTTGTCCAATTTCTTCACATTTTATTGCAAGTTGCTTCAGTTCTTCTTCATCTTCTTCAGTATATGGAACATCAGGTAATGCCTGAGCTGGGGCCCATGTTGACGAACCTGCAATACGCAAATTTCCCTGCCCATACAAATCTACTGCACCACCAAGCATGATGCGGTTTGTCTGATTTTGAGTTGCAGCAAGCATTTTGAAAGCCTGCACATACTGTTCCTGCTGAATCTTTTGCTGTTTTATTCCATGACGCACAATCACGATGATTAATAGAACAACAATCAAAATGATGATGGCTATGCCGATTATAGCGAATGCAATTACTTTTGTGGAACGCTTTTGTTCTTTTGCTGATTCTG
>CAMBMW010000160.1 GCA_945868875.1 uncultured Treponema sp.
CTTCATTCCTTCGCTATGCTTCGGAACTGGCTTCGCCAGCCCTTACAATCCTTGCCACGGTTTAAAATTAAAAAAACTGAATTGAACCTATTGAATAGAGGATTTTATTATGGAAAGAAAATTTCAAATAAAAGGAATTGTTGCCTCTGGAATGGTTTTGCAGCAGAATAAGATTAACTGTGTTTTTGGAACTGCCGGAGCCTATGAAGATATTTATATGACTTTTAGAGGGATGACTTCTATTACTCAGGCAGATGAAACTGGAAACTGGAAGATTGAATTTAGTCCGGGGCAGGCTGGCGGTCCTTTTAATATGCTGATAAAATCTGAAAAGGAAAATATTACTTTTAATGATGTTTACGTTGGTGAAGTTTGGGTGAATTCAGGTCAGTCAAATGCTCAGCTTCCAATGGAACGCATGCGTTTTTCATATCCAGAAGAATTCGAACTTCCAGAAAATCCATATATACGCATGATTACAATTCCAATTTCGTGGACTTTTCATGGTGAGCGTGATTATGTGGAAAATCCAGTTTGGCAGGCAGCTTCTCCATCTACAATCGGGCAAATGTCTGGAACAGGATATTTCTTTGCGAAAAAACTTTCTCAGGAATTGAATGTTCCAGTTGGTATTATAAATGCGAGTCAGGGTGGTTCTCCTATTTCTGCATGGATGAATAAATCTTCTTTGCAGGAAATGGGTGCAAACGAATATATCCATCGACTTGAAATCTATGAAAAAGATGAAAATATTGCTGCAAAACAAAAAGAATTGACTGAAAATCAAACAAAATGGGATGCAGAACTTTGGCAGAATTCAAAAAATCCTTGTGATGATAAAACTTGGCAATCTGTTAAAATTCCAGGATTTATCAATGAGTTTGACAGTGCGGGGCTTATTTGGCTTAAAAAAGAAATTGAACTTTCTTCTGAGCAGGTAAAAAATTTCAATAATAATAAAACTTGGCTTTGGCTCGGTACAATTGTTGATGCCGATACTGTTTTTGTAAACGGAACTCAGGTTGGCTCTACGGCTTATGTTTATCCTCCTCGCCGCTATGTTGTACCTCAAGGAATTCTCAAAGAAGGTAAAAATACCATTTTGATGCATGTTCAAAAAAACAGTAAATTTGGAAAAATTCGTTTCTATGAAGAAAAACCATATTGTCTTTTTACTGAAAATATTTACGTAAATCCTGTTGTTTGCAGAAATGTTGAAAAAAAACAAGTGACACTTTTACCTTTGGATGGAGAATTGATTGATTTGTCAGGTGAATGGCAGATGCAAGTTGATGTAAAAGTTCGAGATTGTCCTCCTGGAATGTTTTTTGAATGGGTACCAACTGCTCTTTACAATGCGATGCTGGCTCCTTGTTTCAATCATGCTGTTGCAGGAGTTTTGTGGTATCAAGGTGAATCAGATGCAGGTCATCCATCTGAATATAAAAATATGCTCGTAAAGATGATTAATCTGTGGCGCAAGAAATTCGTGTACGGCTCAAAAAAACTTCCTTTTGTTGTTATGCAATTGCCTAACTGGAGTGATGGAAATTACGAAGATTCAACTATAATAAAGATGGATTGGCCTTATATGCGTCAAGCGCAGGCAGATGCCTGTGAAATTGCAGGAAATTGTGGAGTTGCTGTAACAATTGATGCTGGTGAATGGAACGATTTGCATCCTGAAAAAAAATTGACAGGTGGAACTCGTGCTGCTTTGGAAGCCTTACGACTTGCTTATGAGAAAAAGTTCATTTGTGCTTCTCCAAGATTTAATTCTGTTGAAAACAAGAAGAACAAGATTATTGTTTCTTTTGATTTAGGTAACAGTTCTTTGTGTGTTGCAGAAGTTTCTGGAAAAGAAGTGAATTTGGAAAAAACTCATAAAAAAGGTCCTGTTTACGGTTTCTGCTTCCTGGCTGAGAAAAAAGGAAAATTTACTGTTGTGGAAACTAAAGCTTTGCTCGAAGATAATCAGGTGATTGTTGATATACCACGAAATGCTGGTAACTTAACGGAATTACGTTATTTATGGGCAGACAATCCTGCCACAGTGAACTTGTACTCGCAGGAACTGCTTCCAGCAATGCCATTCAAAGTAGATTTATAATAGAAAAAACTTTTTTGCCCTCCTGCGAGCTTTCTTGCGTGAGTGATTGGAGCACCGCCGAAGGCGTTCCGAAGCGTAGCGAAGGAATGGAGCGCGTAAGTCGCGGAAGTGCGCAAAGCACGACGGCTTTAGCCGGCACGCCCTGCTGCTTGTTTATAAAAAAACAAGATCTGTCCCTGTTTTAATCAACACAGAAACCGAGTTTGGAACAAACTCGAAGCGAGTGCTTAACGAGAATTTACAATTGTAAAGCTATTGTTCTAGCACTCGCCATTCCAGCAATACGTGCAGAGTTTTGAGTGGTCAAGTCCTGTGGAATCGAGCATGTCGTCAAGGCGATGGAAGCGAAGCGATGTGAAGTGAAGCTGCTTTCTGATTTCTTCTACCATTCTTTCATATTCTGGGGTGTCAGGATTGCAGTATTTCTGCAAAACTTCATCAGATACATTTTCGCCTTCAAACTGTTTGATAATTCTTCTTGTGATTAAATCCATTTCAGATTTTGAACGGCTGAAATTCAAATATTTGCAGCCAAAAACAAGAGGTGGACAAGCTGGTCGGATATGCACTTCCTTTGCTCCGCTTGCATACAAAAATTCTGTAGTTTCACGAAGCTGAGTTCCGCGGACAATAGAATCATCAATCAAAAGAATTTTTTTACCTTTGATTAAAGGCTGCACAGGAATCAATTTCATGTGGGCGATTAAATTGCGCTGTTCCTGATTTGTAGGCATAAACGAACGTGGCCAAGTTGGAGTATATTTGATAAAAGGTCTTGTAAACGGAATTCCAGATTCATTTGCATAGCCGATAGCATGGGCAGTTCCAGAATCAGGAACACCTGCAATTGCGTCTGGTTGAACAGAGCCTTTGTCACGACGAGCAAGAAAACGTCCGCAATTATAACGCATTGCTTCGACATTCACACCTTCGTATGTTGCAGTTGGATATCCGTAATAAATCCACAGGAATGTGCAGATTTTCATTTTATCGCCAGGTTTTTGCAGGATTTCGATGCCATCAGAAGTCATAAAAACAATTTCGCCAGGACCAAGCTCATGATAATCAGAATAACCAAGATTTGCATAGGCAAAATTTTCAAAACTTGCACAGAAAGCACCATCTTTTTTACCAATTTGAATTGGGGTACGACCTAGTTTATCTCGGGCACAGAAAATTCCATCCTTTGTCATAATCAACATGGACATAGAGCCTTGAATTTTTTCATGAACATATTTAATGCCATCGAGAATGGATTTTTCATGATTTATCAGAGTGATAATCAGTTCTGTCTGGTTGATTTCACCACCGCTCATCTCCAGAAAGTGAGTATTTCCTTCCTGCAAAATTTCTTTGATAAGTTCATCTTTGTTTGTAACAATTCCGACAGTTGTGATTGCGTAACT
Organism: uncultured Treponema sp.; assembly: GCA_945868875.1. Lineage (GTDB taxonomy): Bacteria > Spirochaetota > Spirochaetia > Treponematales > Treponemataceae > Treponema_D. The sequence continues at coordinate 3,517 of CAMBMW010000160.1, forward strand.
TCCCAAATGAGAATGTACTAAAAGTGGCTGAGGTTCATAATCACTGATACAACCTATGCCCAAATGACCGTGCAATTCTTCAATATCTTTTTCAAATTTTGTTCTGAAAGGAGAATTTTGAATATTGTGAATGGAACGGGCAAATTTTCCATCTTCTGTAAAAACTGCAAGTCCGCCGCGTCGTGTACCTAAATGCGAATGATAGTCAACACCAAAAAACAAATCTAAAGAACAGTCACCATTTGAAGCAACACCAAAAAAACCGCCCATTTAATTACCTCACAAAAAGCACAATCAGCCCGCATTACGCGAACAGTCCCGTAAGAGATTTATTTAATCTAAGTTATGAAATAATTATAGCAATTTAAATGAAAAAAAACAAGAAACTAAAGAAATAGGGACAAACCTTAATTTTAGGGCAAACGCATTATAAAATGATTAGTTGTAATATCTGGCTCCCGGTCGTGATTCACAGGTCAAAAACGCGCAATAATGCGCTAGACGTTTTTTGGGGTATAGAAACTATAATTGTAAATCTCGCTTTTTCCTGAGTTTTGGTAAAACTACAATTTCAGTTAATGAAGGTGAAGAATATATCGCCAAAACTCTCGGCTCGTGCAAACTATACGTTCTCTGGTATGACAATCTTACAGCACGAGCCAGCGGCAGCCCCAAAAAAAGTCTTTTTGTCCTGTGTCTCACTCCCTCGCGCCAACTTTTATGAAAATATTTTTTATAATGCGTT
>CAMBMW010000161.1 GCA_945868875.1 uncultured Treponema sp.
TCCAGGTGCGCCCAAAAAAATAAAATTATTCATTTTTACATCCTTAATAAAAAAATAGACTTGTTATACAAGCATTTAATTATTTTATTATGAAAAAGGCTGACAAGCAAGTGATTTTTCTTCGTTTTACTAAAGAAATATATAAAAAAATAGAAAAGGGGAAAGCCTTCCCCTTGGGCTCAGCCGCTAGGGTCTTCGCCACAACCCCTTCTCCTAGGGGGCAAAAAAGTTTATAAAAAAAATTATTTTTAAACTTACAGAAACAATTCACTTTTGCCCCCTAAAACCCCTGAAAAGAGGAAGAAAAATTCTGAAAATTTAAACAGCAGACATTTTTTTGTTGACTTTATGTGTTTTATTTATTTAAATTATAAAGATGTGTTTAAACAAATTTTGGTATATGCGACAAGGATTGTAGCACCTGCGAAGCAGTCCACCGTAAGCGAGGCGAAGCCGAGTGCGGAGGATGAGCGGTAGCGAAGTGCGGAAAGCCTGTTTGGAGCGAAGCTTCAAGTCGCCCAAAAAATTATTATTAATAAATACTGTTTATTTTGAGATGCAGTATTTTTATGGGAGAATGTGATGAAAAAATTTCCTAAATGGCTCGTTGTTTTGATTATTTTTGCAGTGTGTGCGATTGCTCTTTTTTCTTGTTATAAAAATACGTACAATTCTCTTGTTTATATGGAAGAAAATGTGAGCGGACAGTGGGCTGAGGTACAAAATCAGTATCAGCGACGTATGGATTTGATTCCAAATCTTGTTTCTACTGTAAAAGGTTATGCAAGTCATGAAAGTGATGTTTTTAAACAGGTGAGTGATGCAAGATCGAAAGCTGGCGGCCAAATTAATATTAGTGATGAAGTTTTGAGTAATCCTGAAGCGTTTGAAAGATATCAACAGGTGCAGGATCAGCTTGGTTCTAGTTTGCAAAGACTTTTGATGGTTACGGAAAATTATCCTGAGTTGAAGGCGGATCAGAATTTTTTGGCTTTGCAGGATCAGCTTGAAGGTACGGAAAACAGGATTACAGTGGCTCGAGGTCGTTATAATGATGCGGCTAAACAATACAATTCGAAAATTCGAAGTTTTCCAACGAATATTATTGCCAATATAAGTGGATTTGAAAAGAAAATTTATTTCTCGGCAAGTGCTGAGGCTCAGTCTGCTCCAAAAGTGGAATTCTAGGGATTTTGTGCAGGTTTTGTGAATGAAAAGTAAACAATTGTGTAAAAAACTTAACTTGAATGATGAAGCAATGCAAAAAATTAAGGATTGTGTTGCTGATGTGGAATCGAAAACTACTGGTGAAATTGCAGTGGCTGTAGCTGCTGAAAGTGCTCATTATTCGTTTTGGGAATTACTTTGGGCTGATTTGATAGGGGCCGTTGTTCTGATTGCGATGCTTCCTTTTTCAAATAAAATTCTTGGTTTGTACAGACTGTTATATTGGCAGAATGAACCAAGTTGGATTTTGCCTGTTTTTTATGTTATTAGTTGTTTTTCGACTGTGGTGATTTCGTTTTATCTTGCAAATATTCCAGCCATTGACAGAATCATTATTCCTCTTTCTGTCAGAAAATCTTGTGTTACCCATAGAGCGTTCAGGTATTTTACTGAGTCTGGAGTTTATGATACAAAAGAACATTCTGGCATTTTGATTTTTGTTTCTTATATGGAACGACAGGTGAGAATCATTGCTGACCGTGGAATTTCTGAAAAAATTTCTCAGGATATGTGGAATCTGATTGCTGATGAACTTGCTGAAAATTTGAAAAAAGGTGATGCTCTTCTTGCTTTTACTGATGCAATTTCTAAATGTGGTGAACTTCTGGCACAAAATTTTCCATGCAAAGAAGAAAATCCAAATGAACTTTCTGATGGTTTAGTTATTTTGGGAGATGAAGAATGGTTCTAAACAAGTGTTTGCTGGAAAAAGAAGTTTTTTGGAAAAGTTATTTATGTAAATTTAAGAAGGGGTTGTTTTTTGCTTTTTTCCTTGTTGCATTTGCAAATCTTTTTGCCCTGGATGTTCCTGCTCTACAAGGGCGTGTAAATGATTATGCAAACGTCATTAGCAAGAATGACGAACAGCAGATTAATGAATATCTTACGAATGTCGAAAATCAGACTGGTATTCAGATTGCTGTTTTGACTATTCCTAGTTTAAAAGGTGAAGACATTGCGGCTTATGGTGTGAAGGTTGCTGAAAAATGGAAACTTGGTCAAAAAGGTGAAGACAATGGAGCTTTACTTCTTGTTGCAATGGAAGAACGTGAACTTAGAATTGAAGTTGGTTATGGACTCGAAGGTTTGCTCACCGATGCAAAATGTGGTCTGATTATCAGAAATGTAATAATTCCTGAGTTTAAAGATGGAGATTATTCTGGCGGTATCAAAAAAGGTGTGATGAATATTGGTGGCATAGCCTGTGGTGATACTGAAATTGTTGATAAAAAAGTTTTAAATGAAGAAGATGAAGATTCTGGTGCTGGTTTAGTGTTTATGATTATCTGGATGATTTTCATTTTTGTAATTATTACTTCAAAAGGCGGCATTTTTAAATGGATTTTCCTGTCAAATGTTTCTAGAAATGTTGGCAGAAATATCAATGCTGGAAATCATTCTTCCATTCACAAAAGCGGTGGCTTTGGAGGTGGTAACTTTGGCGGCTTCAGTGGTGGTGGCGGCCATTTTGGTGGAGGCGGAGCTTCTGGCCACTGGTAATTTGCGTGACTGTAAGTAATTTTTATAAAAACATTTTTGGCACAAAAGTATACAAAATTTCTGTTTCTGCAGGATGCACTTGCCCAAATCGTGATGGAACAATCGGTTTTGGAGGTTGCATTTTTTGCAGTCAAGCGGGAAGTGGTGATTTTGTGCCTGATTCTTTTTTGGAAATAGAACAGCAGATTGAAAAGGCAAAAATGCTTTTGGCACCGAAACTAAAAAATCAGGAAAATGTAAAATACATTGTTTATTTTCAGAATTTTACGAATACTTATGGCGATATAGATAAACTAAAAAATTTGTGGTTTCGTGCGCTTTCTTGTCCTGATGTTGCTGGAATTTCCATTGCTACTCGTCCTGATTGTTTGAGCGATGAATGTCTTGAAGTTATTAGTCTTCTTTCAAAAAAAACTTTTGTGCAGGTTGAACTTGGATTACAATCTACAAATGAAAAAACAGCCGCTTTAATCAGGCGTGGTTACCAAAACCAGATTTATTTTGATGCTGTTAAAAAACTGCATGCTGCAAATCGTAATATTCATGTTGTAAGTCATGTGATTTTTGGCCTGCCTGGTGAAACTGAACGTGATATGATGAAAACTGTTTGCGATGTTGTAAATGCAGAAAGCGATGGAATAAAAATCACAAATCTTTATATACTGTCACAAACAGATTTGCAGAAAATGTATGAAAAAGGGGAATATAATCCGCTTCAAATGGAAGAATATTTTTCGTTATTAAAAAAAGCTTTAAATCTCATTCCAACAAATGTCGTTATCCACAGACTTACAGGTGATCCTCCAAAAAAGATTCTGATTGCACCTGACTGGACAAAAAATAAAAAACTTGTTTTGAGCAGAGTTAATAATCTTCTTTGTGATTATGAAAGGGACGTAAAATAATTTTCTATTTACTTTTTTTTCTGCTGATTGAAATTCTGTCTCCAACCTCAAAAAAATCTGTTTCGAATTCTTCGTTTGTTTTTAAAAACTCAACATATTTTTGGATTTTTTTGACAAGTTTTTTTGTGCTGTAATTGTGTGTCAAAGTTAAATCATCAACCATTCCGTGAAATGAAAGGTTATCGCTGATGATTACACCGTTTTTTGTTAGATTATTTTTGTATTTTTCAAAAAACTTAATGTATTGAGCTTTAGCAGCATCGATAAAAATCAAATCAAACTTTTCTGAAAAATCATGAGTTAGTGCATCATCGTGAATCGAAGTGATTTTGTCTTCCAGTTTACAGAGTTTGAAATTCTGATTTGCTTTTGTGTATCGTTCTATGTCCAGTTCGATTGTTGTAACGTGAATATCATGTTTGAGGTTCGCAAATCTGATTGAAGAATACCCAATTGCAGTTCCTATTTCAAGCACGGTTTTTACATCATTTTTCAAAATGTAGTCACAAATAAAATCGCACCCTTCATCCTGCATAATTGGAATGGCTTCCCGGTTTGCAAATGCTTTTATTTTTA
>CAMBMW010000162.1 GCA_945868875.1 uncultured Treponema sp.
ATTTTTTTGAAAATTTTAGAATTGATATATAAAAGGAAATAAAATGGGAAAAACAAAAATTCGAAGTACTACAATTCTTGCCGTAAAACGAAACGGTCAGGTTGCTATGGCAGGAGACGGACAGTGTACAATGGGTGAAACTGTCTGCAAAGGAAATTCCAGAAAAGTTAGAAAAATTTATGATGGAAAGATTTTGACAGGATTTGCAGGTTCAGTTGCTGATGCTTTTACACTTTTGGACAGATTTGAAACAAAGGTAAAAGAATATAATGGTGATATTATGAGAGCTGCCGTTGAGCTGGCAAAAGCCTGGAGAACTGACAGAAGCCTTCAAAAACTTGAGGCAATGCTTCTTGTAGCTGATAAAAACCGCATTCTTTTGATTAGTGGGGATGGAAATGTAATTGAACCTGAAAATGATGCAATTGCAATTGGTTCTGGCGGTAATTACGCTTATTCTGCTGCACTTGCTTATCTTGATTCATCTGATTTATCAGCAAAAGAAATTGCAGAACGTTCTCTTAAAATTGCAGGCAGCATTTGTATTTATACAAATCAAAACTTAACAATTGAAACTTTGGAAAATAATTAAGGATTTTAGATTTATGGAAAACATTGAACTCACACCAAAACAGATTGTGGAGAAACTTGACAGTTATATTATTGGTCAGGATAAAGCAAAAAGGGCGGTAGCAGTTGCACTTAGAAACAGAGTCAGAAGATTAAAACTGCCTGAAGATATTCGTGATGAAGTTGCACCAAAAAATATTTTGATGATTGGTTCGACAGGATGTGGTAAAACAGAAATTGCACGTCGTCTTGCAAAACTGTGCGGAGCTCCTTTTTTGAAAGTGGAAGCCACAAAATATACAGAAGTAGGATATGTTGGTCGTGATGTAGAAAGCATGGTTCGCGACTTGATGGCTGTAGGCTACAATGACGTAAAGGCCGAAATGGAAGAATCTTTAAAAGAAAAATCTGTTTCAATTGTAGAAGAAAAACTTCTTGATTTACTTTTACCTGGAACTGGAAAAAAGAAATCCAAAAAAGATGAAAAGAACAATAATTCTGACCAGAAAGCTCCTTTGGGATTTTTGACACAGACTTCAGGAACTGAGATTACTATTGACTTGAACAAAGTTGCACAGGAAATGGAATCTGAAATCCATAAACTGGCAGAAAATACTGCAAATGAAAATATTCAGAATAATCAAACTGAAGAAGAAAAAGACGAAAACGCACAAACTGACAAAGATAATCATACTCGTGAAAAATTCCGTCAGATGTTACGCGAAGGAAAACTCGAAGAGCGTGAAGTTGATATGATGGTTCGCCGTCAGTCTCAAATGCCGAATATGGAAATAATTGCAGGCGGAAGTATTGATGATTTACAAAACAGCATGCAGGGCATTTTAAATATGATGAATGGTGGTGGACGTGAAAAGAAACGCTCTGTAACAATAAAAGAAGCTAGAAAGATTCTGACAGCAGAAGTATTGGACAGCATGGTTGATCATGATAAAGTTGCTGACGAAGCAAAACGTCGTGTTGAGCAAAGCGGAATTATTTTTATTGACGAAATTGATAAAATTGCAGTTCACGGTGAAAGTCACGGACAGGATGTAAGTCGCGAAGGTGTTCAGCGTGATATTTTGCCGATTGTTGAAGGAAGTAACGTGAATACAAAATTTGGGGTTGTTGATACAACTCATATTTTGTTTATTGCTGCGGGTGCTTTCAGTGTGGCTGCTCCAAGTGATTTGATTCCAGAACTTCAGGGACGTTTCCCGTTGAGAGTTGAACTTGATTCTTTACATAAAGAAGATTTTAAACGAATTTTAAAAGAACCAAAGAATTCTTTGATTATGCAATATACAGCGCTTTTGGAAACAGAAGGTGTAAAACTTGAATTTGCAGAAGATGCTTTGGATAGAATAAGTTTTGTAGCAGAAGATGTGAATTCCAAATCTGAAAATATTGGTGCCCGTCGCCTTCACACAATTATGGAAAAAGTTTTGTCGGATATCAACTTTGATGCTGATGAACATAAAGGTGAAACAATTGTGATTGATTCAGCTTATGTTGACAGCAAACTTGGTGATATTGTACAGAATGAAGATTTGTCAAGATATATTCTGTAACCCTCAAAAAATTATAAATTTTTAAATCAAGCTTTTATAACTGCCGTTTATGCCAAAAAGCATAGCGGCATTATAATAGTTTTTATGCCCCCAAAAAAAAGTCTTTTTTCCTTGTTCCTCACTCCCTGAAACTAACTTTTCTGTATTTTTTTTGGCTATGTCCGTAAATAGTGGTGGCAGAATCTATTTTGGAAGAAAAGGGTAAAAGTGGGATAAGTTATAATATTTAAATTGGAAAAGATTTGAGGCAAGTATGATTGACATAAATGAACTTGAAAAAGAATACGCTTTTGACATGGAAGGTTTTGGAACTGAAAAACGTGAAGGTAATCCTAGATTAGTCAAAATAGGTTCAAGCGACTATAATTATGCGAATGATAATAATTGGGTAGTTTCTATTTCAAAGGCTGCAGAACTATTAAAAAATACAAACATTGGAATTTTCACTATTCGTAAGGACTTAAATTCAAAGTTTGTTCAGAAATACCTTGTATCTAAAGGCATCTCTGAGGATAGAATTATGGATTATTAGCTATAGCCTTTTTTTTTATTATGCGTTTTTCTTGTTTTACTTAAGTATATTTAAATAAATTTATTGATTTTAAAAATTATTAATGATAAAATGCATTTTAGAATTTGAATAATGATTTGAAGATTTGTTATGGAAAAATCTGTTTTTTTGGAAAAGCTTTTACAAGCTTATGAGCGTTACTATTCTATTAAAAAAGAAAATATTCAAAAAACGTTTGATGCGGAAGCAGAATTTGTGATGCATGGTGAACAGTATATTCTTGTGAAAGCAGCAAAAATTGCAAACATTGATTCAAATGAATTTGTTTTTTTTAAACTTGAAAATGATTTGAGTTTTGAACAGTTAAAGAATCTTGCAGATGATGCGTGGAAATATGGATGTTCAAAAATTGTGCCGTATTATGGGCATAAAAATTCTGATGTTACTTTGATTGTTATTGCTGACAGTCTTTGTGATGATGTGAAAAAAAATATCAGAAAAATTAAATATTCTGTTTCTTACAAGCTTGGGCTTTACGGCTGGAGCAATTTTAAACTTGCTGTAAAGGATTTAGCTTCTGGAATGGTTTTTTGTAACAGACTTGGTAGTGAACTTAAAAAAATGATTCAAAAAATTTGAGTTTTGGGACGTTTTTGTTTTTTTTTGTAATTTTCCGTGAGCGCTGGGAGCACCTGCGAAGCAGTCCGTCTTTTAGACGGATGAGCCGCGGTTAGTCGGCGAAGTGCGGACATAGCGACCCCGTAAGGGGGCACGGCAGAATTTATAAATTTTTTTTTAATTTTCCAAAGGGGGAAAATGAAATGACAGCATTATTGATTATTCTTGCTGCAATCGTTTTGCTTTTTGCCGGATATGTTTTTTATGGTTCATATCTTGCAAAACAGTGGGGTATTGACCCTGCAAAAAAGACTCCTGCACAGACTATGCCAGATGGTGTGGATTATGTAGAAGCTAAACCAGCTGTTTTGATGGGACATCACTTTTCATCTATTGCTGGTGCTGGTCCGATTAATGGTCCTATTCAGGCCGCTGTTTTTGGTTGGGTTCCTGTTTTCTTGTGGTGTGTTATTGGTGGTATTTTCTTTGGTGGTTTGCAGGATTTTGGTTCTCTTTTTGCTTCTATTCGCCATGACGGAAAATCTGTTGGTGAAATCATTAAAGATTCGATGGGTTCTAAATCAAAGAAGCTTTTTATAATTTTTGCACTGCTTGTTTTGATTCTTGTAATTGCTTCGTTTGTAAATGTTGTTGCCGGTACTTTCTTTTCTAATGCTGAAGAGATTGCTGCATCTGGAAAAGCGTTTGGTTTTACTACAAACCCTACTAATAATCAGACTACAGCTATGATTTCTGTTTTGTTCATTGTGCTTGCTATTTGTTATGGAATTATGACTAACAAAGGCGGAGTTAAAGTTCTGCCTGCTACTATTATTGGAATTGTGGGAATTGTTGCTATTGTAATTTTGGGATTGAATGTTGGTTTTGTGATGAACAGAACTGGCTGGATTATTTTTGT
>CAMBMW010000163.1 GCA_945868875.1 uncultured Treponema sp.
TTTACAGATTAAGAAGAAATTCCAAGTCCAAATAAAGCATAATCAGCACGAACTGGATCGTCTGGGAAAACTTCAGAAAGGTTTGCGGTAAGAGTTTGTGCTGTTTTCAGACTGGCGCTGGCATTTTCGGGTAAAAGATTTAGTTTTATAGCTTGCTGCATTACGTGAACATCAAGCGGAATAATCAATTCTTTGGGACTTGCCCACGTCCAGATTCCTAAATCTACCGGCGAGTTTTGACGAACCATCCACCGCAAAAACATATTTATTCTTTTATTTGCAGAGTTTTTTCCTTTTGGAACAATCGCAGATTTTGGAAAACATAGTGAAACAATTCTATGAAGAGGTATTTTATCATCATTCTGATAGATTTTACGAAAATGTTCGCCAAGACTGTCAGATTCTTTTAAAATTTCCGCCATTTCATCAAAAAGAGTGTGCAAATCATCATAAGAATAAAAGCGATAAAACTTTTGTGTTCCGGCAGGAAAATTTTTTGCTCCATTCAAACACCATCTCGCAATTCCGCCTTCATCTAAAGAATATTCTAGAATCTCACGAATTTTTGGAATAAACTGCTTTCTGTTTCCAAAGGAAAGCATTGCAGCAACGAAAGCAGCACATTCCACATTGCAAGCATTTTTAAATTCTGGAAAATCATCATACCAGAACAAGAATTGACTAGGATCTTGCAGAACAAAATCATGCACTTCGTATTTTTGAGCAAAGTTAATCAATTTTAGTTTTAACTTATCATCCACAGTACTTCCGTTTTTATCAAATATAGAAATGTATGATTCCAAAACTTATGCAAAAAGAGGTGTGGTTTTTAGCCATTCACAAACTGCTTCTGCTTCGCTATCCAAAGCTCTATCATCTTCTACAAATGCCGAAAGTTTTCTGACTTGCTGATGAACTTGTTGTGTAAAAGGTGCAAAATCTTCTTTTCCAGCTAAATCTACTGCTTGCATTGCTGCCAAAAGATGTGTTGCAAACTGAAGATAAACAAGGTCAATTTGTTCCGCCCATTTTCTTGCACTTATTGTTCCCATAGAAACTTTATCTTGATTTAACGCTTCTGTTGGTTGACTTGTAAGAGAAATCGGGAAACAGTAACTTGCAACTTCGCCACGAATTGCACTGATTGTTATTTGTGCAGCTTTAAATCCGAGTCTAAGCCCCGCACGAGGATGGTCAGCTGGTGTGAATGGAATCAAATTTTCAGTCAAACCATTAAATTTTCCATCAATAATCACTTCTGCCTGTTTATCTGATAAATCAGAAATATTTGCCAAAGCGGTACGCATATAATCACAAGCAGCACAAATGTGTCCGCCATAAAAATTTCCAGTGTTATAAAGGCGACCAGCTTCAATATCCACAAGAGGATTGTCATTTGCTGAATTCAATTCTTCTGTGATTAAATCTCTGGCAAAACGAAGTGTGTCGCGGTAAACTCCGTTAATCTGTGGAGCGCAACGAATTGAATATCTGTCCTGAATTTTATTCTGCTGTGCAACAAACCCTTTACCATCAAGACTTTCGATTTGAGTTTTTAAAAAATCTTCGTAACGGAATACTCGTTTTGAATCTTTTATGATATTGTAAACATAAGCAGCACTTTCGCATTGACCTTTATGATTTTTGATTTCACTTACTTTTGCAACAAATGGAGTATCTTTCCCTCGTGTGATTTCTGAAGTAACTGCTGTCAAAAAATCTGATATTTTTGCAAGTCGTTCAGCCTTTTTCCATGCAAGACATGCAACTGCCGTCATTACACTTGTTCCATTCATCAATGCAAGACCTTCTTTTGCTTCGATTGGCAGAGGTTTTATTCCTTCTGCTTCAAAAGCCTGCATTGTCGGAACAATTTGACCTTTGTAATAAACCTTTCGTTCACCCATGATGGCTGCCGCAAGATAAGAAAGCGGAGTTAAATCTCCAGAAGCACCAACTGAACCAAGCTGAGGGATAACAGGAATAATATCTTTGTTGAGCATTGTCACCATCATTTTTGCAAGTTCTGGACGGATGGCAGAATGGCCGCCTTTTACATTTCCGTTTAATCTTGCAAGAACAACAGCACGACCAGTTTCATGATCAAATTTTGGACCAAGTCCAATTCCATGGTAAGTACAAATATCACGCTGAAGTTCACCAGCTTTATCAACACTTATCTGATTATGACAACTGTCACCAAAATCGGTAGTAACACCATAAGTTGGCACTCCAGTTGCAATATAATCTTCCAAAAACTTGCGAGATTTTTCTAAAGTTTCCCAAAATGACTTATCTTCTGGTAAATTGACTTCTTCATTGCAGTAAGCAACATCGCAAACATCTTCTATAGTTAGTTTATTTCCATTAACCATTAACATAAATTCACCTTAATCTTTCTGAATATCATAATAAACTTAATTTTTTTTAAACAATCAAGTATTTCTGTTTTTTGCTAACAGGTTCACAAGTCAAATCAACGCCTAATTTTTTGAATATTTTTCTATCTACTTCGCTAAGCATGACAGTTGTGTGAACTTGACAGCCACGAAGTTTTGGAAGCTGCTCAAGTGCTTTGAAACATTTTTCGTCTGTTTTGGAAAGCATTGCCAGAGCAACAAGCACTTCATCTGTGTGAAGTCTTGGATTATTTCCGCTCAAATAAGTAACTTTCATTTTTTGAATAGGTTCAATCATTTCTTTCGGGATAAGCTTGACTTTATGGTCAATACCAGCAAGATGTTTTGTTGCATTCAAAATTAGAGCCGCACTTGTCCCCAATAAATCAGAAGTTTCCGAAGTGATGATTGTTCCGTCTTCCAGTTCTATGGCTGCAGTCGGCACTTTTGATTTAGCGCCGCGTTCCTTTGCCGCTACAGTTACTTTTCTGTCATCAGTTGTAACACCAGCTTGTTTCATCAATAGTTCTAATGTATTAACTTCAGATTCAGATGCATTGCCTTCAACCAAAAGATTTAATGTATTGTAATATCTGCGGATAATCTCTTGACGCGATGCTTCTTTGCAGGTTTCATCATCAAAAATGCAAAAACCTGCCATATTTACACCCATGTCAGTAGGTGATTTATACGGATTTGAACCATAAATTCCTTTAAAAATTGCATCCAAAACCGGAAAAATTTCAATATCGCGATTATAATTTACTGTTGTTTTGCCATAAGCTTCCAGGTGCCAGGGATCAATCATATTCACATCATTCAAATCTGCAGTGGCTGCTTCGTAAGCAAGATTTACAGGATGTTTCAAAGGAAGATTCCAGATTGGAAAAGTTTCGAACTTTGCATAACCTGCTTTAACACCCCGCTTATTTTCGTGATAAAGCTGACTTAAGCAAGTTGCCATTTTGCCCGAACCAGGTCCTGGAGCAGTTACCACAACAAGCGGTCTGGTGGTTTCGATATAATCGTTTTTACCAAATCCATCATCACTGGCAATTAAAGGAACGTTTGAAGGATATCCTGGAATTGTATAATGATAATAAGTTTTAATATTCATCTTTTTGAGTTTATTTTTGAAGGATTTTGCAGCTTCCTGTCCAGTGTAATGGGTGATTACAACGCTGCCAACCATAAGTCCACGATTTTGAAACTCATTACGTAAACGCAAAACATCTTTATCATAAGTAATGCCCAAATCACCGCGAATTTTATTTTTTTCTATATCAATTGCGCTGATTACAATAACAATTTCTGCAACATCTGAAAGTTGCATCAAAAGTTTAAGTTTGCTGTCAGGCATAAAACCAGGTAAAACTCTCGAAGCATGAAAATCGTCAAAAAGTTTCCCACCAAATTCCAGATAAAGCTTGTCACCAAATTCAGAAATCCGCTCTTTTATGTGTTCAGATTGAATCTTCAAATATTTATCATTATCAAAACCATATTTCATAAACATAGATTATATAATTTTTCTAAGAAATTCGCAATTCATTTTATGCGAGTTTTATTGGAGGTCTGTCCCTGTTTGAATTCAGTTATTGAGTTTTTTTAACTGGGAACAGACCTTATTTTACAAGTTTAGTGAATTAATTGGGGACAGACCTTGTTGAAATCAAGTGAGGTCTGTCCCCTTTTTTATAAAATCAGCAAAATTTAGTCAGTCATTCGCCTTTCACAGCTCACTCACGTTCGGTCCTTCGGACTCGACTTCGTCGCCTGT
>CAMBMW010000164.1 GCA_945868875.1 uncultured Treponema sp.
CTTCATTTTCCAGAGACGGAAAATCACTTTTTGACTTAAAAGCCATGCCGATTAGTAACGAACAGATTGTAAAAGTTAAACTTTATCATGCTGTTTTGTATATTTTGATTACAGATGCTATCACTTTGCTTATACTTTTAAGTGCATATTTTTTCCTTGGCATGCCTTTCAGTTTCTTAATGCTTTTTTCTTCTATTATAAGTATAATTGTCATAAGCATGGCAGCCTCACTTGTTATAATTGTGATTGATATGTTTGTGGATACCGCAAATCCAAAACTTTTATGGGAAAACCCAGTTGCGGCATTTAAACAAAATCTGAATACGCTTGCTGGAATGTTGCTTGATTTTATTGTGATTGCAATAATGGCTGCTTTAGGATTTTTCCTTCTACCAAAAAATCAGTTTGGACTTGTGATTCTAACAGCGTTGTTCATAATAATTGCAGCACCACTTGGCAGTCAATATTTTAAATATGCAAAAAAAAGAATCTCGCAGATGTAAAAAAAATAATAGGTTCAATTTCGAGTATTTGATTTACAAACCGTGGCAAGGATTGTAAGGGCTGGCGAAGCCAGTTCCGAAGCGGAGCGAAGGAATGAAGCGATAGCGTAACCCTGAAAAGCCTGATTTTTGCGAAGCAAAAAGCCACCCTAAAAATTCAAAACTCGACATTTGTCCTAATAAGATGGAAAAAAAAGATTTTGACAACAAAAAACAGGAAAACTCATTGAATAAAATTGTTTCAAAAAGATTAATATTTGTAGTTTTAATTCTCGTTACAATCTCATTTTCGCTTTTTGCAAAAAATGATGATAATAAAACAAAAAATCAACTGTTTGCAGTAAAAACAAAATATTTTGAAATAATTTATCCACAAGAGTGCAGAAAATCAGCGGAAATTCTCTTTGAAAATGCTGATAAAATCTACCTGGAAGTTGCAGGGCAATATGGACTTACACCCTCATTCTCCATGCCGATTGTTCTTACCACCGCGACGGATTCGTTTAATGCGTTCTGGACATCCGCACCATATAATCATATTGTCATTTATGACACTTCATTTTCCATCTCAAGCGATTTGGCAGTTTTTTCAGAAACTTTGATTCAAACATTTCGTCATGAATTGACACACGCTGTTACATATAATATGAAATCTCCCTTTTGGAATGCTGTGTCAACAAATTTTGGTGATTGCATTACCCCGGCATCACTTTGGATTTCTTCTGGAATGGCAGAAGGAGCTACTGTTACAAGTGAAAGTGCAGCTGGTGAAGGAAGACTAAACGACGAGTTTGCAAAACATATGGTCAAGCAGGCCAAAATAGAAAATCAGTTTCCTTCTTATTATGATGTAATGGGGTCAAGAGATAAATATCCAGCCGGTTCCTTTTATTATTTCAATGGGGCATTTCATCAGTGGCTCCAGCAGAAATTTGGAATGGAAAAATATGCAGAGTTCTGGTATAAACTTGTTAATTTAAAAGCCCTCACAGTTGGTATCGCTTTTAACAAGGTTTATGGAATAAAACTCAAAGATGCCTGGAAAGAGTTTGAAGAATCTTATCCAGTTCCAGAAATACCCTCAAATCCTTTGGAAACGGGATTGATTCAGGATTTTTTTAATTCACAAAATGACTGTTTTTCCAAACAAAATAAAACAGGATTTTACATTAACTCTCTCACACAATCTCAAAATGCAATAGCCTGGCTTGATAATTATGGCGGACGAGTTTATTATGTTTCCAAGACAGATTTACAAAATAAAATACATAAAAGTGATATTGAGATTAAGCCAAAAATGCTTTTTCAGCTGAAAAATGCCCAGTCGATTAGTTTATCCGATGACGGCAGATTTTTAACAGTGTCATATTTTTCAGAAAACTCGAACGGTGAAAAATCACGAACAAAAATCTACGATATTGAAAAAAAGAAATTCTTTACAGTGAAAACAAAAAGTATCAAAGATAGTGCCTTGATAAAAAATCAAGAAAAATATTTCCTTGTTTCAACAAAATATACATCGCCAGCGAATTCAATTTATATAGAAGAAATTGCATTAAATGATTCGGGTGATATTAAAAATACAGAATTTTTTGCACAGATAGATTTACCTTTGAATGTGAATGTTTCAAATTTTATTCAGACAAAAGAAGACGAATTTGCTTTTATCCAGAAAAACAAACTGAATTACTCAATAGTAACGTATTCATTTTCAAAAGGAGAATTCACACAATATCCGTTGCCTGAAGAAAAAATGAAAATCCGTTCGCTTTCTTATGATAAAGAAGAAAATGCATTTTATTATAGCTGGGTTTATCCAGGAACAATGCCTCGCATTGGACAGTTCAAACTTGATGATAAAAAATACACACTCAGCGGCTCATTTAGCGATAAATCAGGTGACAAAGGTGACGATGGGAACACAGCTGATGCGGGTGACGCTGGGGACATATCTGGTGGAGTTTTTAATCCAGTTTCTTTTGACAGAGAGATAGTTTTTATCGGACAGTTTTACCAGTTTTCAAAAATCATGAAAATACCTTCTGTCAAAGATTATTTTCAAACTACTGGAAAAACAGAATATTTTTGCAAAAATGACAATTCTGTGGAAGTAAAACTTACAGATAATAAAACTATTCTTCAGTTTGAAAATAAGGATTATGAACACCAGCACAATAGTATGACGGTTGCATCGAATACAAGTTATGAAAATTCTGCAGGAAACATTCCAGAAAAAAAATTCATTCCTTTTAAATATTATTTACAAGGAGTTTTTATTCCATTCACAAGTTTTGTTCCCGATAATTTTGGATGCAATGCAGGTTTAACAGAGCTTTCAGGATATTCTTTAGGACTTACATTTATTACAGCAGACCCGTGGACAGATGGTTCTACAAGTTTATACACATCAACTTTTGGCTGGGATATTTTTTACAATAGTTTTGGATTTGAGTTTACAGGGCAGAACGCGACTATTTCAAATCTTTTGCAAATGAACTGGGATTTAAAAATCGAAATTGATGAAAAAGGCTGGAAAAACAGTTCTGCTTTGCTGACTTTTCAAATGAATCTGGAAGTGGGAAACAACAGTTCACTGTCATTTGCCAATCAAACAGGAGCAAAAATCGGACGACAGAATAATCTACAAAAACTTTTGGACTCCGAAACAAAAAAAACATACAATTTAATATATTCCGAAAATAAAAACTATTATAGCCTATCAGATGCATTTTCTGCAACGTTTTCTTCCATAAGAAAAGCAGGTTCGGGACGTTACGAAAAAAAAGGAGGTGCGTACACACTTGGAGTCGGATACCGATATGACAGTGATTTAGGTCTGTCCCCTCTTGAATATGTCAATGCAATCCAAATTGAACAGAATTTAAAGTTTTACATCCCTCATCTTATGCCGTACAGTTCAGTTTATGGAAAAACGACAAATTTTCCGGCAAAAATAGCATTTTCAGTTTTTCCTATTGAACCAGAATACTTAAAAAAAACAAATTACACAGATTCTGGAAAATCCTTTTTAGATATGAAATGCGAAGTGATACTGTTTGCAGCAGAAATACAAAAAGCAATTCCCGTTTTCCAAGCAGTTTACATGAATGATTTTGCAGTTTCTGCCGGATACAGTACCTCATTAGCAACAGGAAAAAAACGTACACTTTCAAATCTGGAAGACTATGAAAATTTTGCCAGCACAATGAAACAGTTTTTTCAAGGAGAGTGTTATTACCTGGATACAGTATATATAAAAGGTTCTTGGTCAATTACGCCAAACCTTGGAGGCCTTGCAAAATCAAGTTTAAAAACAACATTATATTTGCAGGCAGCCTGCTCGTTACGCAAGTCATTTCTCCAAAAAAACAAAAATCCGTTTATATTCGACATAGGTTTTTCCTCAACTTTTTAGCAAAATTCAGTTAGTCAGTCGCCTTCCGCCACTCCGCTATCGCTCCGGTCTTTCAGACCCGCCAAAGGCGGCGGCTCCACGCATAACATTATCAACTTAAGCCCACTATTTAAAAATTTCAAAATATAGTAAAATTCCTTAGGTGGAAAAATGGGGACAACATTTCAGAATAGATGGGAAGA
>CAMBMW010000165.1 GCA_945868875.1 uncultured Treponema sp.
ACTCCCTCGCGCCAACTTTTATGAAAATATTTTTTATAATGCGTTTGCCCTGTAGGGGAGGGCTGTCCCTGTCTCGTGCTGAAAATTGTAATATCAATGAACGTTTAGTTTGTAAAAAAGGGACAGACCTCGATTTTAAACAAAACGATAAACTGAGTTTTGTCAAGAATGAAACTCCATTTAAAAGAATGTAATAAAACAGCCAAAACTCAAGACTCGTGCAAACTGAATTTTTATTGGTGTGGCAGTTTTTCGCACGAGCCAGAGCTCGATTTTTTCTTTTAAAAAATGTATATTTTACTTATGAAAAATACTCAGCGAAATGAACTTGCGGTTTGTGGTTTTGCCGCAGTAAAAAAACTTGAAAAGAATCATCCTGAAAAAATCAGACGGTTGTATTTTACTTCAGACATTGCACCGAAATTTGGCGGACTGTGTAAAAAGCTAGCAAAAAATCATGGAATTTATAATCAAAAGCCAGCAAAAGATTTGGAAAAACTATGCGGTTCAGTTCATCATCAAGGAGTGGTGGCAATGATTGAAAGCCCTGCAATTGAGCCTTTAGATTTTGCAATGGCAGAAAAGTGGGTAAAAAATGGTGAAGATGCAGTTTTGCTTGATAGAATTGGAAATGCGAATAATTTTGGTGCAATTGTCCGTTCGGCTGCTTTTTTCGGAATAAAGAATATTGTAATTCCGCAAGATGAGTCCCAGTCTTCAATTACAACAAGCAGTTATCGTGTGGCAGAAGGTGGAATGGAATATGTGTCGATTTATTCTGTTTCATCGTGTAAAGAATTTTTGGAACAAATGAAAGGAAAAATGATTCGGCTCGGCACTGATTTATCTGCAAAAAAATCTGTTTGTGAGATAAAAAATATTAAAAATCAGAAAAAGAAGCCTGTTCTTGCTGTGCTTGGAAATGAAGAACATGGAATAAGTGATGATGTAAGACGAAATTGTGATGAGCTTGTTATTATTCCCTGGAAAGGAATGGACGTCGGTTTTGAATCGTCGAATGTAGAAAGTTTAAATGTTGCGCAGGCAGCGAGCATTATTTTCTATGAGATGTGCAAATAATTTATTATATTTAATTACAGGAAATCGGATTATAAAAATCACGTGGTTATAAAACTGGTGATTTTTATAATTGTATTATTGCAGATTTGCAAGGAGGATTTTATGGAATTGAAGTTTTATTATTGTAAACATTGTGGAAAAGTGATTGTGATCCTAAAAAACACACCTGTTCCAACAATTTGCTGTGGTGAACCTATGGCTGAACTGGTTCCTGGAGTAACTGATGCTGCTACTGAAAAACATGTTCCTGTGATTTCTATTGAAAAAAATGTTGTTACAGTTTCTGTTGGCGAAGTTGCACATCCTATGCAGGAAGAACATTTTATCGAATGGATTTTGTTAAAAACAAACAAAGGTATTCAGCAAAAGTGGCTTAAACCTGGAGATGAACCTAAGGCAACTTTTGTTCTTGGTGAAGGTGAAAAAGTTGAGGCAGCTTATGAGTATTGTAATCTGCATAAACTTTGGAAAGCTTCTGTTTAATTGATTTTTTTATGTTGGAAAAAGACATGAAAAACAAATAACTAAACACAAAAAAAAAGAGATGACTAAAAAAAATAGCATCTCTTTTTTTATTGAGGGGGTAGTACAACCCCTCAAAACGGCGAAGTCAAGGCTTTAAGCGTTAGCGTGCCTTGACTCGACGTATTAATCACATACTATTGTTCGCGTTTTTTAGCAGACTTCGCAGTTGTCAGATTTTTCTGTAGTAATCTCTTTTCCGTCTGCAGTAAGAGGCGTTCCATTCAAAACCATTTTGTGATTTTCAATTTTCATAACAATTTTGAAGAACTTGTCTGCATCAATTTTTGCAGGTTTTGGAATTGATGTGTCAGAACCAGCAGGAACAACAATTGTTCCAGGTGCAGCCCAAGGTGCTGTCAAAAGTTCAACTTTTTCTTGACCGTCTTCAACATAATCACATGCCAAAAGCATTCCAAAACTTTCAATTCCTTTCATTTTGCGGGGAGCAAGGTTTGCAGCGATTATAACGTGCTTACCTAAAAGTTCTTCTTTTGAAAGATATGGACGTAAACCAGACTGAATAATTCGTGGAGTTCCAGAACCGTCATCCATAGTTTCGATGTAAAGTTTATCGCCCTTTGGATTTTCTTCAACTTTTTCGATTTTTGCAACTCGTAATTCAATATGTTCGTTGAAATATTTAATAGGATTTGTTTCAGCTTCTGATTTTGGACCTTCACAATTACCATTTGAAGAAACGTCTTTTGAACATTCAGTTTTTTTGCAATCAGCTTTTGAACTAACATCTTTTTTCACAGAAATATCTGCCATAAGACTTTCCAAATCAATTTCACCAGCAACACAAGGAGTTGTAATTCCCCAATTTTCTAAAACCTGAGGATGAATTTCACCAAAAACACCAGCAACTTGACCATTTACAATCAAAGCAGCCTGTCTTCCAGGAATAAATCTTGGATCATCAGACTCCTGCACTTTATATTCATGGTCAAGGAAGTAAACAAGAGAAGAAACCTCGCTTGCCAAAGTATTAAAGTTTGCATTACCAGCTGCAGTCAAAAATCCCAAATGTTGACGAGTAATAGTTCCAGTATTTTCATCATCTTTTAAATATGCAACTTTACCAATCTCAAAAATCTTGTGAGGATACATTGCATTTGCAGAACCAGCTTCGGCACGACAAAGAGAAGAAAGAATTTCTGAACGAATAAACTGATAGTTTTCGCTCATAGGATTTGCAATTTCAATAACCTTAGAACCATCTATCATCATATTATCAATGTAATCTTTTTTGGAACCAACATAATTAAAAATCATTTCCTGATAGCCTAAACCAACCATCAAAGTTTTTGCTTTGCGGCTGAATTCTGTAAGCGGCAAAAGTCTTCCGATAGTAAAATCCTGAGGGGTTCGTGGTTCAAAAGCAGAAACATTGCAGCCAATCATTACATCTTCAATGATGTCAACTTCGTGCAAAAAGTCATTTCTGTATGGAGCTGGTTTTAAAACAATTTCATCGTTATTTATTTCAACATAGTTTCCCATTCTGATTAAAGCGTCTTCTACTGTTTTCATATCAAAATCAGAACCAAGAAGTTTGTTTACAGCTCCAAGAGTAGTTTTTGTAGAAGGCTGGAAATAGAAAGGAACGAGAATGTCTTTTCCAAGACCAGTTTCATAAGGATGTTTTACAAGAATCGGTTTGATAGTGTAACCCTGATCTGCAAAATCACAGGCAACAATATTTGCAGAAAGAATGAGATTTTCCATATTGTCACCAGTAAGTTCGACCATCAAATCGCTGTCGCCAACCTGAACGGCACCTAAAGTTGCTGAGTTGATAATTGGAGCCATAGACATAACTTCACCTTTTGCATCAGACAATAAAGGGAAAAGCTTTGCATCTTTCAAAATCCAGCCGAAATCTTTACCTTTTGGATGGTCAGACAGAATTTGACGACAGGTCATAGGGCTTTCGCACTGCAAAGGAACAAAACTTGTTTTGTCTGGGTCAACAGCATGATATTTCACAGGAAACTCAATCTGAGAAATACGGTAAACACCCATAGAAATAGATTTTCGTTTGCGGCCAAAATTCCAGCAGAGTTTTTCCTGAGTCTGAATAATGTCCTTAAGCATCGGATCATCAATCGGTTTACCAGTAATCATAAAGGCAACCATAAAAGGACGAACATCTTTTACATTTTCATCAACATAAACAATGCGGTTTTCATAATCAGCATTGCCAAAGTTGGACATAAGCTTCATATAATCAACAGTTTTTCCACCTTCATGAAGCTTAATCTGACGCGCAACACCATTAGTTGACCACAAATCAGGACGGTTCGTATCATTCAATTCAATTTTTACCACACGTTCATTTTCAGGCAAAGAAAAATCAGGTTTTTCGTCAAGTTCTGCTTTTGCACATGGAAGAACATCTTCCAGTTCATCATAAGAATATTTTTTTCCTATAGCTTCAAAAAAAAGTTTTTCGTTGCACTCAATTTTTGGCATTTTATCCT
>CAMBMW010000166.1 GCA_945868875.1 uncultured Treponema sp.
AAGTAAGTCTACTTTTCAAGAGTCCTGAAAAGCGACAGGAAATTCTTAATACTCAGGACAAAGCTGAAGTTATTAAAATTTTGACTGAATAATCATCTATATTTACAAAAAATGATTTTCTCCTTGTTTTAAGCCAGACAGTTCGTTGTTTGGCTTTTTTTATTAAACCTTCCAATACAAATCCCTGTGCCCTGTGAATCAGAACCGTAAGCCAGATTTTACCAAAAATGTTGTAATGCGTTTACTCTCTGCCATTTTTATGTCATTATTGATTTTTTCAAACTTTTTTATATAATTTTAGAATAAATTAATATATAAAAAAGTCTGGTGGAAAAAATGAAATTAGAACCTGTTTTTTTTGTAAAAGAAAATAAATTGTACAAAATCGAAGGAAGTTCACCTGTCGATACACAACAGTTAGAAAAAATTGAAATTTTATGGTCAAAGATTGAACTTGAAGATGGAATCTACAACGAAGAATTTCTCGCATCTCTA
The DNA here is from genome assembly GCA_945868875.1 of uncultured Treponema sp. Lineage (GTDB taxonomy): Bacteria > Spirochaetota > Spirochaetia > Treponematales > Treponemataceae > Treponema_D. The sequence continues at coordinate 496 of CAMBMW010000166.1, forward strand.
CGAGAACAATTAAAATCTCTTGAAGTTCAAAGAAAATTTGCCATTCTTATCCCTTTAATCGACAAACCTCTTGAAAATTCTGAACAGATTGAATCTTTTACAAATGCCTGCAATCATACTGCAAGACGTGTTAAAGATTGTATCAGCGTAGCAGGTTTTGAAATTCCAGCTCAAATCACAGATTTTCAAGATTTTATCGAAGTTCTTTCCAAAAAGCATGCTCAATATGTATATTTTTCACACAATAAGGAAATCAGTGATTCTTCAATAGTTGTTTACTAATTGCTTTATAGTGTAACATCTGCGAAATACTGCAATGTTTGCAATAATTTACAACCTATTTCACTAAAAATTAATACTTTTCTCATTTTTTCGTAAATTTTCTTAAAAAAGTGCTTGTATTTTTTTTGATTTTATGACATTATTCTGTTGATTTAAGAAAAGCAAATGATTAGTTTTGATAATATAAAAATTAATCTTGCATTTAGCAGTTGTGAGGAAAATTATGCAGAATAAATCACAAGAAAAATCTTTTTCAAATGTTTGTTTCTCTGCAGTAATTATTTCAGCAGTCTTGCTGGCTGTTTCACTCCTTGTATATTTTCTTCTTCCAAATTCTGTTGAACAGGAATCAGTTTCTTTAGTTCCTGCTGAAATTGAAATTGTTGAGATTTCTGAAGATATTCAAGAAGATATGGCTGCTGCTTTTCAAGAATATTTTACTGAAGTTTCTTTATCTATGCTTTCTGATGATTTTGATAACGGACTTTCACTTTATCGTCAGAATGATTCAAGACCGGCTGTAGAATGGTTTTACTATCAGATAACTGGAAACAAAGAAATTACACAGGCAATTATTACGGAAGCAGAAAAAAATGATATTCCGCTTTCCCTTGCTTTTGCACTTGCACACACTGAAAGTAGTTATAATGCGAAAGCTATAAATAAGAATTCGAACAGTACAATAGACAGAGGACTTTTTCAGTTAAACAGCAATTCGTTTCCTGCACTGTCAGAAGAGGATTTTTTTGATCCTTTTATCAGTTCGAAATATGGTATGTCGCATTTAAAATTTTGTTTGAACACTGCAGGAAATGAAGTTTCTGCTTTGGCAATGTACAATGCTGGAACTGGTCGTGTACGTTCAAACAAAACTCCACAGTCAACTTTGAATTATGTTGGAAAAATAATGTCATACCAGAAAATGCTGGACCAGCTTTTTAATGAACAGGTTGTTGCTTACTTTGACAATCAAATTCAACCTGGCATTTCGGTTGCGTTCGTACAATAATCTCAAAAAGCCCTTTTTTAAGTGAGTTTTGAGATTCTATAACTTAGCCTCCTAATTTTCAGAGGAACCGTTTTTTTTTAGTTTTTTCCGGTTCCTCTTTTTTTTTAACTTATTGATTTTCTGATTTGTTTTCTTATTGACTTTACCTTATATTTACTGTTATATTTTTAACAATAAACACACTTTTTTGCAGTTTTTCATTCATTTTTCTTGTTTTTCGCATTCTTATTCATCTTTATTTATTGACCCCACAAAGGAGGACTTTTATAATGGAATCAATTGATTTACCAAAGCCAACCAGGAAACGTTTTATTCAGCTGCTTGCAATTCTGCAAAAATGGCCGGATAAAAAAATAACATCAGTTGCTATAAGCGAGGCCTCTGGCTGGAAAAGTTCGCTCATAAGGCATGATTTATGGCTGCTTGGCTTTAACAAGGGTGTTTCAAACGGATATTATATAGAAGAACTTGAACAAGCTTTAAAAAGCGCCTTGAAGATATCCTTTGAAAAAGATACTTATGCTCAAACATCATCCCAAAAAGGAAGCAATGTTGCTTACACTTCTGACAGTTTAACTGCCATTGTGGGTTCTGGTTCTGCTGAAGGCATCTTTAAAAAGGTTTGTATTGCCGGACTTGGCAGGCTTGGAGCTTCCCTTCTTGATCAAAATCTTTTTGAAAATTCTGTTTTTGAGATTTGTGCCGGTTTTGATTCAAATGTCAATCGGGTAGAAATCCTTCGCTCTACTTTTCCGCTTTATCCTGCTTCTGAAATGGATTTTGTGATAAAACGTGAAAAAATCAATTTTGCCATTTTGACTGTTGCAGATAAAGATGCGCAAACAATGGCAAACAGATTGATAAAAGCTGGTATAAGTGGAATTGTGAACATGACAAATGTTCTGCTAAAAGTTCCACAAAATGTAAAAGTCGAAAATCTTTCTATTATAACGGCTTTGAATTTGCTTTTGTAAATAAATATTTCAGTAATCATTACTGGAAAATGTGAGGTTTTAAATGTCTAGAGTTTACAATTTTAGTGCTGGTCCTTCTTGTTTACCAGAAGAAGTTTTAAATGAATGTGCCGCAGAAATGCTTGATTACAATGGAACAGGTCAGTCTGTAATGGAAATGAGCCACCGTTCAAAAGCATTCGAGCCTATTATCGCTGATGCAGAAGCTATGGTTCGAAAACTTATGAATGTTCCTGAAAATTACAAAATTTTGTTCCTTCAAGGTGGTGGTTCCACACAATTTGCAATGGTTGCTCAGAATCTTGGTAACAAAAAAGGAAAAGCTGCTTATATTGAAACTGGCGTTTGGGCAAAAAAAGCTGCTGCAGAAGCAAAACATCTTGGAGTTGAAGTTGATGTAATCGCTTCTAGTAAAGATAAAAATTATTCATATATCCCTCGTGTTGAAAAAATCCAAGGTGATTATGATTATGCTTACATCTGCTTTAACAACACAATCATGGGTACTCATTATGAATACATCCCGGAAACAGGGGACATTCCTTTGGTTGCTGATATTTCATCTTGTGTTCTTTCTGAACCTCTTGATGTTAGCAAATTTGGACTTCTTTTTGCTGGTGCTCAAAAGAATCTTGCTCCGGCAGGAGTTACACTTGTAATCATTCGTGAAGATTTGATTTGTGACCTTGAAAACTGTCGTCCTGGTACTCCAACAATGCTTTGCTACAAAACTCACGCTGAAAATGATTCTATGTACAACACTCCACCTTGCTACACAATTTATGTACTTGATAAAGTACTTCACTGGATTGAAAAAAATGGTGGTGCTGACGGAATGCTCAAACGAAATCAAGAAAAAGCTGATTATTTGTATGATTACCTTGATTCCAGCGATTTCTTCCGTGCAACAACTGAAAAAGGAAGCCGTTCTTTGATGAATGTTCCATTCCTTACAAAATATTCAACTGGAGCAACTGATGAAGAAAGTGTTGCAAAAGAAAAAGCAATCAATGATAAATTTGTAAAAGAAGCTGCTGCTGCCGGTTTTGTAAATCTCAAAGGTCACAGACTTGTGGGAGGAATGCGTGCTTCTATCTACAATGCAATGAGTCTGGAAGGTGTAAAAGCACTTGTAGAATTTATGAAAAAATTTGCCGAAGAAAACTAAAATTTTAATTGGGTGGTTTGATGTAAAAGTTGTAAAACGTGGCAAGGATAGTAGGGGCGCGAAGCGGCCACTGGACTGAGCGAAGCGAGGGAAGCGGCTGGAGCGATAGCGGAACCCC
>CAMBMW010000167.1 GCA_945868875.1 uncultured Treponema sp.
GCTCCGCACAGAAATCTGCAACCCAGTACCAGGTAAAAATGCATTCAACGCCGACAGTGGGGCAAGCAGGTTTGCGGTTTAAGCAGTCATTTTTATTTAAACTAACGCACATTAGTTTCCGATAGATTATCTATGGGTAGGAAAAATGTTTCTCAGGAAAAAATTATTCAGGCTTTTTTGGCTAGTGCATTTGAAAAAAGTGCAGGGGCAACCAGCCTCTCTGACATTGCCGATTATCTTGAAATCAAAAAAGCTTCACTTTACAATCATTTTCAAAGCAGAGATGCAATGTACGAAGCGACAGTTTATCATTGTGGAAAATGTATCGAAGAAATCAGTTTTTTGCCGGAAAAATCACTTGAAAACATCAAAACAAATAAATCCACTGCTTCTCAGGTCTTCAAAAAATTTATTACAAGATACTTTGAATTATATGACAGCGAACCTTTGTTTCAGGTTTACACTTTTATCCGCACAGAACAATATTTTAATCGTGAAGCACTGAATATTGTACAAAATGAATTAAAAAAGATTAATGATGAAGTTTTTTCTATTATAAAAGTTCTGACAGAATGTGGAAAACTTAGTAATCGTAATGAAAAAGAATTAAAAGAATTAGCTTCATCAATAACGGTAGTTATAATTCAACAGCGGGATTTTTACATTGCGACAAGAAAAGAAACTGTCAGACAAAATCCAGATTGCGGTGCCGGAAGTTTATTTGCACTTCCAACTGATGATAAAGCACTATCAGAAGCTGTCAAACTTGTTGAAAACTTAATAAAAATAATAATGTAAAATAGGGACACACCTCGATTTAAACTAAACTAACACTGAGTTTTGGCAAAAGAGGATTTCATCTAAATAAAGTTGTTCAAGCTGCCAAAACTCTAGGCTCGTGCAAACCAAATGTTCATTGGTGTGCCAAGCTAACAGCACAAGACAGGGACAGACCTCGATTTCAAACCGCACGTTTTTCTGAGTTTTGGCAAAGTACAATTCCAGCAAACGAAGGTAGAAAACAAATGCCAAAACTCACGGCTCGTGCAAACCAAATGTTCATTAGTATGCCAATCTTACAGCACGAGCCAGGGACACACCTCGATTTAAACTAAACTAACACTGAGTTTTGGCAAAAGAGGATTTCCACTAAATAAAGTTATTCAAGCTGCCAAAACTCTCGGCTCGTGCAAACCAAATGTTCATTGGTGTGCCAAGCTTAAAGCACGAGACAGGGACAGACTTCAATTGTATTATATTCGACATAGGTTTTTCCTCAACTTTTTAGCAAAATTCAGTTAGTCAGTCGCCTTCCGCCACTCCGCTATCGCTCCGGTCTTTCAGACCCGCCAAAGGCGGCGGCTCCACGCTCGGTACGCTGCTGCAATTACAATCTGCAACCCACATTTCAAGCTGGCGAACTTGCCCGTGCAAACCAAATGCTCATTGGTGTGCCAAGCTAACAGCACGAGCGACAGGGACACACCTTAATTTAAACTAAACTAACACTGAGTTTTGGCAAAGTACAATTCCAGCAAACGAAGGTAAAAAACAAATGCCAAAACTCTAGGCTCGTGCAAATTAAACTGACGTTGGTGTGCCAATCTTACAGCACGAGCCAGGGACAGACCTCGATTTCAAACCGCACGTTTTTCTGAGTTTTGGCAAAGTACAATTCCAGCAAACAAAGGTAAAAAAGCAAATGCCAAAACTCTAGGCTCGTGGAAACTAAACTGACGTTGGTGTGCAAATGTTTAGTACGAGACAGGGACACACCTCGATTTCTGTGTTTTTTTTCAAATATTTAGTTGTAATTATGTTTGTTCTATGTAAAAATAACTACAAAGGAAATGTGATGAAAAAAGAAAACTTCAGTAACCCGCTTGATTTAAAAAATGTCAAAATTACAGATGATTTTTGGCTTAGAGAAATGGAACTTGTACGTAAGGAAGTGATTCCTTATCAATGGGATGCATTAAACGATAGAATTCCAGATGCCGCCCCAAGTTATTGTATGCATAATTTTCGTGTTGCCGGCAAAATGATGAAAGAAAAACGTGATTCTGGTGCGTCTTATGTGCCGCCAGCATACTCTTATCGTGGTTTTAATGCAGTTCCGCCAAATCCTCGTGAACCAGATGACGAGCATTTTTATGGTTTTGTTTTTCAAGATACAGATTTTTCTAAATGGATAGAAGCAGTTGCATATTCTTTGACGTGGCATAAAGACGAAAAACTTATGCAGATTGCAGATGAAGCTATTGATGTCGTGTGTGCTGCTCAACATGATTCTGGTTATCTTGATACTTATTATATAATCAATGGAATGGATAAGGCTTTTTCTGAATTGAAAGATCATCATGAACTTTATTGTCTTGGTCATCTTGTGGAAGGAGCAGTGGCTTATTATCAGGCAACAGGAAAAGATAAACTTTTGAAAGCTGCCTGTCGTTTTGCTGATTATGTTGATTCCATTTTTGGCCCTCAGGATGGCAAAAAAAAAGGATATCCTGGTCATGAAATTGCAGAAATGGCTTTAGTTCGTCTTTATGAAGTTACTGGTGAAAAAAAATATCTTGATTTAAGTCGTTATTTCATTCTGGAACGAGGAAAACAGCCTTATTATTTTGATACAGAAGAGTTTGATTTTGGTGGAGTTCCAAAGCAAAAAAACAACGACCCAAACAGATACGTTTATTATCAGGCACATAAACCAGTTTACGAACAGGACGAAGCAGTTGGTCATGCAGTGCGTGCAGGTTATCTTTATTGTGGAATGGCAGATGTTGCCCGCCTGACTCAAGATGAAAAACTTTATGATTCTTGTGTTCGTCTTTGGAACAGTATTGTCAAAGAAAAACTTTACATAACTGGTGGGATGGGCGGCACAAAAGAAGGTGAAGCATTTTCATTTCCTTATGATTTACCAAATGATGAAGCATATTCTGAAACTTGTGCAGCAATTTCGCTTGCTTTTTTTGCCAGACGCATGCTCGAAATAGAACCTAAGTCTGAATATGGCGATGTTATGGAACTTGCGCTATACAACACTGTGCTTGCAGGAATGGCTTTGGATGGAAAAAGCTTTTTTTATGTAAATCCTCTTTCTGTTTTTCCTGAAGCTTGTCACAAAGATCAGAGAAAATGGCATGTAAAATCAATCCGTCAGAAATGGTTTGGTTGTGCCTGTTGTCCTCCAAATATTGCACGAATTGTAACTTCCATTGCAAATTACGCATATACTCAGAACGATAATACGCTTTTCACACATTTGTATATTGGTGGCGAAATTAAAAGTGTGATTGATAAACAGCAGGTTATATGCACGCTTTCTAGTGATATGCCCTGGAATGGAAATGTTTCCATGAAAATTTCCTGCCAGAATGATTTTTCTTATACTTTTGCGTTTAGAATCCCAAAATGGACTTGTAAAAAAACTATTAAAATCAACATTCCACAGGGAATTTCTCAAAAAGAAGAAAACGGATATCTTTATTTTCAGGGAAAATGGAAAAATACAGATGAAATAACGCTTTCTTTCGAAATGCCAGTGCGCATGGTTAAAGCAAATGACAAAGTTCGTGAGGATGTAAACAAAGTTGCTTTTACACGCGGTCCTGTAACTTATTGTCTGGAACAGGCTGACAATGGTGAAAATCTTCATCTTGTTTATGTACAGCAGTCAGATTTATATGATAAAGAAAACGGCGGAATTTTACAGGATAAAGTGAAAGTTCTTGAAGATGATACTCTAGGTCATCGATTGAATAAACTCGTGATTCCGGGAAAACGTCAAAAAAACGCTGATTCGCAGCAGAATCTTTATGAAGATTTTGTTCCACAAGAAGTTTGCAATGTTGATTTGATTTTCGTGCCATATTATGCATGGAATAATCGTGGTGAAGGTGAAATGGATGTTTTTGTAGCAATAAAATGAGAGAAACTTTTTTTCTGAACAAATGATTATGTCAGTTTGTTTATATCCATTTTTTTGTTGCGGCTTAACATTAACATTTTTC
>CAMBMW010000168.1 GCA_945868875.1 uncultured Treponema sp.
TTAAACCTGAATTCACCATCATAATCATCTTCAATAAGAAAACGATTTGGATTTTCGTTTGCCCAAGCCAGAAGTTCATATCGTCTTGTAATTTGCGTTACAATTCCTGTAGGATAATGATGTGAAGGTGAAATGTGCAAAATATCTGGATTTTGTTCCTTCAAAGCAGCCATTTCTACACCTTTTTCATCAAGGGGGATTTTGACGTTTTTTACTCCAAAAAGTGAATAAATTTTTGGAATTTTGCTGTAACAGGGAGATTCTACAGCATAAATTCTTGAAAAACCCAGAAGCTGGATTATAAGTCCATATAAATATTCTGTTCCTGAACCAATCACGATTTGAGACGGATGCACTTTCATCCCGCGAAAACTGTAAAGATGCTTTGCAATTGCATACCTGAGAAGATTTACACCTTGCACGGGTGGTTTTGTCATTATTTCTTCTTGATTTTGATTTAGAATTTCACGCATGATATGCGCCCATGTTGCAAAAGGAAAATTTTCTGGCAAAGCGGTATTTCCAGAATAATCATACAAAAACTTTCTGACATTGTTTTTTGCAATCTGACCTTGTTTTGACCTTGTATTATTAATATCATCTGACCTTGTAAAAAGTGGTTGAAGCTGCTGCAGCGAGTTTTGATTATACTCTATGAGCGAAGCAATATTTTCCACAAAAAATCCCGACTTTGGAATCGATTTTATAAAGCCTTCAGCCATGAGTTGACTATATGCAGTTTCCACAGTGAGAACTGAAACACCCAAATTTTTTGCTAAATTCCTTTTTGAAGGCAATTTTTCGCCAAATTTCAGATGATTTGAGCGAATTTCTTGCTTTATATAATCACAAATCTGTAAATAAAGGAACTTTTCATTTTCAGGTTTAATTTCAAAAGTTATCACCTTTCACCTCTTTTTATTTAAAGAAAATCATCTGACCTTGTTTCTGACCTTGTCAATTTAATCATATTTGAATATTTTGCGTAAATCAATAAAAAAGTACATTAAAATCATCAATATCTTGAAAATCACGAGGAAAAAGTATGAAAGAGAATCGTTATGAATTAAACAAAAACCTTGCACAAATGCTTAAAGGTGGCGTAATTATGGATGTGACAACGCCAGAGCAGGCCAGAATTGCAGAAAAAGCTGGTGCGTGTGCCGTAATGGCTTTGGAACGCATTCCTGCAGACATCAGGGCAGCTGGCGGTGTTTCCAGAATGAGTGACCCAAAAATGATTAAAGGAATTCAAGATGCAGTTACAATTCCAGTTATGGCAAAATGTAGAATCGGGCATTTTGTAGAGGCACAGATTTTGCAGGCTATAGAAATTGATTACATAGACGAAAGTGAAGTTTTATCTCCTGCTGATGATGTTTATCATATTAATAAAAGAGAATTTGAAGTTCCTTTTGTTTGCGGCTCAAGAGATTTGGGTGAAGCATTACGCAGAATTAATGAAGGAGCAGCAATGATTAGAACAAAAGGTGAACCTGGAACTGGTGATATTATTCAGGCAGTGCGACACATGCGCAAAATCAATAGTCAGATAAATGCTGTTGCAAGTTTGCGTGAAGATGAACTTTTTGAACAGGCAAAACAACTTCAAGTTCCTTATGAATTAGTAAAATTCGTGCATGACAATAAAAAACTGCCAGTTGTAAATTTTGCAGCAGGAGGAGTTGCTACTCCCGCAGATGCGGCTTTGATGATGCAGCTTGGTGCAGAAGGTGTTTTTGTAGGAAGCGGAATATTTAAGTCTGGAAATCCAGAGAAACGTGCAGCAGCAATTGTTCAGGCTGTAACAAATTACACAGATGCTAAACTCATTGCAAGTTTGAGTGAAGATTTGGGTCAAGCAATGGTGGGCATAAACGAAGAAGAAATTAAGTTGATTATGGAAGAACGAGGAATTTAATTCAGGCGGTAGATATGAAAAAGATTGGAGTTTTGGCACTGCAAGGTGATTTTCTGGAGCACGAATCTGCTTTGAAAAAATTTTCATTACAAAAAAAGGTGGATTTTGAAATCTTCGAAATCAGGCAAAAAAAAGATGCTTTGAAAGATTTTGATGCATTAGTTTTGCCAGGTGGAGAAAGTACAGTTCAATCAAAACTTTTGCACGAACTTGAAATATTTGACATATTAAAAGAAAAAATCGAAAAAGGATTGCCAGTTTTTGCAACTTGCGCTGGTCTGATTTTGCTGGCTTCACATTTTCAGACATTACCTGTAACAGTAAAAAGAAACGCATTTGGACGTCAGTTAGGAAGTTTTTATGCAGAAGAAGATTTTGACGCACTCCAAAAAGTTCCAATGACATTTATCCGCGCTCCAATCATAGAAACTACAAATTCAAATGAAGTAAAAGTCCTTGCAAAAGCCAAAAATTTTATAGTCGCAGTGAAATACAAAAATCAAATTGCTATTTCATTTCACCCTGAACTAAACAATGATTTTCGGGTTTATGAATATTTTTTTGAAATAATAGAATAAACAGATGAAATTTTTTGTTTCCCTTCAAAATCTGGAAAATCATTATTTGTCGGAGCAAAAAATCTTCCACTAAACTTATGTTCTCTTTACAAGAAAATCGCCATAAACAACGGAAGATAAAGATAATTCTCAGTTTCTCGTAAATCGCCTTTTGTAAGGACTATTCCTTTTTTTGAAACAGACTTAAATTTTTTCTGATAATAATCAAGTGAATGATGTTCCTTGCAATTTCCGCTTTTTACTTCTACAGGAACAACTTTATCATCATTCCGAATTAAAAAATCAACTTCATACTTTGTCTTTTTTCCGTCTATTTCAACAATATTTTCGTAAAAATATAAATGATGACCTTTTGATGAAAGAATCTGTGCAATAATGTTTTCTGTCATCATTCCTTTATTCACTGAAATTTTTCCCAGCATAAAAGATTTATACAATTCACTTGTCAGATAATTTTCGCCGGCTGCAAGAGTTAGCAAAAGTCCAGTATCTTCCATATAACATTTCAGTTTTGAAGGCCGAACCATAAATCCTGCAAAAACATCAGGGGCATCTGTTCCCATACACATATTTCCAACCATAGAATCAGCCATCCAATGAATTGCATCCTTGTAGCTTGAAAATCTGTCGCCTTCACCTAGTGAAGAATATTTTATCTTTTTATCATGATGTGCTAAAAGCGAAGGAATAGAATTGAATATGGATGTGACTTCTGCAATATAACCTTCAGCATATTTTGCAATATCTTCTCGATATAACTTTATTATTCCACGCTTAATTTTTTCAACATTATCAATATTTTTGGATTCAACATACTCCGCAACAGCCTGCGGCATTCCTCCCACAATCATATAATTTCTAAATTTGTCCATTACTGGTTTTAGCATGTTACCAAAAGGTTGTTTTTTTTCAAACGCATTTTTCAAATAAGGAATTGTTACTGTGTCTGAAAGTGCAAGCAAAAACTCCTCAAAATCCAGAGGATGAAGTTCAAACGCCTCCTCTTCAGAAGGAATAACAATATTTTTGACATTCTTTTTTATAGAAATCAATGAACCAGTTTCAATATAGTCATATCTTCCATCTGCAACTAGATATTTTATAAGTTCGCGAGCTTTAGGATATTTTTGAATTTCATCAAAGATAAAAATAGATTCATGTTTATATAGTGGAACGCCATATAAAACAGAAAGCTGATTAAAAAAATCATTCAAGCCGTCTTTATTTCCATAATTTTCAAAAATCTTTTGAGTTCCGTTTTTTGGACTTGCAAAATCGATGAGAATATATGATTTGTATTCATTCTTTGCGAAATTCTCTGCAAGAAAACTTTTTCCAACGCGTCGTGCACCTTTTATAAGAATTGCTTTGGAACTAACGCTTGAATTTTTCCATTGAATCAATTTTTCATAAGCTTTCCGATGTAAGGTCATAAGATTTT
>CAMBMW010000169.1 GCA_945868875.1 uncultured Treponema sp.
CCCTGCACGTGCCAAACTTATATATACCAGCGAACTCTTAGTCAGCACGTGCTGCAAGTTTTTCTTAACGCTTCGCTAAAAAACTAATACTGACAAAACAATTATTTTTCTTTATAATGAAAAATATGAAACTTGTAGAATTAGAAAATATTTGCAAAACATATCAAATGGATAAAATTCAAGTAAAAGCGGTGAATAATGTCAGCTTCTGTATAGAACAAGGGGAATTCGTAGCAATTTCAGGTCCCTCTGGTTCTGGAAAATCAACCTTACTTAATATTATTGGCTTAACAGACCTTCCAAATTCTGGAAAGATAATATTAAATGGCATAGATATCTACAATGACATAGATCTTTCAAAAACTCAAAATATCCCTCTAAAGATGGATTCACATCTCACTGATTTAAGGAGACAACTTCTTGGTTTTATTTTTCAAACCTTTAATCTGATTCCAGTACTAAATGTCTATGAAAACATTTGTCTGCCTCTTACTATCGGAAAAACTCCAGCAAAAGAACAATTGACAAAAAAAGAATTAGCAGAATGGACAGATTTTTTAATAGAAACAGTAGGACTTACAAAATGGAAAAAACACAAACCAAGTGAATTAAGTGGAGGACAAAGACAACGTGTAGCAATAGCACGTGCATTAATCACTAAATGCCCAATAATTCTAGCAGATGAACCGACAGCAAATCTTGATTCAGAAAACGGAGATCAGATTCTAAACTTGATGCAGAGATTAAACAGAGAACTTAAAACAACCTTTATTTTCTCAACACATGATGCAAAAATTGTGAACATGGCAAATCATGTTATAAAAATTAAAGATGGAAAAATCCAGAATTAATTAATAAGATAATTCAACAGATTCCCTTCCTCGTCATAATTTAGTTTAAGCGAAAAAAAAGGAACACGTTTTTCAATCAAATCAAGAAAAATCTCATCACCTTTCCAGTGTGGCAAATCATTCATAGCAGATTTTGGAATCCACTCCAGAACACCTTCATTGCAGTCATCACTGTCAATCAAAGTGCCGTCAAAATCATCACACCAGAAAAGATGCATAAACTCTGTAAACAAACCATCCGGCGCTTGTGAATTCTTACACACAAAAGTCACAATTCCACGATATTCAAGTTTTTCTTCATTCAGGATAAGTCCTGTTTCTTCCAAAACTTCACGCCTAACACAGTCAAAAGGACTTTCACCATTTTCAAACTTGCCGCCAATGCCAATCCATTTATCCTTATTATAATCATTCACCTTTTTTACACGGTGAATCATCAAATAACAATCATCTTTTTGGATATAACAAAGCGTAGTATTTACAAGCGTATTCATAAAATCAAAAAAATCGTATAATCACAAGCGATTACAAATAAGCAAAAGCCCTTCGAGCAAAGCTTCATGTTCTTTCGGTGCAATTCTGGCATAAAGAGTTTCTGGAGTATCATCAGGCAGAACAGGAACTTTTTTTTGCAAAAGGATTTCTCCGCCGTCGCAAATTTCATTTACAAGATGAACAGTACAACCACTTTCAGTTTCGCCAGCTGCCAGAACAGCTTCGTGAACATGATGTCCCCACATTCCAACGCCACCAAACTTCGGCAGTAATGCTGGATGCAGATTTATAATCCTGTTTGCATAATTTTTCAAAATATCACCAGATAAAACAGTAAGACAACCAGCCTCTACTATAATTTGGGCACCATATTTTTGACAATGTTCAAGCATAGCATTCGAAACAGCAAGACGTTTTTCATCTCTGGTTGCATTCTGAGCCACATCTTTTCCCATCACACTAAAAGGAGAAGTTATAGCCGTCGGAATACCCACTTTCTGAGCACGTTCCAACGCAAAAGCATCCTTATGGTCACTAATCACTACAACAATTTCATACGGACAATCAACTTTATGCTCCGCTTCATAATCAATCAATGTCTGAAGATTAGTACCACCGCCACTTACCAGAACAGCAACCTTAGATTTCATTTTTCCTCACCAAATCAAGCAGAAATATTTCAATAGAAAACTATTCAAAAATCACAGCGTCTTTTTGTCCATTTACATCGCCTTTTGCATATTCAACACGACCAATCTTATAAGCTTTCATATCAGGACAATAATCTTTATGATATTTAGAAGCATTTTTATTGAACATATCCAGAACATCATCATCTTCTTTTGCATTAACAGCTAGCACAAAACCAATTCCCATATTGAAAGTGTTATAAATGCTATCCAAATCTGCACCGCGACGAATAAGTTCACCAAAAACAGGAGGAATTTCCCAACTATCACGTTTAATCACAGAAATAAGCTGCTTTTTACCATTTTCAGCCTTAGGATACATACGAGGGATGTTTTCATAAAAACCACCGCCAGTAACATGAACCATACCATGAATAGCCTTGCGATATTTTTCCAAAACTTCCATCACAGGTTTTACGTAAATGCGGGTTGGAGTCAAAAGAACTTCACCAATAGTTTTTCCAGTATCTTTTCCATCCAGAACAAAAGGATCATCAAAATTCTGCACAAGTTTGCGTACAAGACTGAAACCATTAGAATGAACACCAGTAGAAGAAAGACCAATCAAAACATCACCTTCTTTAATCTTTTCACCAGTAATCATTTCAGATTTTTCACCAACGCCAACGCCAAAACCAGCTAAATCATATTTACCATCATCATAAAAATCAGGCATTTCAGCAGTTTCACCACCAAGCAAAGCACAACCAGTATCAACACAACCATCAGCAACACCTTTTACAAGGTCAGCAGCAACATCAGATTCAAGTTTACCACAAGCAACATAATCCAGGAAAAACAAAGTCTGCACACCAGAACAAAGAATGTCATTTACACTCATAGCAACACAGTCAATACCAACTGTGTCATATTTTTTCATTTTAAAAGCAATGTCAAGTTTTGTACCAACACCATCAGTACCACTAACAATAACAGGATTTTTCATCCCCTTAGGCACTTCAAACATACCGTTAAAACTTCCAAGCCCAGTTAACAAACCAGGAATAGCAGTTCTTTTTGCATGTTCTTTATATTTATTAACCGCACGGTAACCTTCTTCAACATCAACACCAGACTCTTTATAAGATGCCATAAAAAACTCCTGTAAATAAATAATTATCAATAATAAACATAAGAAAGGAAAGTCCCGCTGAAAACTTAGCACTTTCGTGCTTGCTGCGAAATTCCCTCGTTCTACGTTGTCCACTACCCTTCTAGCGGGACAAACATTTTCAACAATGTAGAAAAAACTTCAGAAAACGTTAGTATCGCTACGCAACGTCCCAAAATTTAAAACATCAAAACTTTACATCAATTCCAGAAGCAGCAGCATCTTCTGCCAGTTTTGCTCTGAAATCCTTAAGTTTTTTTGACAATTCAATATCCTGCAAAGCAAGAATCTGCAAAGCAAGATAAGCAGCATTTTTTGCACTATTAATGCCCACAGTTGCAACAGGAATTTGAGGTGGCATCTGCACAATGCTCAACAAAGCGTCCATTCCACCAAGACCATTTGATTTTTCACTAACACATTCAAGAGGCACACCAATCACAGGCAAAGTAGTGATTCCAGCAATCACACCAGGAAGAGCTGCTGCAA
The DNA here is from genome assembly GCA_945868875.1 of uncultured Treponema sp. GTDB lineage: Bacteria > Spirochaetota > Spirochaetia > Treponematales > Treponemataceae > Treponema_D. The sequence continues at coordinate 3,636 of CAMBMW010000169.1, forward strand.
GACCAGCACCCGCAATTATCACCTGGCAGCCTTCTTTTTCCACCTGTTCAACAGTTTTTTTAAGCAAAGCTCCAGCTCTGTGAGCCGAAATAATGTAAGCCTTGAAATCCACACCGAACTCACTTAAAACGTCGGCAGCCTTTTTCATCGTATCTTTGTCAGATTTTGAACCAAAAAAAATTGCAACTTTCATAAACAAAAATATAACATAATT
>CAMBMW010000170.1 GCA_945868875.1 uncultured Treponema sp.
GGATTGTTTAGTGGTGGAAGAAATGAAAACTGAGAAAAACGAGAAAGAAAATTCGCTTTAGTAAATTCTGTAGTAAAAAAAGAAATTTTTGACGGGGAAACAAAATTTTTTAGATATGGGATTGAAGATAATCCTGCAAAAATTTGAGTTTTTAAGTTATCATTAAAACCAATAATTGCCTTTAAAATCACACTCTGCGCTTCTTCTATAAAAACAGCATCAGGAATAATTTTTCTTGCCAGCAATGGCTGCAAGGCAGTGTCAACGCAGATTATATAAAAATCTTGAAAATTTAATGAATTTTTTTGCAAAAACAAATCTATACTTTGCCCCGCTCCAAAGATTAAAACAGGTTTGGAAATTTTTTGAAAATAATTTGAAATTGGAACAGTTTGAGAAAGAACTGAAAGGTTTGAAAAAAAGTTATAACTGTAACGTCGCCCAAACTTTGTTAGCGTAACACGATTTTTCCAGTAAGTCATAATAGAATTTGAGCAGGCCAAAGTAAGTTCATCATAAAAACTGGCAAAAAATTTTACACCAGCTGAAAAATCAATTCGTTTTACTCTTTTATATTTTCCTGAACGAGCCAAATCATAAATCATCAAAGGCAGATTTTTTAATTCATCAGGCATTACAAATTGAATCTTTTGTTGATATTTCTCACAGTTAATCGATGATTTAGCAAAGTCCAAAAGTGCAGAATCTGCTTCTATCAGAAAAACAAGACAATCTTCTGGAATTTTTGACAGAAGTTCCTCCAATCCGTAGCCTAGAACTGGAGATATACACAAAAAAATCGTTCCTGGAAGAATCTGTAGATTTTTTATCGTCTGAATGATAACTTTTGAAGGATTGTATTTTGAATAGAGTAACTGATTATTGTAGGAAACAGAAAAGCCCTGCGACGTTTGAACGAAACAGGGCTTTTGATTATTTATTTCTGACAAATGAGTAATGCTCCACCTTTAATAATTCATCATGTTTGAAAAATAAACTTCAGCAAAATTGTTTTCAAGTTTATCACTTGAAAGAATATAACTGTTTGCAGAAGACTGATCCAAATCAGAAATATTTGAAAGAACGTCAGCGATTTCGTCATCTTCAGTATTGTCTGTTTCTTCATCATTAGTGTCAGCAGCTTCTACTTCGTTACCATCAGATGTATATTTGATAACAGCAACATAACCGTTCAAAACCATAGGTTCAGACATTTCATTCATCTTCAAATTGAAAGCAGTTTCCAAAAACTTTTCATTTGTGTCGGCAGAACTTAAACCTTCAATTGAAGTGTTAAGTGAATCTGCAATATCAACACTTCCATAATTCAATGGGAATGCTGGAATTTCAACATTCTTGATGTTCATTGAAGTGCAGGCAGAATCAAAATCTGATTTTGCAGCCTGCGCAATAAAATCATTTGCCTTTGCTGTAAAATAATCCTCGATTCTTGTTTTTTCATAATTTCTCAAATATGTTGAAACTAACTCTTTATATTCATCAATCTCAAAATCAGGAGTTTTTGTTTCACCATTCTTTTTGAAAATAGAGAAAGAATTTGAAGTTTCAATTACATCAGTAACAGAATCTACAGCTAAATCAGTAAGAATTGCCAAATCATCTTTATTTACTAACAGATTTTCAATCTGATATTGATAAGCACTTGTAACTTTTCCTTCACTGTTTGTAAAATAATTCAAAGAATATTCAGAAATGGCATCTTCAAAAGTGATTTCATTATTATTGATTCTTTTTAACACAGTTTGAGCTTTTGCTTTATCTTCAACAGTTACAATTGAAATGTCATATTTATTGAATTTTGCCTGATTTTCTTTTGCAAACTTTAATTTTTCTTCTTCTGGATAATCACTTGTGTTGAAAAGTGCCATCTGGAATCCGCGTTTATTTGCATTGTAAGATTTCAAGAAATCAAGTTCTGCATCTGATTCTTTTAAACCATATAAAGCTTCACTTCCAACAATATCTTCTTCCGAACCAAAAAGGTCATCACTGTAACGAGAAGCAACTAAAGCAGATTGAATGCTTTTTCTCAATTTCTCAACAGTTTTAGCATCTGACTGTTTATAAAGCTTTGAAGAATAATTTCCGTTTTCATCAGAGAAAAAAGGAACCATATTGCGATTTACTGCAGCTTGAGGAACTACATATCCGCTTTTGTTTACAGCATCTTCGTATGCATATTTTCTAACTGTAGCATCAAAAGCATATTTAAAAACTGTATAATAAGTTTGTTCGTTAAGCTGCTGTCCGTAAGCTTGGAACATTTGTCCATATTGTGAAACATAATTATAGAAATCAGAATCCTGTTCGTAAGCAATATCTCTCTTGTTATATTTTCCAAATGGTGGAAGTTTATTTTGTTGTCCTTCTGAACCTGTAAATGCAGGTAAAACTACAAAGCAGAATGCACAAATCAAAAGAACAATCAAAGAACCGATTGTGTAAGCAGTATTTTTTTTCATTTTTAAATTCCTTAAGAAATAAAATAATAGTAAAATATTTTATCATATTTCTATTGATAAGTCTAGTTTTTAATATTTTTATTTTTTATCTTATCGTTGAGTAGATAAACGACTTTTTGCTTCGTACCGAGAAAAACCTTCTTGAATCAAAAGTTCGAGCAATTCTGTAAAATGAAGACCTGCACTTTCGCACATTTTTGGAAACATACTGATTGGTGTAAAACCAGGCATTGTGTTCACTTCATTTAAATAAACCGCATTTGTGTCTTTATCAATGAAAAAATCCACACGAGCAAGACCTGTTACATCAAGAGCTTTGTAAGCGGCACAGGCTGTTTTTCTGATTTTTTCTAAATCATTTTCACCAAGATTTGCTGGAATCAGAAGGTTTGCCCCGTTTGGGTCATTGTATTTTGCATCATAATCATAGAAAAGTGCATTTGGAGCAATTTCGCCTGGAATATATGCGGTTACATCATCATCACTTTGATTTTGTGCAGTAACAGAATTTCCTGTAACTGAACACTCAATTTCACGAGCATTTATGGCTTTTTCAATCAATACTTTGTTGTCCCATCCGAATGCTTCCATGATTGCATAAGAAAGTTCCTTACGATTTACAGCTTTGTTTGCACCGTTTGAACTTCCAGCACAGCAAGGTTTTACAAACATAGGATATCCAAGTTCTTTTTCAATATCTTCGATTACAGCATCATATACCACAGAATCTTCTATTATATTTTGTTTTATGCAAACATAAGGAACAACAGGGATTCCAACACTCTGCAAAATCATTTTTGTTTTTTCTTTATCCATAGTGATTGCAGAAGAAATGTGAGAACAACCAACGTAAGGGATATCCGCCATTTCAAAAAGTCCTTGAATCGTACCGTCTTCACCATAAGTTCCATGAAGAACTGGAAAAACAATGTCAATTTCCAAAGGATTTCCCTGCACGCAAAAAGATTTGTTTTTAAGTCCAGGAAAAATGTTGACTAGTTTGCTAGAATCTTCAATTATAGTAAGTTTTTCTGAAGGATTATTAAGCATTTTTTCCTGCAAAGAATCATCCTGTAAAAACCATCTTCCATCTTTTGTTATTCCAATCAAAAATATTTTGTGTTGTTTAGAAAAACCTCTTAAAACAGCTGCAGCAGAAATAAGACTGATTTCGTGTTCTCCACTGCGTCCACCATAAATTAACGCAATATTCATAAAAACCTCATTTTTAATTTATTTTCTAAAATGATTATCAAAAA
>CAMBMW010000171.1 GCA_945868875.1 uncultured Treponema sp.
TATTGATAAAAAACTGAGTTTTAAGTTTTTTTATTTGGGTGGCTTTTTGCTTCGCTGGCTCGTGCTGAATATTTATTCACCGATGAATGTTAAGTTTGCACGAGCCTTGAGTTTTGGTAAATATGGTTTACTGTGATGAAACTATAAATTCCAGTAAAAATTTTAATAAATGTACCAAAACTCAAGTGAAATCAAGATTTTTCACATGCTGTGCTGCGCTTAGTCCAGTGGCCACCTTCGGCGCCCCTACTATCCTTGCCACGGTTTAAATCTTTGATTTGAATCTAAAAGCAAAACAAGTTCTTGAAATTTGACAGAACGGAGGAAATATGTCTAGACAAGATGATATTGCTGCAAAAGCAGTTCGCAAATCTACTCTTAAATCATTAAAAGAAAAAAAGCATTCACGTTTGAAACAATTGAAAGTTGATTATGAAAAACAAATTCGTGAAATAAACATTCAATATGCAGAAGATCCAGAACGCTTAAAAGCAAAATATGCAGCTGATGATTATGCAAAAACTGAAAAGGCAAAAAAACGTGCTCAAAAACAAATTGAAACTGAAAAAAAGATAATTGAAGCAAATAAGAAAACACGCCAGTTAACTGTTGGTGAAGAAATTGGTTCTTCTATTGTTCAGGGAATTGGAGCGTGTCTTTTTATTGCTGGTACGGCCATTTTGGATACAATTGCAATTCAGAATGCACAAAAATACATTAATCTGACAATTGTATTTTACTCTTTGTTTGGTGCTTCAATGATTTTGATGTATGTTTGTTCTCTTTTGCAGCATGCTTTAACAAATTTTACGGCAAAAAAAGTTTTCAATCGACTTTCACATATTCTGACTTTTCTGGTAATCGGTTTGTGTTACAGTGCATATACAATCACAAAACTTGAGAATACAATTGGATGGGTTTTGTTTGGCATAGTTTGGTTGATTGTATTGATTGGTATTTTGTTTTATGCAATTGCTGGTAGAAAATTTGAAAAATTAAATACCATTTTATATATTGTTGCTGGTTTTTCTGGAATGATTGTTGCAAAAAATCTGTTTGAAGTGCTTTCTACAAAAAGTTTCAGTATGCTTATTGGTGGCGGAATTTTTTATATTTTAGGAATAATCTTCTATAATTTAAGAAAAGTAAAGTTCATGCATATGGTTGGAAATATTGTGATGCTTATTGGTAGCATTTATATTTTCTTCTCACTGTTCTATATTAACTAAGTTTTTTCTGTTTCTTATAATTGCCAAATTACACTCCTGGAAAGTTTATTCTTTCTTTGCAGTGTAATTTTTTTTCTTGACGAATTCTTAAAAAATTTATTATTTTAATTGTTAGTATCTTATAAATTTTATATAAGTTTTTCAGGTTTAAACCGCGGCAAGGATTGTAGGAACGCCGAAGGCGGCCACTGGACTGAGCGAAGCGAGGGAAGCGGCTGGAGCGAAGCGCAATTCCGAAAAGCCTGTTTTTGATTGGTGAGCCTGTCGAGCCAAGCAAAAGCCGCCCTGAAAAAAAAGATTAAGCAAACGGATTTTTTCACGTGCAACTTTGGGGGAAATATGGCTAAATATCAATTTCAAACGGAAGTAAATCAGCTTCTCAAATTAATTATTCATTCTCTTTATTCAAACAAGGACATTTTTTTAAGGGAAATTGTTTCAAATGCGTCTGATGCTTTGGATAAGTTGAAGTATCTTTCTATTTCGGATGATGCTTTTAAGGGTATTAAATTTGAGCCTAGAATCGACATTATGTTTGATGAAAGTAATTCTATTTTGACTGTTCAGGATTCTGGTATTGGTATGAATGATGAAGATTTGACTAACAATCTTGGTACTATTGCCCGTTCTGGAACTAAGGCTTTTATGGAAAAACTTACATCTGAAGCTGCAAAAGATTCTGCGTTGATTGGTCAGTTTGGTGTTGGTTTCTATTCTGCATTCATGGCAGCTAATAAGATTGATGTTTTCACTCGAAAAGCTGGTGCTGATGGTAAAATCTGGCATTGGTCTTCGGATGGAACAAATTCGTATGATATTGAAGAAGTTGCTTGTGATAGTGATGTTGCTAAAAAGTATGGTTTTGATGATGTAACAAAGAGTGGTTCTGCAATTGAAATGCACTTGAATGATGATTCTAAAGAATTTGCGAGCCGATGGAAGATTGAAGAGCTGATTAAAAAGTATTCTGATCACATTGCTTTTCCTATTTATCTTCATTATGAATCTAAAAAATATGATGATAAGGGAAATGTTACTGAAACTGAAAACAAGGTTGATCAGGTGAACTCTGCTTCTGCTTTGTGGAAACGTAGCAAAAGCGAATTGAAAGAGTCTGATTACAATGAATTTTACAAAACGATTGGTCATGATGGACAGGAACCTTTGCATTATGTTCATACTCATGCCGAAGGTACTCAAGAATATACTACATTGTTCTATGTTCCTCAGACTGCTCCTTTTGATATGTATCAGGCGGATTATAAAAGCGGTGTGAAACTTTATGTAAAACGTGTTTTCATTACAGACGATGACAGAGAACTTTTGCCAAGTTATTTACGTTTTGTTCGTGGTATTATTGATTCTGAAGATTTGCCTTTGAATGTGAGTCGTGAGATTTTACAGCAAAATAGAATTCTTGATAATATTCGTAATTCATCAGTAAAAAAACTGTTGAGCGAATTTAAAAAGATGGGTGAAGCTGCTGATAAAGCTCGTGATGTTGAAGAAGACAAACGTTCTGATGATGAAAAGAAAGCTATCGAAAAATGGAATAAATTTGTAGCTGCATTTAATCGTCCGATGAAGGAAGGTCTTTATAGTGACTATGCAAACCGTGATGAGATTGCTGAAATTGTAAGGTTCAAGTCTACAGACGAATCTGGTACTGGCGAAAACAATTGGACAAGTTTTGCTGACTATGTTCAGAGAATGAAGCCGGAACAGAAAGCTATTTATTATATTAGTGGTGGTGATGAAAAAAATCTGAGAGAGAATCCTTTGCTTAAAGCTTATACTGCAAAAGGTTTTGAAGTTCTTATTATGGCTGATGATATTGATGATATTGTTATTCCTGGATTTGGCAAATATAAGGATTTTGAATTAAAGGCAGTTAATCGTTCTGGTTCTGATGAGGATTTGGGCGTTGATAAAAAAGAAGCAGAAAAGAAGGAAAAGGAATTTAAACCTGTAGTTGAAAAAATCAAGAAAGCTTTGGGTGAAAAAGTTAAGGAAGTAAAACTTTCAAAAACTTTGTCAGGAGAAAATCCTTCTTGTATTGTTGTGGATGAAAATGATCCAAGTTATCAGATGATTCAGATGATGAAAGCAATGGGACAATCTGGTCCTGAACTAAAACCGATTTTGGAAATTAACGGTGAACATCCTATTATTTCAAAAGTGAAAGATTCTGATGATGAAGATTTGATTAAAGATGTTTCTGAAGTACTTTTGGATCAGGCACTTTTGATTGCTGGAGTGGAACTAAAAGAACCTGCTGAATTTGTTAAACATCTGAACAATTTACTCAGTAAATAAAAAAGCTTTGTGCTTAAGTAATTTACAAGATTCTTTTTGTTTGTACAATTTTATTTGATACTAATTGAGATGCATGGCTGTTTTGTGTAAAATGGCTATGCATCTTTTTTATTGAGGGGGTAGTACAACCCCTCAAAACG
>CAMBMW010000172.1 GCA_945868875.1 uncultured Treponema sp.
TAATGACTTAGTTTTTTACCTTTTGCAATTATGAGAATACACTATAATTTTACATAAAATTTGATAATTTGAGTAAAAAAAAGAAAAAACAGAATTTTTTTGGCAATTTTACCATCAAAATTCTGTTTTTTTTATAGAATTATGAGTAAGATTTCAGACAGACATTAAAAAATAAGATCTGTCTGAATTGAAATAAAAGACTTATTACACTCTTTCAACAGGAACTGGCTGAGAGTTTTTGCCCATGTAAACTACAACATTTGAGCCGTCTTTGAGCATTTCTACTGGAATTACAGCAGAGTCAAGACGTTTTCCATCCACTTCCATATATTCCACGCCTTTGCAAACATGCTGAGGATTTTTTACTTCAATCTTCAAGTTCATTTTTCTCCAACGGCGTTCAACTTTGTATCCATCCCAATCTGATTTGATACAAGGATCAATCAAAAGTCCTTCATATTGTGGTTTGATACCAAGCATATACTGAGTGATTGCATAATAAGACCATGTTCCAGCACCCGAAAGCCAGCTTACACGAGTATTTCCAGGACGCTTTGAGAATGTTGAATAAGTTGTCTGACCAACAACATAAGGTTCGCTCTGGCGAATTTCAGCTTTATCATTGTATGCAGCAGGAATAGCAGCTTTACAATATTCGTAAGCTCTGTCACCATTTCCAAGCATAGTCTCAGCGATAATTCCCCATCCTTGTGTATGATTGAAAATACCGGCATTTTCTTTAATACCAGGAAGGAAAACAACTGAAGACATAATGTCAGAACGAGTTTTTAAAAAAGGAGGAGCACAAAGCATCAAACCGTAAGGAGTTGCAAGTTTTTCTTTTACAGATTCCATACAAATGCGTGCCTGTTCAGCAGTTGCTGCAGAAGAAAGAACAGCCCAAACCTGAGTATTAAAGTAAATCTGCCCTTCTTCAATAGACTGTGTTCCGTATACAGTTCCGTCTTCAGCAATAGCCCAGATAAACCATTTTCCATCCCAACATTTTTTCTGAATATTTGCATCCAATGTTTCACGCTGTTCTAAAGCCCACTTTGCTTCATCATCTTTTCCAAGACGTTTAGAAATATCAGCATAAGTAGTAAGTCCCAAACGTAACTGGAAAGCAACAAATAAAGATTCACCATGATATCCAAGTTTCAGACAGTCGTTCCAGTCAGCCAAAAGACCGCAAGGAAGACCGTCGGCACCCATTCTTTCCAAGTTGAATTCCAAAGCGCGACGCAAATGTCCATAAACAGTTGCTTCTCCACCGTCAGCATAAGGAACAACTTTATTATAAAAATCAAAATTACCAGTTTCTGCAACATAACAAGGAACTGCATTGAAGAACCATTCACAGTCATCAGAACGGAATTCTTCAGGTTTTGGAGCTTTTTCGTGACCTGCATTAAAATCTTTTGAAATAACAGGAACAGCGCCACCATTTTGACATTGACCAGAAATCATGCGCACAAGACGTTCTTCTGCTTCTTCTGGAATTGCAGCAGAAACTCCAAGAATATCCTGCACAGAATCACGATAACCAAGTCCATCACGTTCTCCATTATAAACAAGAGATGCAGCACGGCTCCATGCAAATGTAATCAGACAGTTATAAAGTCCCCAAACATTTACAGTGTGATTAATATCTTCATCAGGTGTGATTGCTTTGAAAGAACCAAGTTTGGCGTGCCAGTTATTTACAAGTTTTTCAAATTCTTCATCAGCACGTTTAAAGTTTCCAAATTCATTTACAATTTTTTGACCAACAGCCAAAGCATCATCAATACCAAGCATGAGCATAACTTCTTTTGTTTCGCCAGGCTTAAGTTCCAAATCACCTTGAACTGTACCACAAGTATTATCACCAAAAGCTTCAGAATTTGTACAAGCTCCGTCCACAACAGCTTTTGGATGTTCATAAGAACCATAAGTTCCGATAAACGCTTCACGACTTGTATCAAAACCTGTCATTGGAGTACCCACAAGAGCAACCCATTCACTCATGTAAGCACCACCGACATCATATTCAGGATGCTGGATATAAAGATTATCCTGAGAAACAAATCTCAAAAGATTATCACCAACTTTTTCACCTTTTGCAATAAACAATGAATATTGAAGATTAACCTGATCCTGGGTTGTATTCCACTGATTTGTAAATTCACAGTAAGAAAAAAGACGGATTTTGCGAACTTTGTCAGAATTATTAGTTACTTTCAGACGCCAGTATTCAAAATTCTGTCCAAGCGGAACATAGTATTTAGTTTCAGATTTAATGCCTTTATATTCAGAAGTGATTGTCGTGTATGCAGTTCCATGTCGACATTCAGATTTATACTGATCAAGAGGTTTTCCAACAGGCTGCCAGGAAGCTGACCAGAAATCACCATCATCCATATCACGAAGATAAAAATAGCGGCCTGGCTGGTCCATAGGAATGGAATTAAAGCGTAAACGCATAAAACGTCCCTGTGCACCAGATTTATAAAAACCATAACCACCAGCATTATTTGTAATTACAGCACCATAGACAGTAGAACCAAGATAATTGCTCCAACTAGTTGGTGTGTCAGGTCTAGTGATAACATACTCAGCGTTATCATCATCAAAATAACCGTATTTCATAATTCCCCCAAGAATTCTAGATTAGTTCTTGTAATTATAAAACTGTTTTTTCACAAAAGCAATGTAAAAAAATGAATGAATAATTGTATAAATCTATTCTATGGGGGAGAAACACTTAACACATACTTTCTATTTTTTTTGCTGCTTCTTCAAGTTCTGGCATTTCAATGCTTTCCACATCACCTGCATCCACTGCACGACTTGTGTTTTCATCCATAGGAAGACGTGCTAAAACAGGCAGTTTAAAACTTTCGGCAATTTTATCTATGTTGCTTTTTCCAAAAACTGTGATTTCTTTTCCGCAATCTGGACATTTGACATAGCTCATGTTTTCTACAATTCCCAGAATTGGAATATTCATCATATTTGCCATGTTCACAGCTTTTTCTACGATTACACGAACAAGCTGTTGTGGAGATGAAACTACAATGATTCCATCTACAGGAAGAGATTGGAAAACAGTAAGCGGAACATCACCAGTTCCTGGAGGCATATCCACAAACATAAAATCAACATCTTTCCAGACAACGTCAGTCCAAAACTGTTTTACTGCACCTCCAATAACCGGACCACGCCAGATTACAGGGTCAGTTTCGTTTGGTAAAAGAAAATTCATCGACATCATCTGAATGCCAGAATCTGTCACTACAGGATTTAAAGCATCTTCGTTTTCCACAGCAGTAGCCCGTTCCTGAGCAACTCCAAAACTTTCAGGAATTGATGGACCTGTGATATCTGCATCCAAAATCGCTGTTCTAAAACCATCTTTATTTACTTTGCTTGCAAGAAGACTTGTAACAAGCGATTTTCCAACGCCACCTTTTCCACTTACAATTCCAATAACTTTTTTTACAGAACTTCCAGCACGCAAACTTGCTCTAAAATCTCTTTCAGAACAGCTTTTATCACAAGAACCACAATTGTGTTCGCAATCACCCATAATTACCTCGTATTTCAAAATTTTGCATATACTACACATAGAATATAATATTTTATAGAAGAAAATGCAAATTTAATTC
>CAMBMW010000173.1 GCA_945868875.1 uncultured Treponema sp.
TTTGACCTGTGAATCACGACCGGGAGCCAGATATTACAACTAATCATTTTATAACGCGTTTGCCCTGTCGAATAACAATGCTTCACTTGAATTTTTGTATCTTTTCAAATATATTAATATTGATTATGGAAACAAAGAAAAATAATTCTAGTGAAAAGCCAGTCCAGAAAGAAAGCTTTTTTCAATCACTTTTGTCCTCAATTTTTAGTAATTCTAGTCCTGAGGCTGATAAAAAGCGTAAATTAAAAAAAATTGCAAAAGCTATCTCAAAATCTAAATATAAAAATTTTTATAAACCAGGAACTCTCGAAATGGTTGCTCCTTTTGGAAAGTTTATTTTTGACATTTATAAAATCATTGCACCAGTTCAGATTATGTTCAAAAATCTTCCAAATCCTAATGCTTTTAACAGATATATCATAAATTTTATTTTATCTGACAATCAGCGAAAAATTGAAGAACAGCTTGATGAACAAAATATAATTGAAGTTTCCAGAAAGATTCCTATTAAGGAATTAAAAAATCAAGTTGAACTTAAACTGCAGGAATTTAAAAATGAGTTTAATGATGATAAAGCGGTTCGTGCAGACAATTTGAGTAAATCTTTTACCTTTTTTAAAGAATTCTGTTGTTTTGATTATTACATGATTTTGCGAAAATATGATTCTTCCTTCAGAGAATATAATTTCAATTCAACTCCACGACTTGTAAAAGTTAATGCTGAATACATTCTGAATGATTTAAAAGATTTTCTTGAAATTGCCTATGCAATTACCGACAGTTCTCTTGACTGGCAGACTTTATTTGCAATGTTCAAAACCTCAATGCAGAAAGAAGTAATTTCTCTTGGAAACTGGAAAAAAATTGTTGAAAGAATCAAAAGTGTTCAGGCATCTCATTCTTTGGATTTGATTGTGCAGCATATCGGACAGGAAATCGGTTATACTACAAAACCATTTTCTAAATATAAATCTGTTCTTGAGAATTATGTTGAAAGTTTTGAAAATGAAACAAGAAATCTTTTGCACAAAATAGAAAATGAACAGAAAGAAACAAAAGCTTCAAATCTTTCTGTGCAGATTTTTGGTGCAACAGAGCCTCAAAATTTGAGGAATTATGTTTCAAGTTTTAATGCTGTTTTGGAAAAGAAAAATCTTGATTTAATAGAATATACGGAACCTTTAAATTATTTGAAAACTTTTTTGATTGAATATCTAAAAAAAGATATCCGCGAATATTACGAAGTTATAGTAATTCGTGGACAGTGGGATTCAAGGCTTTCTACTCCAATGTCAAATGCATATCAGGAACTTTTAAAGATTTCTAATGACATAACTGTTTTTGATGAAAGTTTTGGTGAAGAAGGAGCTATGGGTATAAAAATTAAAACACTTCTACCAAAAACTTCTCATGATGCAAGTGCTGAAAGCATCATCAACAGGGTTGTGTCGGATGCAAACGAAGAAGCAAGAGGATTTATCATCACTTCTACACAAAATCTTATTGTAATTGGAAAAACAATCAAACAGTTAATAGATGATTATTCAAAGGAAAAGCATCTTATTGTGCAGAACTGGAAAGAACTTGAAAAATTCATTGAAGAACCAATGAAAGAATTCAGCATAAAGATTTATAAAAAGATTTATCTGTTCGTTCAGTTGATGCAAAACTACATTGCAGGATAAAAAACCGTCGGATAACTTTTAAGTCTATCCGACAAATTTTCTTATCTTTTTGCCTGCATTTTATTACTTATGTGAGTGCCGAGAACTTGAATAATTTCTACTAGAATCAAAATGATAGCAACTGCACCAAGCATATATTCTACACGATAACGTTGATATCCGTATCGAATTGCAACATCTCCAAGACCGCCACCACCAACAGTTCCTGCCATGGCTGAATACCCTATCAGATTAATAACTGTCAAGGTAATTCCATTTACAATTGAAGGCATGGCTTCAGGAATAAGAACCTTAAAAATAATTTGAGTATTTGTAGACCCCATTGCTCTTGCCGCCTGAATAACACCAGGATCAACTTCCTTGAGACTTGATTCTATTACTCTTGCAACAAAAGGTGCAGCTGCAATTGTAAGGGGAACTATCGAAGCTTTTGTTCCAATTGCTGTACGCACAACAAGTCTTGTAAAAGGAAACAGAAGAATAACAAGAATCACAAATGGAATTGCACGAAGTATGTTAATTATTATAGAAAGAATCTGGTTAACAGCTTTTTGCGGATGCAAACCATTTGTCGGATCACTTGTGCAAAGGTAAACACCCAATGGAAAACCTATAATCACACTGAAAAGAGTTGAAAATAAAACCATAACAAAAGTTTGCCAGGTTGCTGTTCCAATTACGCTCAAATATTTTATCACCGTCTGACTCATTTTATTCACCTGCCTTTTTTACTATGATTTGTTTCTCTTTTAGATAATCCAAGGCTTCTTTGATTTGACTTCCGCTAAAATCAACAATCATTTTACCAACTGTTGTATCAGTAAGTTTCTGCACACCAGCAGCCCTGATGTTAAACTCAACATCAAATTTTTTTGCTATTGTACTCAAAACTGGTTCACCCTGCTGGTCAGAAGGAAAACTCAATTCATATTCTCCGCCTTCCTGCGACCAGCGAATCATTTCAGGATTTTTTTCAGAACTTTCGTTTGCAGAACTCACAGTTACAGTTGAAGAAGTCTTTGTACTGTCTTTATTTGAATTTTGATTTTGTGAAACTGAAGCGATGTGTGAAATAAAATCTTTTGTAACTTCATTTTTAGGATTTATAAAAATATCTGAAACACTTCCATGTTCTACAACTTTTCCATCACTGATAACAGCAACTTGACTACAGGCATCACGCACTACTTCCATCTGATGTGTAATCATCACAACTGTAAGATTCATCTGTGACTGGATTTTTCTGATAAGATTTAAAATGGAGGATGTAGTTTGAGGATCCAAAGCTGAAGTTGCTTCATCACAAAAAAGAATATCAGGATTATTTGCAAGCGCACGGGCAATTGCAATTCGCTGTTTTTGTCCACCCGACAAAGTGCTGATTCTAGCGTTTTTTCTGTCAGAAAGTTCAACAATTTCCAAAAGTTCGTCTACACGCTCATTAATCTTTTCTTTTGGAACACCGCAAATCTCCATTGGATATGCAATATTCTCTCCAGCGGAACGAGAAGAAAAAAGATTGAAATTCTGAAAAATCATACCTATGCGTCGTCGTTTTAAAACGAGTTCTTTTTCATCCAGATTATCTACACGCTGACCATCATAATAAACTTCACCAGAATCAGGTTTTTCCATCATGCTGATAAGGCGGACTAGTGAAGATTTTCCTGCTCCACTTTTTCCTATTATGCCAAAAATTGTATTCGAAGGGATTTCAAGAGAAATGTCATTTACGGCTGTAACTTTTGACAAACCGTCTGCGCTTGTGTAATTTTTTACAAGATTTTTAAGTTCTATCTGCATAAATGCATTATAACAAAATAATGAAAAAAAATCGATACAAGTTATAAAATATTACTTATTATTATACCAAACCTTGTGCTATCATTGC
>CAMBMW010000174.1 GCA_945868875.1 uncultured Treponema sp.
GGAATATGGTTTAGAAGAAAAAATAGAAGAAGAAATTGAGCAAGAGACATTCGAAAATGAACTGGAAGAACAGATAGAAGAATCTGTTCCTGACACAGAAGAAGCAGAAATAATAGAAGAAATTCCAGCTGAGGCTTACAATGAGGAACAACCATCAGATATCGATGAATCTGAGGATTCTGCCGAATCAGATGAAGCTGAGAATGCAGAAGAAATTCCAGCTACTGAAACTTTCGAAGAAAAATATGATGATTACATTGAACAAGAAATTGTTGATGACTTAGAGCTTGAACCTCTTGAAGAACTTTCACCTGCACCTTTAGAAACACAACCTGAACAGGAAACTGAATCAGTACAGCCAGAATCAGCTGAAGAAGAAACATCTGATACAGAAATTGAAGATGTAGAACTTACAGAAGAATCTGTAGAGCTGGAGGATGAAACAGAAACAGAAGAAGAAAATGCAGAAAGTGAAGAATTTGTTGAAATTGAAGAAACTAAAGAAGAAGAATATGAAGCAATTGTTCTTATTCCAACAGATTCTATGCCACCAGTGCAGAATGAAGAAGAAAAAACAGAAGAATCTGCTCAAACAGAAACTTCTGAGGAAAAAACTGAATCTTTTGATGAACTGCCTGCAGAAACACCAGCTGAACCAGATACAGATACTGAAGAAAAACCTGAAATTACAGAAAAACCTGAACTTGAACAATCGACAGAAGTTTTGTCATACGAAAAGTATATGGTTGGAAGCCTGAAGGATTTGGAATCTGGAAAATATTACATTCAGATTGCAACACTTTCTATTGATGCAAACATCATGGAAATTGTAAACAAATACAGCAAGAACTATCCAATTACAATAGTACCAATGGCAGGTGGCATTAGAAAGCAAATCATGGTTGGTCCACTTTCTGTAGACGAATATGCTGTAGTTCTTGAAAGATTTAGAAGTTATGGTTACAAGGATGCTTTCTTAAGAAAGATTAAATAGAATCGAATAAATCAATGGTAAAAACCCACTGTTAAATAAACAAATGCGTTGGTTTATCACTAAATAAAAAAAAGCTGTTTTGCAAAATATTCTGCAGAACAGCCTTTTTTTTATAATAAAAACAGAAAATAAAAACTCAGAATAAACTTAAATAGTGTAAATCCAGCCTTCAGGAGCTTCTACTCGTCCCATCTGAATTCCTGTCAATGTGTCGTATATTTCTTTGAGTTTTGGACCTATTTCTGGTTTTCCATCATTATAAATAATAGATTTACCATGATCATCAATCTGTCCGATAGGAGAAATAACTGCTGCAGTTCCACAAAGTCCACATTCAACAAAATCACCAAGTTCATCTTTTGAAATCTTTCTTTCTTCAACTTCCATCTTAAGATAATCTTTAGCAACTACCAAAAGTGAACGGCGAGTAATAGAAGGTAAAATAGAATCAGATTTTGGAGTAACAAGTTTTCCGTCTTTTGTGATGAAAATAATGTTTGCTCCACCAGTTTCTTCTATGTAAGTGTGACTTGCAGGGTCAAGATAAATATTTTCTGCATATCCAGCATTATGTGCATCAACAATATTGTGAAGACTCATTGCATAATTCAATCCAGCTTTAATATCTCCAGTTCCATGAGGTGCCGCACGATCTAAATCAGAAATACGAACTTTTATAGGTTTAATTCCACCTTTGAAATATGGTCCAACAGGTGTTACAAGAATTCTAAACTGATATTCATCAGCAGGCTTTACTCCGATTACAGAAGATGAACCAAACATATATGGGCGAATGTAAAGAGTAGCTCCACTTCCATAAGGTGGAACCCAATCTTTATTTGCTTCGATTGTTTGTAATACAGCTTCGATAAATCTATCTTTTGGAAAAACTGGCATTTCAAGGCGACGACAAGAACTTTCCATTCTTTCTGCATTCAAATCTGGACGGAATGTTACAATATCACCATGTTCTGTTGTGTAAGCCTTTAATCCTTCAAAAACAGTCTGTGCATACTGAAGTACACCTGCACATTCATTGATTTTAATTTCATGATTTGAAGTTAATTTTCCTTCATCCCATTCTCCATTTTTCCAGTTAGCTACATAACTTTTTGAAGTTTTGATATAACCAAAAGGTAAGTTACCCCAATCAAGATTTTTTTTACCCATATACCCCTCGATAAACATATTATTTATAAAAAATGTTAAAATAAATCACAAAACTAACACTTGCTTCTTTATTTTACCATTTTTTAAAATTATTTTACTCCTATTTTTTAATAGAGTAAAGAGGTTCAATCATTTTAATTTACCCCTCCCCCCCCCACCTTTACATTTCCTAATTCCTTTATAATATCCTGCAATCGATAAATCACTTTAGTCTTGTGAATTCCTGAATACCCTGTTTGTTCAGCAATATGATAAAGATATTCATTACAAGCCATAACTAATTCAGGTCTACGAAACTCAAGCAAAAGTTTTGGCTCGGAGTTTTTATACAAAAATGCAAGTCCATCTTCATTAACTGTCAGATTAAAATCTCCCCAGACTCTTTCATAAGGAACAAAATAAAAATTTTCATAATTTTCAAGAAAATAAATTATATTTTTCAAGTGCATTACATAAGTTTCTATTGTGTAACATGGATAATCTTCAAAAAGTTTTATAGGGGACATAATCGGGACTTTTCCTTCAATTATGTCATTTATTTTCGGAAGTTTAGTTATATACAAAATTTTATGTTCGTTTAAATATTCTTCAAAAAATGTAGTTTTTTCAAGAAAAAAATTTATTTCCTCAAAAAAACCACTTTTCAATTTTTTATTTTCTAAAATATTCTCAAACACTTCCTTTGGAATTGCACTTGGAGGAAGCACTGTTGAAAGACTTATCTGATTCCCATTTTTATTAAAAAACTCAATAAAACTTTCTTTAGATTCTTCATAAGATCTAAAAACATTTATTGCTGGACGACACATTGAAAGCATTTGGTTAAACTGCCTTGAAGTTGCATTTATAAGTTCTGTATTAGTTGAAAACAAAGTCACATCGCTATCACTGTCAAGTCCAATCGAATTTGAAATTCGTACAGCTTCGTTTGGAATGATAACAACAGAACGCCTGTAAAGATTATCTCTTAATCTTGGATAATAAAATACTTTTACTCGACCTGAACTGTACATCGGGAGCCAAAATCTAAGCGAATCTGTATATCGAGGTAAAAAATTTATAGCAGGCATAATTTGATAGAATGTAAAACCTTTTTCCAAAATTGTAATAATCTGGGACTGAATTTTTTTTGTCAGAGAATAATCATATAAAAGCCATTCAAGATTATCATCTGAAGTTATAAAAATATCGCAAGGTTTTTCCATAGAAAGAAGTTTATCAAAAATAATCTGAATCACTTTACGTCGGCCTTCATCTCCAAAAAAAAATTCTGATTCTAGATTTGATTGAAAATCACCCTGAGTATTAAGTTGAATATTATTCATAGAAAAAGAATCATTATTTTCTCTAGGTTGATCAATATTTTCAAGGATATCTTCCATTAAATCACTTCTATCA
>CAMBMW010000175.1 GCA_945868875.1 uncultured Treponema sp.
ATTTTGTTTTCAATTTAGGTCTGTCCCTGCATGTGCTGGTTGTTGAAACACCAGTGTACGTTTTGTTTGCACATGCTTCGAGTTTTGGCATATAAGAATAAACATCATGAAAAAAAATTCATTTTTGCCAAAACTCAGTAACAATTTTGTTTTCAATTTAGGTCTGTCCCTGCATGTGCTGGTTGTTGAAACACCAGTGTACGTTTTGTTTGCACATGCTTCGAGTTTTGGCATATAAGAATAAACATCATGAAAAAAAATTCATTTTTGCCAAAACTCAGTAACAATTTTGTTTTCAATTTAGGTCTGTCCCTGCATGTGTGTCCCTCTTTTTTCGAGGTTCGTGCAAACATAATGTATATTGGTGTAAAAACGTTCAGCACGAACCAGGGACAGACCTTGTTTTTATTTTCATAAACTAATCTTTACAAAAAAATAAAAAACAAAAAAAAGTTCATTGAAATTGTCTGTAAAAATCGATATAATTTATTGCAAATTTTATATTACTACAGTAATGCATCCATGTGCTGCCGCTATCGCGGAGATTATTAAGGAGTGTAAGATAAAACCGCTAAAATAGCGCGGCTTTATCTTACCTGAAGTTTGCGTTGCAAACTTATTATTGAAATGCTGTTCCTCATTACATTACGGAACAGCATAAAAAGTCAATCGATTGTTGAAACAATCTTCTTGACTTTTTATAGGAGGAATTATGAATATTTTTCGTGGAGCTTTTACAGCTTTAATTACACCTATGAAATCTGACGGTCAAATTGACTATGACGGCTTTAGAAAAAATGTCAAATATCAGCTTTCTGAGGGTATTGACGGTTTAGTTCCTCTTGGTACCACAGCAGAAACCCCAACTTTGGATGAAAAACCTGGTAGCGAAGAAGATAAACTTATTGAAATTGTTTTTGAAGAAGTTCGTTCATTTGAAAAATCTACAGGCAAGAAAATTCCTGTAATTCTTGGTGCCGGTTCTAACAACACTAAAGATGCCGTTGAATATTGTGAACGTGCAAAAAAAGCTGGTGCTGACGCTGCTCTTGTTGTAACTCCATATTACAATAAACCTTCAAAAGAAGGAATTTATCAGCACTTTGCAGCTGTTTCAAAAGTTGGAATTCCAATTATTGTCTATAACATTGCAGGACGCACTGGTTTAAATATTCCAACAGATTTGCTTGAAAGAATTGCAGAACTTCCAAATATCGCAGGTGTAAAAGAAGCAAGCGGAAGTGTTTCTCAAATGATGGAAGTTATCGGTCAGATTAAAAACAAAAAACCTGACTTTGCTGTTTTCTCTGGTGATGACAGTTTGACTTTACCTTTGATTGCTTGTGGAGGTGACGGTGTAATTTCTGTTGCGTCAAATATGATTCCAGCATTAATGCACGAATTAACTGACTCTGCTTTGAAAGGTGATTTTGTAAAAGCCCGTGAAATCAACTACAGACTTGCACCTTTCTTTAAGGCTGAATTCTGCGACGGAAATCCTACTTCTATAAAATATGCTATGAATGTAAAAGGAATGCCTGCTGGTTCTGTAAGACTTCCTTTGGTAGAAGTAACTGATTGTGCGAAAGCAACTATAGAAAAAGCGATTAAAGACTGCAATCTTTAAACTGAACTGGGCGTTGCGGGCCGTTTTGGTGTGCAATTTTGCCCGCTGGAAGGGGTGGCGAAAGACCGAAGGGCTGGAGCCAGGGGAAGACTTTCCCCTCCTTTATTTTTTTTGATAATTTTTGGGAGAATTTTATGAATAAAATAAAAGTTGGTGTTTTGGGCGCTACTGGTATGGTTGGTCAGCGCTATATTAAGCTTTTGGAAAATCATCCGTGGTTTGAAGTTACTTATGTTGCTGCAAGTCCTCGTTCTACCGGACAGCTTTATAAGGATGCTGTGAAAAATCGCTGGCTTATTGGCGAAAATATTCCTGCAGGTGTGGCTGATTTAATGGTAGAAGATGCAAATCTTGCGGAAAAAGCGTTGGGAAAATGTCAGTTTGTTTTTAGTGCTTTGGAATTGCCTAAAAAAGAAGATATTAAAAATCTTGAATCAGCGTATGCAGCGGAAGGAATTCCTGTTGTTTCTAATGCATCTGCTAACCGCTGGACTGATGATGTTCCTATGCTTGTGCCTGAAATTAACTTTGCACATCTTGACGTGATTGCTGAGCAGAAAAAACATCATGGTTGGGATAGAGGTTTTATTGCTGTTAAGCCTAACTGTTCGCTTCAGACTTATATGATGCCACTTCACGCTTTAATTCAGGCTGGTTATCCTGTAAAGCGTATGATTGTTACTACTTTGCAGGCAACTAGTGGCGCTGGATATCCTGGTGTTCCTTCTTTTGATATGATTGATAACATTGTGCCTTTTATTGGTGGCGAAGAAGAAAAAACTGAAAAAGAATGTCTCAAAATTCTTGGAACTGTAAAAGATGGCAAGATTGAAAATGCTGCAGGTCCTGTTGTTTCTTCTACTTGTACCCGCGTGCCTGTTGTTGACGGTCACACTGCCTGTGTTTCTCTGGAATTTGATTTACCTGATGATAAAAAACCTAGCCTTGAAGAAATTGAACGGGTTTGGACTTCATATACATCTGTTCCTCAGGAACTTAAACTTCCTAGTGCACCTGAACATCCTATTGTTGTGCGCCACGAAGATAATCGTCCTCAGCCTCGCCGCGACCGTGAAACTGAAAAAGGTATGGCTTGCGTGATTGGTCGTCTTCGCCCATGTAATGTTTTTGACGTAAAATTTGTTGCTTTAAGTCATAACACAAAACGTGGTGCAGCACTTGGCGGCATTTTGAATGCTGAACTTTTGAAAGCTAAAGGTTTTTTTGATAATCTTTAATCTGATGATGATTGTGGCGGCTTTTGCTTCGCTACGCTTCGCAAAAACAGGCTTTTCGCACTTCGCCGACTAACCGCGGCTCATCCGTCGTAAAAACTTCGTTTTTACTTCCCAAGTTTTGCAAGCAAAACTTGCTACGCTTACGCTTCGGGACTGCCTTCGGCAGATGCTACAATCCTTGCCGCGTGTTTTTACTTTCTAGCCACAATCACCATTGTTCTTGCGTTTTCGTTGTATGGAGAAAAATCAAAGTCTCCATATACATTTGCCTGTGAAAATCCACATTCAATTATTTTTTTGCACAATTCTGGGGCGGAATATAATCGCTGAACAAATACATGGTCATACACTGGAGTTGCATTTCCGCTTTTTATTTGTTTTTCTGATGTTTCAAGAGGATAAAGTGTCCATTGGGAGCGCAATCCTTCCCATGCTCCTTCTACACTAAAATGTGTGGCAACTTTATATCCTGCCCTTTCAAAGATTTCACCTGATGTAAAATAAAGTGCTGAAGTTTCGCG
>CAMBMW010000176.1 GCA_945868875.1 uncultured Treponema sp.
CAAAAACAGGCTTTGCGCACTTCGCCGACTAACCGCGGCTCATCCCTACGCTGCGCTTCGGGACTGCCTTCGGCAGGTGCTCCAATCCTTGCCACAAAAAATTGAAAAAATCAGTTTTTAACGCGGCGCAATCCTCTAATTGCCTCAAAAATTCCAGAAATACCGTTTATCATGACTCCAAGACAAATAAAGAATCCAAATGGAATAAAGAACGAAATTCTAAACATAAGTAAAGCTGCCAAAGTTTGTAAACTTTTTGAAAAAAGCATCGATTTGTACGAACTTTTTGTGCGCTTTTTGAAATCCTGAGAATCATAGTGCTGATTGTAATTCTGCTGCGAACTATTGTTGTTTGCAGCGTTCTGACGGTTTGCACCACCAAACCATTGCCAGAAATTTTCGTCCCCAAAAGGATTTTGATAAGTGTATTGATATTGACGCTGATATTGAGCATTAGCGTTCGCATTTGCATAAGAAGACTCAGAATATCCGCCTAAATCATAATTTTTGCGTTTTGCTTCATCTCCCAGAACATCATAAGCCGCAGAGATTTGTTTAAACTTCTCTTCAGCAGCTTTGTCACCAGGATTTCTGTCAGGATGATATTTAAAAGCAAGGTTTCTGTAAGCCTTTTTTATTTCGTCTGTAGTTGCGTTTCTAGAAACACCAAGTATTTGATAATAATCATTCATACTAATAAAATAACCATTTTTTCATAAAGTTACAAGGTAATTTTGAAACCAACAATTAAAACATCTAAAAGGGGTACGACCTTCACACTTGCGATCTTATTACAAAGGGGGGACAGACCTCGTTTATTAGGGGGAAAGTCTCCCCCTCGCTCGCACAGACAGACCTAGATTTAAACAAAGCATCCCCCGAGTTTTTTAGCGAAGCGTTAAGAAAAACTCGCAGCATGTGCAAACTAAATGTACTTTGGTGTGCAAGCATTCAGCACATGCAGGGACAGACCTTGTTTGTTTGTCGATGAAGTGTGTCCCCCATATAAATCAAGGTCTGTCCCTGTTTTAAACCTGATTTCCTGTAAAAGGGGGACACACCTTGCTTTGCGAACTTGGTAAAAATGGGGACACACATGCAGGGACAGACCTTGTTTTATTATCTTGTTATGACTTTCCCAGCTATAAGAGATTTCCCCTATCTTTTTTCAATCTCAAACGTTGTAAATTCAATATTTTTGTTTAAATTTTATTTATTTGTGATATACTTTCATTTATGGAAAGAAAAAAACTAAATGGTGTTACAGTTCCTCTTGGAGCTCTTTTTACAAATGACAATCCGGTTATTGGAGAATTTCCTGATTTGAAACTTTTTGCTGATTTTTGCAAAAAAGCAGGATTTTCGCTTATTCAGTTACTTCCAGTTAATGATACTGGAACTCAGAGTTCTCCCTACAGTGGACTTTCCGCGTTTGCTCTCCACCCGATTTATATCCGCATAAATCAAATCGCTGAGTTTAAAAAACTTTATGAAAGCGACTGTAATTTCAAAACTAATTATGACAATTTTCTAAACAATCACAAATATTGTCTCCGCTACAATTATGATGAAATTTTGAACGGAAAAATTGATTTACTAAGGAAGATTTTTTCGTCTACAGAAGATTATAAATCTGAAACTCCTTCAAAACAGCTTTCCACATGGATAAAAAACAACGAATGGATAAAAACTTACGCTGTTTACAAGGCTCTCAAATGGGATTATATGCAGTCTTCCTGGAAACAATGGAAAAAAGAGGACCAGAAAAAGTCTGAAGCAGAAATTTTAGAGCTTTGGGAAGATAAATCAAAGAAAACTGAACATTTATTCTATGCGTGGCTTCAAATGATTGCAGACAATCAGTTTTCCGATGCTGTAAAATATGTTCACAGTCAAAAAATTCTTTTAAAAGGTGATATGCCAATTTTGATGAATGAAGACTCCTGCGACGCCTGGGCAAATCCTCAATTCTTTAATCAAAATCTCAGAGCAGGAGCTCCTGCCGACGGTGATAACGCTTTGGGTCAAAACTGGGGTTTCCCAACTTACAACTGGAAAAATCTGAAAAATGCTGACTACAGCTGGTGGAAAGGTCGTCTGAAAGTTGCTTCAAAATATTACGACGCATACAGGCTTGATCACATTCTCGGTTTTTATAGAATATGGGCAATTCCTAGTGATGATGTGAATGCCTTGAATGGTCACACAGAACCTTTTGCATTCATCAAAAAGACTGAACTTTATGATTTAGGTTTTGACGACAACAGAATCAGATGGATTTCTTCTCCTCATATTCCAACACATATAATAGAAGACATAACTTGGAATCATGAACAGGCACACAAAGTTCTTTCGAAATTCTGCAATCAGATTGGAAGCGAGGAATTGTGGCTTTTTAAACCTGAAATCAAAGGTTCCAAAGCTTTTTATGAAACTGATTTCTCAAGGCTTTGTCACCCGGATGCAATCGGACGCATTCAGAATGTGCTTGTAGAATACTGGTCGAACAGAACTCTGCTTGAAATCTCTAAAGATAAATATGTTCCTCTTTGGACTTATTCTCGTTCAACTTCCTGGCAAACTCTGAATCATGATGAAAAAAATAAGCTTCTGGGAGTTTTTGAAAATCTTAATTCAAAAAACGAAAAACTCTGGGCAAAACAAGCAGATGAAATTTTTACAGCCATCACAAAAGATTTGGACATGATTCCTTGCGGAGAAGATTTGGGAGTGAATATTGAATGTGTTCCAAAAGTGATGGAAAAACATGATATTTTAGGATTACGTGTTGTTCGATGGTGCAGAGATTGGGAAAAACCTGGTCAGCCGTATGTTGATTTCAAAGACTATACTCCGCTTTCTGTCACCACAACATCTGTACACGATTCTTCCACAATCAGACAATGGTGGGAAGATGAAAAAGATTCTGCCAAAGCATTTGTTTTTGCAAATCCAGCTTATTTTGGAATCAAAGCTGATTTGTCAGATTCTGTTTTGGAACAAAAATCTATGGAAATTGCTCAAAAAGATTTTTCTACAGAAATCGCTCACGCAATCATGCATGCAAGTTTTTCATCTGCAAGTTTGTGGAACATCAGTCCTTTGCAGGATTACTTGTATATGGAAGAAAAATACTGGCTTTCTGATGCAAAAGATGAACGAATCAACATTCCAGGAACGGTATCTTCATTTAACTGGACTTACCGCCTGCCTGCTAGTGTTGAAACAATTTTGCAAGACGAAAGTTTAATAAAAAAAATTAAAGAATGATTTTACTCATTTGATTATAATTATTTGGTTCAATTTCGAGTTTTTTAATTTTAAACAGTGGCAAGGATTGTAAGGGCTGGC
>CAMBMW010000177.1 GCA_945868875.1 uncultured Treponema sp.
AAAAAAAATCAGGAAGATTGTTTCAACAATCGACTGATTTTTTTTCGCTGTTCCGTAATGCAATGAGGAACAGCAGTTCAATAATAAGTTTGCAACGCAAACACACCACAAGATGTTAATATTTTCGCATTTTTTTCTGAGCCTGGCGAATCAAGCGAAATCGAATTAGTATCAACTACCACTTGGCGAAGCAGAATGAAATCTCCCCCGCATAAAAAAAATGACCTTAAAATCAATTTTTCACAATTCGAACATGATTTGATTTAACACGCGCTGCAAAGTCAAAAACGTCTTCAAGTGGAGAATCAAATTCCACTCCACCAATAATACCAGGATTTTCTAAAACAAGATTCGCATTGTGAATATCCGTCCCACTAGTGCAAGGAAAATGAAAATTCTTTGCATACAAAGCAGCAAGTTCGTTTTCTTCAGCTTTGTTTCCGCCATTGTAAATTTCAACAGCATGCACTTCACGTGGATGAAGATGTACAGCCTGAATGTAATTTCTAAGCCTGAAAGGATGAGCTTGAATCATCAATCCATTTACTTCATTAACTGCTGCAAAAACTTCCTGATGATTCATAAACTCAATTTCAGGATGTGATAAAAGCCAATTTTTATCAAGCCCAAAAATTAAATAATCATCACCATCAAAAGTCTGTTCAATTCCAAAAAAAACTTTAAAATCACAGTCATTTTTGCAAGCTTCAAAAGCAAGTTCATAACCCCGACAGTACATTTCAATACGTTCTTTCCATGTTAAATTTTGAGGCACACACGTGTTACCTCCAAAAAAGTGATTTGTCACAAATATACCCGAGTAACCGATGCGCTTATACACTTCGATATAATCCACAGCTTTACTGACCGCACAAGCACTACCTTCAATCGTATGCAAATGGGTCTCATATTTAAAACTTTTCATAATCAAAAGTATATATTATTTCAAAAAAAAATTAAACAAAAAAAAAGACACTAACAAAACTGTCAGTGTCTTTTGAGGTGTGGATAGGAGTTGAACCTACCAATAGCGGTTTTGCAGACCGATCCCTTACCGCTTGGGTACCACACCAAAATGTTTAAAAATAATAGCATTTATCAAAAAAAAAGTCAATTATTCAAAACAAATTTTTCAATTATTTTTTAATTCAACAGAAGACTTGGATTTACAGTTTTTCCGTTTTTATAAACAGTAAAATGCAAATGAGGTCCTGTACTCATTCCAGTAGAACCTACACGCCCAATCATGGTGTTAGTATAAACAAAATTTCCTTTTTTACAGTTCACAGTACTCATGTGAGCATACAAAGTCTTATATCCCGAATGATGAGAAATAATCACATAATTTCCGTACGTTGAATTAAATCCTACTGCAGTAACTTTTCCATCCAAAGCAGGATAAACAGGAGTTCCCTGAGAAGCAGCCATATCAAGTCCGCCATGGAAAGTTCTTTTTCCAGTTGAAAATGGAGAATCTCTCCATCCATAAGGTGAAGAAAGCCAATATCTTGAATGTAAAGGTTTTTTAAACAAATCACCATTGATTTCCTGTCTTGTTGTCCAGTCAAGTTCTGCATCAGGCACAAAAACGACAGCTCCTGCGTTCAATTCACTAGAAACATTAATATTGTTAACAAAAGCACATTTTTCTGCATTAATTTCATATTTTTTTGCAATCGATTCAGCAGTTTCGCCATTTTTCTTAACAGTATAGATAATTCCAGGCATAGAAGGAATTTTTAAATACTGTCCAGGTTGAATTAGCCTTGACTGCTTGATGTTATTCACACTGATTATGGTATCCTGCGTAACATTAAACTCATCTGCAATAAAACCGATCATGTCGCCAGATTTTACACGATATGTTTGATAAGTCAAAGGAGAAGGTTCATCATTTTGAGCAAATACAGCTTCATCACCCTGAAAAATTTTATCAAACTGATTGTCGCCCTCTTCCGTTTCATAAGATTCTTCTGTTTCAGAAAGTTCAGAAAGCAAAGAAGAAATGTTTTCATCTAGTTCTGGAAGTACTGAAGTTTCGTAACCGCCCACACCACGTTTATGATTTGGCCTGTCAAAAGACAAAAAAGTTATTAATGTGAGACATAGCCCGGCACAAAAGCCAACAATAGAAAAACTAATAATTTTTGCAGTACGTGAATGAGAAAACATAAAAAAGCCTTTTTCCAATTTCTCCATTATACAATGTTCTTTTAAAGAATAAAAGGATTTTTTTTCAGACTGTTTTATTATCTCATCATTATTTTGATTTATTTCTTCCATATATTGCAGCCTCATTTTTTATCAATACCAATCAGATAAGTTTCAAAAGATTCAGAACGACAGGCTTCTGGTTTAAACCCTTTTGCACTGCTAAAAATCTCCCTCATAGATTTCAAAAGCTTTTGCTGGTCACCATTTTGAAAAATCTTCACAGCAAAATTTCCATTTGTTTTAAGCATCGCCTGCGCATACCATATTGCCATTTCTACAAGCTGTTCACTTCGTGCAGTATCCACAGTACGGTTTCCAGTAGTTTTTGGAGCAGCATCACAAACAACTAAATCATAAGGCCCATGATTTTTAATCTGAGTTCTAATCTCAGCATCATTTAAATCCCCTTGAATAAAAAAAAGATTATCGCCTTTAACAGATTTAGAAAGAGGATTTAAATCACACGAAACAACTTTTCCAGAACCTTCCATTTTGCGTAGTAAAAAAGTAGTCCAGCTGCCTGGTGCCGACCCTAAATCCAAAACAGTATAATTTTTTTTTATAAATCCAAATTTCTCATCAATTTCTTTCAATTTATAGACCGATCTTGCAGGATATCCTTCTGAAAAAGCCTTCTGAGACCAAAAATCTGGTTTTTCATAACTATTCTTCGCCATATCAATATTTTCGGCACTATTTTTCTATTTTTTAATGAATTTTAGCAAAGTTCTGTTAGTCAGTCGCCTTCCGCTGTTCGCTATCCGCTCAGCCCTGGCTCTTAACGAAGATTCGCCCACCACCGAAAGTCTTATTTGCACGAGCCTTGAGTTTTGGCAAAATCAGTTATAAAACAGGGACAGACCTTGAATTATACAATAAAATTTTAATTCACTAAGGTTTGTCCCTTCTTGCAAGTGCCAAAACTCGTCAAAAATTTTGACACACATGAGCCAGTGGCCCGCCTTCGGCGGCAGCTCCAGCCTCGGTGCGCTGTGTAGATTAAAAACCTGCAGATAAAATAGTCAACTGGCGAAAAGAATAGTTGAGTATATTCTAGAAAGGTTGCACATAGCGTAAGTTTGATTTAAACGTA
>CAMBMW010000178.1 GCA_945868875.1 uncultured Treponema sp.
TATTGAAAAAAAGCATTTGTAAAAACCTGTTTTTTAAGATAAACTGACTTATTATGAATAATCTTGAAAACGATAATCAAAAAGAAAATATTGTTGACGATACAATCAAGGAATTATGTCATCTTATTATGCAATCTAGAGATGAAAAATTTCTATATGATTTTTTCACTTGTCTGTTTACAAAACCTGAATTAAAAGACATTGCTAACAGATGGCTTTTGGTAAAGGAAATAGATAAAGGAACAACTCAAAGAGAAATTGCCAAAAAGTTTGGAATGTCTTTGTGTAAAATCACACGTGGTTCAAAAGAATTGAGCAAACCTGAAAGTGCTTTTAGAAAAATGCTTGATATCAATAAACAATAACGCAAAAAACAACTTTATTTGTGCTTTCGTCAATTCAAAATTTCCACTTATCACAGTTTGTAAAAAAGTATTTTTAAGTTTTTTATTTTTTTTCCGATAATCAAAAAAGATATTCTTGCATTTTTTTTGTAATGATTAAAAAAAACAATGGAAATAGGAAACGTTATGAAGAATAAAATTGTTAGAATTTGGTTATTTACGTTGTTCGCCGGAATCTTTTTTTTGGGTTGTAATTCAACAAAAAAGCAAACTCCTCATCAGTTGATTAGAGAAAAAGATTATGATGCGGCAATGATGGAATTTGATGTTCCTCAAATCAATGAACCTGATGAGAATGGAAATACAGTTTTGCATTTGGCAGCCGAAATAAATAATACAAATCTTATTTCGTTTTTTATCGCAAAAGGTGCTGACCCGCTTTTAAAAAATAATGATGGGGACATTCCTTTGCATGTTGCCATAAAAAAACGTTCTTTTGAAGCAGCAAGAATTTTATCTACTGTTTCTGCGGAATCTTTATTCTCAAGAAATAATGATGATTTTACAGCAATTGACTTAGGTTTCCAAACAGATGATGCGTTTTATGATATTTTTATTTCTGTTCCAATCGGGGAAGTTCGTGATGAAAACGGTCAGTCAATCGTTCATTACTTTGTACGGACAAAAAACTTAAAAGCAATTCAAAAATGTATTGAAAAAGGAATTCCTCTTTCTGTAAAAGATAACAATGATAAAACACCGCTTGATATTGCATTTGAAAAAATCAATGAAGAATTAGTTGTTGATATTGCTGCAGAATTGATTATGGGTGGTGCAGATGAAGTAAAATCTGATTTTTCGTACTTCCAAGATGCTTTGTCGAACCGAAACATGAATATGCGTTTTGAAGATGGACAGACTCCTTTACATCTGGCAGCAATAATGGGACATACTTCAATTGCCCGTTATCTTTTGGAAAACAATGCAGAAACTTTTGTGCAGGACAGTTCTGGTGCAACGCCATTGCATGAAGCTGTTCGTTACGGAAATACAGAAATCATTACTCTTTTGCTGAATGCAGGTGCAAATGTAAACGCAAATGATAATCTTGGAAAGTCTCCTGTTATGATTGTTATGCCAAAAGATAGAATCAGCGAGATTTATGATATACTTCTAAAATTCAGAGCTGATTTATTAGCAAAAGATATGTATGGTGATACTGTTCTGCATAATGCTGCAATGATGAATGTAAGTTCAGAAGTTGTACTTCAACTGATTAATGGCGGTGCTGATGTTAATGCTAGAAATAAAGAAGGTGTTACTCCACTGGAAATTGCAGTGCAAAAAGGAAATATGAATCTTGCAAATAGTCTGACAATGTATGGTGCAAATATCCATACTCAAGATACAAAAGGTCGTTCCCCTTTAAAACTTGCACTTGAAGCAGATAATAAAATGTTAGAAGCCATTTTAAAACGCGAAAACAGTACATCGCAGGATACTGATGGAAATACTCCTCTTCACATTGCTTTGATAAATGATGTTTCACTTTCAAAAATTCAATATATTATAAGTTTGACTGATGATGTGAATATCAGAAACAAAGATGGAAATTCTCCATTATTTTTGACAGTTTTGAAAAACCGTCAGAAAGTTGGCGAGCTTCTCCTTGCAAAAAATGCTGACATCTTTTCTGCGAACACAAATAATAATTCTCCTTTGCGACTTGCTTTAAAATATGGAGGTTCTGTGCAGGATTGGCTCATTACTTCGAATACAATTTCTGCACGTGATGGAAGTGGAAATTCAGTCCTTCATTATGCTTCTGAATGGCAATATGGTGATGCAATTTCAAATCTGCTTACAAAAGGTGCTGACATAAATGCAAAAAATGCAAATGGGGAAACTTGTCTTTTTAGTGCTGCAAAAACAAACAATGCATCCATAATTAAAATTTTGATTGATGGCGGTGCTGATATTTATGCAAGAGATAATCTTGGAAGCACTGCAATGCACATGGCTGTAAGGTGGGATGCACCAAATTCTGTTGATGCATTAATCCAGGCAGGACTGAGCGTAAATGTTCAAAACCGTTCAGGAAAATCACCACTTGCCGAAGCTGTTATTTCAAGTAAAGCCAGTATGGCAAAAAAACTTTTGAGTTACGGGGCTGATCCAAATTGCAGCGATGAAAACGGAGTTACTGTTTTGATGGATGCAATTCGCGGCGGAAACAAAGATAATGTTAAAATGCTTTTGAAGTTCGGGGCAAATCCAAATGTTCAGGAAATAAACGGTCAGAATGCATATCATGAAGCTGCATTTATGGGCGATAAAGAAATTATAAAAATCATCAGGGAAGCTGGTGGAAATCCTCTTGCACGTGATAAAAAAGGTCGTACCCCATTTTCCATTGTTTTACCAAGAAGTCTTGATGTTATCAAAGAAGTTTTAGGCGATAATTTGAATATAACAGACACGGATGGAAATACGCCTGTTCATATTGTAGCAGGTTCAAACACACCAAAAGAAGTTCTGCTTTTCCTCATTGAGAACGGTTATCCTATTGATACTCGAAATGCTGACGGTTACACTCCACTAAATTATTCTATTGAAAAAGAAGATATGAATTCGATTCTTATTTTGCTTGAAAATGGTGCAAATCCATTCCAAATGATTGATAAAAAAGGCAGAAACGGTGTGACAATTGCTTTGGAAAAAGAGAATATGAGCATTATCAATAATATAGTAAAATATGCTGGAAATAAAACTGATATTCAGGGAAATACAATTTTGCATTATGCAGCTAGAATTTCTTCAAAAGAAGTAGTCAGCAAACTGCTGTCATTTGGTCTTGATACAGGTGTCAAAAATGTTTCAGGAGATACAGCATATGTGATAGCAACAAGATGGAAGCGTCCTGAAATAGCAGATTTGTTAAAATAATAAG
>CAMBMW010000179.1 GCA_945868875.1 uncultured Treponema sp.
TTCCGGAAAATCTTTATACCGAAGTGCGTATTGAAGATACATTTACATCATATTACTATCTAAAAAATGATAAAGTTGAGGAAAATGGCGAAACCAATGTAATTGGTGCAAAAATAAGAGTTTTTGATGGAAAAATGTGGTATACCAGCGTAACTAACGATTTGAATTCCATTCAAAATGAGATTGATTCTCTTGCACTTGTTGCCAGACAAAATAAAAACATCCAGAAAAATAAAATTGTAAAAAATCTTGGTTGCTCCAAAGCAAAAGTTTTAAAATTTCAGGATGAAAAATCAGTTCGAAATATCACTGTGGAACAAAAAGCTGATTTGTGCATGAACTACAAAAAGATGTGTACGGATAAATCTGTAAAAGAAATCCAAATGACACATGTTTCGTTTTATGCTTATTCATTAATCAAAGAATTTTATTCAAGTAAAGGTGCTGAAATTATTCAGGATTATCAAAGATGCTATTTTTACTTTGGTCATGAAATGAATTTAAATGGAGGAAATTTTTATCCTGGAAAACAACTTTTTGGTTTTTATTTTGATGAACTTTTAAACAAAGAAGATGATATTATTAAAGAAGTTCAAAAAGGTATTGACTTTGCAAAAAATGCAAAACCAGTAATTCCTGGTGATTATGAGTGTGTTCTTGCTCCTTCTGTTACTTCAATTTTTACTCATGAAAGTTTTGGTCACAAATCTGAAGCTGATTTTATGCTAAACGATAAAGTTCTGCAGCAAGAATGGGTAATGGGCAAAAAAGTTGGCAATGAAAAAGTAACAATTGTTGATGAAGGCGACAGCCTTCTGCACGGTTATTGTCCTTATGATGATGAAGGAAATAAAAAAGAAAAAGTTTTTCTTATGACTAAAGGAATTCTGACAGGACGCTTGCATGATGCAAAATCTAGTTCTGTTTTGAACGAAAAGCCAACAGGAAATGCAAGGGCTCAAAACTTTTACAAAAATCCGATGGTCCGTATGACAAATACATATATAGAAAATGGTTCTGATAATCCTGAAAAAATAATTGAAGAAGTAAAAAATGGACTTTACATTTATGACTGTGAATATGGAACTGGAAATTCTACTTTCACTATTCAACCGAATAAATGTTATGTCATTCGTGATGGTAAAATAAGTGAACCTGTTTTGGTTAATGTCATTACAGGTTCTGTTTTTCAGACTCTTTTTGATATTGATGCAGTGGGAAATGATCTGGAATTTTTCAGCGGAACATGCGGAAAAAATGGTCAGTCTGTAACAGTTGCCATGGGTGGACCAACAATCAGAGTGAAAAAACTCACAATTAATTAATTCTTTTAATTTAAACTTTCAAGTTTTTAATAATTTATAACGGAGAAAAGAATGATAAAAGAAAAATATACTAATATTACTAATAGTACAAATGCTTCAATGGTAGAAAATAAAGTTGTGAGTTTTGATAAAATAAATCAGATTGAAACTTCATTTAGAGTTCATCAAGACGGATTTGTTGGAATTCACTATCAGCAAGGAAAAATCGAAGATGAAGAAGGATTTAAAAAAGCTGAAATCAATCTGAAATTAAAAAGACCATACCCTTTTGAACTGGAAAAAGGCGTGCGAAGCAGTGACAAAACAGAAAAACCTTTTGATAATAAGCAAATTTTAGATGCTGCAAAAAAAGTTTTGAATTATCTGCATAAAAAATATCCTGATTATACTTTCGGCGGAAATGTTAGCTCGTGCTTTTGGGAAGAAAGGATGGAAAACTCTTGTGGAATGGATTTTCATTGTAAGGATGCAAACTCAAGCATTTCTTTATTTTTTAAACATAAAGACAGTAAGAATATCAACGATGGAAATATTTTTTACACTTCAAGAAATCTTAAACTAAAATCTTTCTATAAAATAGCTGATAATTATCTTGAAAATTTCACAAAAACAGTTGAAATGCCGGAAGAATGTTTGATTATAGATAAATATTATGGATATACTTCTTTGCTGCGCGAATGTTTATCTCTTGAAAAAATAAAAAATGGTACTTCCCTACTTTCAGGTAAAATTGGACAGAAAGTTTTTTCAGAAGATTTAACAGTTTTTAATGATGTTTCTGACAAAAACAGATGGATGACATGTTTCTGGGATGGAGATGGAGTTGTTCCCAAAGGTGACAAAGTTTTTTTCATTAAAAATGGAAAAGTAATTCGTGGATATTGTGGAAAAAAAATTGCAAAAATGTATAACGTAAAAACAACTGGAAATGAAGGTATAGATTATTGTGATATTCCAGGTGGCTATCATAATTCGATGTCGTTAAAAATCGGTAAAAAATTTTCAAAGGAATTATTGAATGGTCGGCTTGCAATTATTCCAGTTCAATCAAGTGGTGGTGGATTTAAAGAGAAAGGTGACTACACAATGCCTGTTCAGATTGGACTTTTAACTGACGGTGAAAAAATTCTTGGAAGAGTCCCGCCCTTTACGATTGTTTCTAATCTTTTTGATATGTTTGGAAAAGATTTTATTGGCATTGCAAAATATAATAAAGAAATTTTCAATGATAAAGTAATGATTTTCAGATGCCAAAAAGGTAACTTATAAAACTTTTTTTTGAAGAGTTTAATTATTATTATTTTTTATTCGTTTAATATTATTCATTTTTTTTAGTTGATGATTTATAGATTTTGATGTATAATTTTTAGCTAACGATAGTTTGCTTTTTCTTGTCAGAGTGGAATTACTCCTTGAGGGTTTTGTCTGCATGGCACCAAGCGTGGAGCCATAGCACGAAGTGCTAGTCCGAAGGACTGACCGTTAGGGAATGGCGGAAGGCGTGTTAAGAACAAAATTTGTGCTATTTTTTTAAATTTTATACTTGTCATATTTATTCTTTTATTGTATAATTATAGTTATAATTATTTTACTTTTTTTTTCAGGGAGATAAAAATGGTTTCAAAAGGAAAAATTATGGTTGAGCCGGAAGAAATTGGTTATGATGGAACAAGGCTTGAAGTTTTGAATGCACATTTTAGGCGCCTTATGAATGAAGGTAAAATTCAATCGGTGAATTATTGTATGAGTCGTGACGGAAAAGTGTTTTCTAATACTGCAATTGGAAAAAAAAGTTATGTTACCGATGATAAACGTCCTCTTGAACCTGATTCTATTCATTTGATTGCCTCTATTTCAAAAATTATTTGTGCTACTGCAATTTTTAAATTATGCGAAGACGGGTTTATAAGGCCTTTGCAGCCTGTTT
>CAMBMW010000180.1 GCA_945868875.1 uncultured Treponema sp.
CCCCTCACTCATTTTTTGCAGGAGGACAACAGGATGGCATACAGGGTTAAGGCATACACGCTTCGGGAGGAATCCACGGAAAGCGGCACAAGGTATTTTATCAGCTTTAAGGACGGGCAGGGCAAATCCCACGAGTTGGAAGTGTCGGAACAGTTCTTTATGGAGTTTCGGCAGATGGAGCGCAGGAACAGGAATCTTTTCTAATGGAAAAAAAGAAGGTCTGTCCCTCTTTAATTCTAAAAATGATATTGATAAAACTATTTGGACTTTTTATAATGAATTTATGTTTGAAGTACGCGTTGAAGCTGATTTTGCTGCAGCTCATTTTTTGAAGGATTATAACGGTAAGTGCGAAAATCTTCATGGTCATAATTATAAAGTTTTCGCACATGTCAGAGGATATGTTTTAAACGAAGGCGGGATGCTTTTAGATTTTTCAAAGCTAAAAAACGCCCTTAGAAAGTGCTGTAAAAAAATCGATCACACAAATCTAAATGATTTTGAAGTTTTTGAACAAAATCCTAGTGCGGAACGAATTGCTGTTTTTATTTATGAAAATATTTTACAGGAAATGAAAGAAAACGGTATTGACTTGTCATATTCTGAAGGTAAAAAAGAGCCTTTTTTATATGCAGTTGACGTTTTTGAGACTGAAACTAGCAGAGCTAGATATTGCTCGTGCTAAAAGTGTTCCCACCACTGAACATTTTGTTTTGCACGAGCAGCGAGTTTTTTAACGCTATAGTCGCACTGGAATGTCCATTTTTTGCAATTCTTTTTTGATGCTTTCTACAGTGTACTTTCCAGAATGAACCATCGTTGCAATCAATGCAGCATCAGCTTTTCCTTTTGTAAGCGCATCTGCCAAATGCTCAGGAGTTCCGCCTCCACCACTTGCAATCACTGGAACACTAACATTTTCTGAAATCATTTTTGTCAAAGTCAGTTCGTAACCGTTTTTTGTTCCATCAGCATCAATCGAGTTTAATACAATCTCGCCCGCCCCAAGCTCAACAGCTTTTTTTGCCCATTCCAGCGCATCTAAATCTGTTTTTATTCGGCCACCGTTTATGTAAACTCTGTAACCGCTTGGCATCTGTTCATCTTTTGCAGCATCCATTCCCAAAACAATACATTGATTTCCGAAAATTCTTGCACCTTCAGTAATCAATCCGGGATTTTTCACAGCCTGACTGTTTAAAGAGACTTTTTCGGCACCAGCAAGAATTGTAGAACGAATATCTTCTATTGAACCGATGCCACCACCAACACAAAATGGAATGAAAACTTGGGAAGCAACTTGTGAAATCAATTCAAGAATTGGACCTCTGCCACGAGCCGAAGCAATAATATCATAAAAAACAAGTTCATCTACACCCTGCTTGTAATATTCCTTTGCCATTTCAACAGGGTCGCCAATATCAATATTATTCTGAAACTTTACGCCTTTTGTCGTGCGTCCGTCTTTCACATCCAGACAAACAATAATTCTTTTCTTCAACATAAAAATCACCTAATAAAAATCACCTATAGAAATTTCAAAAAAACTGTAACAATCTGATATTTTTTACTTTAAATGACAAGCTTAAAGATTGCAAAAATTTTTCAATATTTGTAATCCTGGCTCACCAGACTTTTCTGGATGAAACTGGCAGGCAAAAATATTATCTTTTTGGATTACAGCTGGAATTTTGATGCCATAATCAGCTGTGGCAGACACCACGTCAGAATCATCAGGACAAATCACATAAGAATGAACAAAATAAAAATCAGCATTCTTTGGAACGTCTTTTAAAATTGGACATTCCTTTTTTATTTCCAGATTATTCCATCCCATATGTGGCACTTTAAATCCTTTTGATTCAAGAGATTTGTCAATTGAATATAAATGATTGATTTTTCCGCCGATGAGCCCCAGACATTTTGTGTTTCCTTCTTCAGAAAAATCAAAAATGATTTGAGAACCAAGACAAATGCCCAAAAGCGGAATGTTTTTTTTAACCTGACTTAAAATAAATTTGTCAAAACCAAGTTTAGCTAACTGCTGCATTGCATAAGACGCATCTCCAACACCAGGAAAAATGAGTTTATCACAGTTTTCAAGTTCCTGTGGATTTTTGGACATCAAAAAATCAATATTTAAGTTTTTAAGGGCACGTTCAACACTTGTAATGTTGCCGGCATTATAATCAATAATTCCTATCATAGTGATAATTATAAAGATAACAATGAATTGTGAAAAGATGATTTAGTAAAAAAAAATCTGATAAATTAGGAAATCTTACAAATCTTTACATCTTTAATCTGCCAGAATTCGCCCTCTTTTTCAATTTCCATTTGAGCATAAGAGCCGGCTTCTCCAAGACTTCCTGGATTAATTACAAGGGTTTCTCCAATTTTTTCCATACCCACACCTTCGTGGATGTGACCGCAAACAACAGCAAGCGGTTGATTTTCTTCTATATACCTAGCAAAAAGTTCACTTCCTGCATGCAAATTTTCATTTACAGCATCCACAGTTTTTCCTTTCGGTGGATTGTGACATATTAAAATCAAGTTTTTCCAAAGAGATTTGTCACCAGTTTCTTCAACACAATTTTTTACGATATTAAAATCAGCAATAATATCCTGTTCTTCACGTTCAAATTCCGTTTTTCCAGTAAAATAAGTTCCACCACCAGCTCCTGCAATCGCAAGCCCTTCATGATAAACAAGAGTTTTCTCAACACAAACATCCTGCTCTTCCAAATCTTCCAGAAAATCTTCATTATCACAATTTCCAAGAACAGCAAAAATCGTATCATGCTTTTTACAAAGTTGCAGCAAGGCTTCCTTACCAGTTTCAGGCTTAAAACACGCCGCAAAATCACCAGCAAACAATACCGCATCCGACTTGGCAAAAACATCGTCCATTTTATCTAAAACATCGTTATGCGCATGCAAATCACTCAAAATCAAAATTTTCATAATAACCTCATTAAAAATAATTATTTGGGCGCCCGGGCGGCTGTTACGCAGCTCGCTACCGCTCGGCCTCCTCACTTCACTACACTTCGTTTCGTTCGTTGTGGTGGCTCACGCTTCGCGTGCCTGCTCCATAGCCTGGCGCAGTTTTCCACTTTCAAACAAATTTTTCCATTTTTCAAAAGGTTTTAAAACAGGGACAGACATCAGGGCAAACGCATTATAAAAAATATTTTCATAAAAGTTGGCGCGAGGGAGT
>CAMBMW010000181.1 GCA_945868875.1 uncultured Treponema sp.
TTATAAAAAAGGGGACAGACCTCGTTTTACTAAAATCAGGTTACAAAATATATTTTTTGCAATCATCTGATTACCCATTGACATAGTAGGTAACAAAAGATATAAATAATCACAATATGTGAAAAAAAATAAATAAGATGGCTTAAACTGCGCCGTTTGATTTAGATTTGAGTTTCTGAAGAATTTTAATTCCCTGACGGTTATGAAGCACTTTCAGAACCTGTTTATGGATTGAATTCTGATGCAGTTTATCTGGTTATCTAAGGTGGTTAATTATAATGATAGTTTCAACAAGAGGACGTTATGCATTACGTGTATTGGTGGAAATGGCAGAACATTCATCAGATGAACGCATTCCATTAAAAGAAATTTCAGAAAAACAAGGAATTTCACAAAAATATATGGAATCCATTATGACATTACTTTCAAAAAATGGATTTGTGGATGCAATTCATGGAAAAGGTGGTGGATATATGTTAAACCGAAAACCTGAAGAATATCGCATTGGTGATATTTTAAGGCTCACGGAAGGAACTTTAGCACCAGTAGCATGTCTGGAAAAAAATGCAGAACAATGTCCAAAACAAAATGTTTGTAGAACCGTTGGGATGTGGCGAAAACTTGACGAACTGATTGAATCATATTTGGATAGTGTTACAATTGCTGATTTAATGAAAGAGTAATTCTGAAATCAAATATTTACAAAAAACTTTCAAATTTTTCTTGACCTCCCCTCGAGGGTAGAAAGTACAATTTTCTTAAACATGTAATAATGATTCGTCTGATTAAGGC
Organism: uncultured Treponema sp.; assembly: GCA_945868875.1. GTDB lineage: Bacteria > Spirochaetota > Spirochaetia > Treponematales > Treponemataceae > Treponema_D. The sequence continues at coordinate 793 of CAMBMW010000181.1, forward strand.
ATTGGTATTACAATTGTGCAGAAATTTGCTTTGCAAAATTCTGTTATCACAAGAGGAGTTTTTATGGAAGAAAATTGTATTGTGGTTGAAAGTTTATCTAAATCTGCTTGTCCTATTGTAAACCTAACAGTTGATTAAAAGTTTACAATAGGATATATTTTGTTTATCATGAAAAACAAAAATTTACTTAAAACTGCATTTATTGCGTTGTTTGCAGCGATTGTCTGCATTGGTTGTTTTTTGCGCATTCCGTTGGGTCCCATTCCTATTGTGTTGCAAAATGGTCTTTGTATATTAACTGGAGCTTTGCTTGGTTCATATTTGGGTGGAGCACCAACTGCTCTTTTTCTTGCAGCAGGTTTAATTGGTCTGCCAGTTTATTCTGGTGGTACAAGTGGTGTCGCTGTCTGGGCAGGTCCAACTGGAGGATTTTTACCCGGCTATCTTATTGGTGCTATTGTTACAGGATTTATTGCAGGAAAACCTTCTGTAATGGAAAAGAAAATTACATTGAAAAATGCACTTCGCATTAGTCTTGCTATTTTTGCAGGAATGGTTGTATTATATGTGCCAGGTATTTTCCATTTTGCAAGATGGGCTCAAGCCGCAGGAAAAGTTCCAATCGAAAAAAGTGCATTTAGTTACACAATGGCTGCTTGCGTTATTCCTTACATTCCAGGCGACTTATTGAAAATTGCAGTTTCCATTCCAATCGCACTGAAAGTAAGACCAATTTTGGCTCAATATCTTTTCTCTGAAAAAAATCAAGCGCAGAAAGAGGAAAAAGTTTGATAAAGATTCAGAATGTTTCGAAAGTGTTTACAACTGGTCTTGAAAAAAAAATCGCCCTTGATGATGTTTCGTTTGAAATTCCAGAAGGAAAATGCATCATTATTGGCGGTGAAAATGGTTCTGGTAAAAGTGTTTTAATGTCCATCATAGCAGGTCTTGATAACGCTGATAGCGGAACCATCGATTTAGCTGGTAAAAGGGTTGGTCTTGTTTTCCAAGAAGCTGAAACCCAAATTCTTGGCGAAACTCCCAGAGAAGATGTTGCTTTTGGGCCAAAAAATCTTGGAATCAAAGGAAAAGCTTTGGATGAATGTGTAAAATCTGCTTTGGAGAAAACGGGTCTTTTGGAAAAAGCTGATTTTCCTGCACGTTTTCTGTCAGGCGGAGAAAAACGTCGTCTTGCAGTTGCATGTATGCTTGCCATGAACAATCCTGTCATTATTTTGGATGAACCTTATGCAAATCTTGATTATTCTGGTGTTCGTCAGGTCAATCAGCTTGTATCAAATCTGAAAAACGAAGGTAAAACTATCATCCTTTTGACACACGAAATAGAAAAGTGTTTGGGACTTGCCGATATTTTTATTGTACTTTTTCGTGGAAAGAAAGTGTTTGAAGGAACTCCTCAAATGGCTTTGCAGCAAAATCTGGAACAATGGAATATCAAAAATCCTTTATGTGATTATAAATCTTTGCAGGATTTTGTCTGGTAAGCTGGTAAATTTATGGCTCAAAAATATTCGTCTTTTTCATACATCAGTGGGAATTCTTTTTTACATAAATGTCCATGCTGGATAAAAATTCTGTTTATCCCAGTGATTAGTATTCTTTTTCTGTTTTTACCTGTTTATTTTTGTTTATCGCTTATCATTTTACAGATTTCTATTGCTTTTGTATTGAAGTTTTCGTTCAAACAGCAACTTGCTGACTTAAAACCAGTTATTTATTATGCTCTTCTTCTATTCTTAATGGAAATATTTACTTGCATTTTCAGTAAACAGGCAACTTTTTCCCAACGGTTTAATTTCCAAACACAAAAAGATACGTTATTTCTTTTGGCGAAACTTTTTTGTATGATGCAAAGTGCTTCGCTTGTTTTTAAAACTTCCACTTCTCTTCAACTTCGAGAAGGAATAGCAAAAATTGAACTTTTTATCAGAAAAATTCTGCATCTTAAGAATAAAACATCTTTTACAAATGCCATTTCTATGTTTTTGAATTTTATTCCAATGGTAACAAAAATCTGGGCTCAATCTCAACGAGCATGGTTTGCAAGAGGTGGAAAAAAATCAATCAAGATGTATTTATCGCTTTTGCCTGTTCTATTTTCTGTGGGAATGAAAAAAGCATGGAACACATCTCGTGCAATTGAAGTGCGAAATCTTTAGTTAAAAAAAACGGGTAAAAAAGGGGACAGACCTCACTCGATTTCAACAAGGTCTGTCCCTCTTTTTTCACAAAGTGTTTTGTAATTATGTCGAAGTTCTGAATAAATAAGGACAGACCTTGTATTATTTCGCCAGTTGACTATCTGATTTGCAGGATTTTAAACTGCTTAGCGCACCGAGTCTTGAACAGGCGACGAAGTCGAGTCCGAAGGACCGAACGTGAGTGAGCTGTGAAA
>CAMBMW010000182.1 GCA_945868875.1 uncultured Treponema sp.
ACTATAATATATTCAATAAAATCACAACCACGAAGAAAGAATCAACTTTCAAAAGGTTATGCTTTGTTCGTACTAAGCGAACAGTTAAATAAAGGAGTTTTGTTTAAACCTTTATTCATTTGCACTGAAATTTGATGATTGAAAATCTTTTTCAATATTTTTTTAAAGAAGGCGATTTATGAAGGAATTGAGTAAACGTTGCTGGACGGAAATAAATCTTTCTATAATTGTTAGAAATTATCAGATTTATAAAAACAACTTACCAGAAAATAAGAAAATAATGGCAGTTGTAAAAGCTGATGCTTATGGTCACGGGGATATTGAAGTGGCGGCTGCTTTACAAAAAGAAGGTGTAACTGATTTTGCCGTAGCAACAATTGACGAAGCAGTTAAATTGCGTCAAAGCGGAATAAAAGGACAGATTTTAATTTTAGGTTATACTCCTGTTGATAAAGCTGAAAAACTGACTGAATACGATATTACACAGACAATTCCTGACCAATATTATGCAGAAAAACTAAGTCAAAAACACTTGCCGGTAAAAGTTCATTTTGCACTTGATACAGGAATGAACAGAATTGGGTTAGATGCAGATAATCCTGACTATTGTGATAAAATTATCAGGAAATATAAAGATGAACTTAATATAACAGGTCTTTTTACGCATTTGTGTGTAGCAGATTCAGATGATCAAGAATCAAAAAGATTTACAAAAAATCAGATTGAAAAGTTTGAACGTGTCATAAACAAAACAGCTGATTTAAATCTTCCATATAATCATTGTTTAAACTCTGCCAGTGGATTATGGCATGACTGCAAAAAATCAGTTTTTGCCCGTCTTGGAATTGTCTTATATGGATTAAAACCAGATTATAAAAACAGTTTACCGCAAGGAATTATGCCTGGTTTAAGCTGGTACAGCGTAGTTTCAATGGTTAAACAAGTTCATGCTGGTGAAACAATTGGATATGGCAGAACTTTTACAGCATCAAAAGAAATGAAAATTGCAACAGTTTGTGCTGGTTATGCAGATGGCTATAATCGTATGCTTTCAAACAAATATTTTGTCTTGATAAACGGTAAAAAAGCTCCAATTACAGGAAGAATTTGCATGGATCAGTTTATGGTAGATGTAACAGATATTCCTGATGTAGAAATGGGTACAAAAGTTATTCTGATTGGAAAAAGCGGGGAAGAAGAAATTACTGCTGATGAGATGGCAGATTGCATTGGAACTATCGGTTATGAAATTGTCTGCAATATTTCAAAACGAGTAAACAGAGCTTTTGTAAACTGAATCTAAGCAGGCAGTTAAACAGTTAGACAAAACAAACACTGAGTTTTTTAGCGATAGCGTTAAGAAAAACTCGCAGCACGTGCTGACAAAATGTCCGTTGGAGTATAAATTTTCAGCACGTGCAGGGACAGACCTTGATTTTTTCTATGAATTTTGATTTTAATCTTTTTGCTGTCATTTAATTCTGTCATTTAATCTTGTTGTTTCCAAGAGAAAATATTATAATTCTCAAAAAAGGTGGTAGTTTTATGGCAAAAAAACTAAAAATCAGAAATGATGATGACAAAACAATTTTTGAATTACAACTAGATGACAATACTCAGAACGAAAAAATCAAACCCGGAAAAATTCTCCTGAAAGTGTGCATCATAATAGCTGCATTAGGATTGAGCATTCTGGCAGGCTATTTCCTTCAAAAAATATTTTAAATCCAAAATGAAAAAAACAAAATTCAAAAACTCACATCAATTGCAGCTTTTTTCGCCTGGCTCATCAAATCTTTCACCTGCACAGTATATTCTTTACCATCTTTAATAAAATGAGTCCCAAGCTGTCTGAAAGAAAAATTCACCTTCCTCCTGATACACTGCTGGCGAATATCAAGCACCCAATCATAATAAAGCGGCCGCGCATACCTGTCAGACTCACCGCCTACAGTTACCGCTTCCACACCATCAAGATATTTTTCCAAATCAATCGGACCAATCAAAGGTTGCGCCGTAATCTGTTTGTGTTTTATTGGTAATTTCTGGAATACCGCAAGTTTCTTATCCGCATTCTCCTGATTTTCAACCGTACAGCACACAATCACATTTTCATAGCCGTCATTCCAATCCTGCGGCACGCATTCCATAAACCTTGCAATCCTTTTAGTCAAAAATAAAAAAGAACAGTCCTTCCTCTCCTTTATAATTTTCCAGCACTCCCCTCTCCATTCATCCGCATCTTCCAGCAAAAAATCACTTTGAAAACACAAATACACAAGACCGCCGTTTGGAGCAACCTTATACTCCCCCGACCTCTTTTTTTTCTCCACCATCCGATAAAAATTTTCACTTTTTACAATTTCATTCGTGTTCCGTCCGTGTTTCGCATCCCCTTTATGAATATAACAAAATTTGCAACCTTCACTACATCTGTGACAACCGCGCCAGGGATTCCAAATACAACTCATTTTTCCTCTCAAAAAAAATTTTTAAATATACAAATAATCATCAGGGGGGTCCGGCCTTTGGCCGTCGCTACGTTCCGTGTTCCGCTATCGCTCCAGCCTCCTCACTTCGCTTCACTACGTTTCGCTCCGTTGTGGTGGCCGCTTCGCGCACTTCACATCGCTACCCCAGAACAAAACCCTGCAGAATTCTTTTCAACTCTTCAGTTTTTTCAAAACCTTTTCCATTAACACAAATTTTCCCTTTCTCCAATCCGCAAAACCTTTCACTTTGTAACCGAGTTTTTCATACATAGAAAGCGCAATCGGATTCTGTGTGAACGCATCCAGTTTGACAGAAGAAGCACCATTTTTCAACGCAATTTCTTCTATAAAATGACACGCACTAGAACCAATTCCTTTTCCCTGAAAATCAGGATTTACACAAAGCCTGTGAATTACAATAAAATCATCACTTTTGTTTTCCCAGTCAGCAGCAAAATATTCTTCATACTGTACTTTATTCAAAGTAAAACATACAGCAATTTTCCCATCCATTTCACCCACATAAAGATGTCCGTTCGCTTCATCATCAGCAAAATCTTCTTTTAAAGGATAAATCTCATCCCACTGAAAAATACCTTGATTTTCCATCACCTCTTTTGCTTTTTCCACAAAAACAGAAATTGCATCTATATCACAAACATTTGCCTTCCGAAA
>CAMBMW010000183.1 GCA_945868875.1 uncultured Treponema sp.
CAAAACCGTATAAATAAAAAAAACGCCCTAAACAAAAAAGTTCAGAGCGTTGATTTATTAATTTTTATTTTGATTTCTTTTGTTCACTCGGCTTGGATTTTGCACCAGCTACAGCAGCAGCCATTTTTGCCTGAGCTTTTTCCATATCATTAACCATAAGAACAGGCTGACCTGTGGCATCCAAAGCATCTCTCCACAAAGAACCTTCAGGATCAACTGCATTTCTGTGAGCAGTTACAGCTTTTATTGGCAAATGCACAAACTTATCATGAACAAGACCGATTACACATTTTGTTTTACCTGCCATCGCAGCATGTACAGCATTATTTCCAAGACGTTCACAATAAATTGAATCGCTGGCAGTTGTAACAGAAGCTCTAACCTGATAAGAAGGGTCGATATATTTCAAGTTAATTTCGATATTCTTTTCTTTAAAATACTTTTCGATTTCTGTTTTTAAGAAAATGCCGATGTCAGCAAGTTTTTTGTTTCCAGAAGCATCAGTTGCATTTGTAGTAACAAGTAAATCCTGCCCCGCACCTTCAGAAACAACAATTACTGCATGACCGCGTTTTGCAAGACGTCGTTCCAGACAAGCCAAAAATCCGTGTTCACCTTCCATTTCAAAAGGAACTTCAGGAATCAAACAGAAATTTGTTTCATGACTTGCCAAAGCAGCAGCAGTTGCAATAAATCCTGCCTCACGTCCCATAAGTTTTACAAGACCAATTCCGTTTATCTGACTCGCAGCTTCCATATGAACGGCAGCAACTGCTTCTTTTGCACGCTGAACAGCAGTTTCAAAACCAAACGAACGATCAATAAACATCAAATCATTATCAACAGTTTTTGGAACACCAACAACGGCACATTTTAAACCGCGTTTTTCCACTTCGCACGCAATATCATAAGAACCACGCTGAGTTCCATCACCACCAATAATAAAAAGCATATTGATTCCATCGCGTTCAAGACAATCAACAATTTCAGAAACTCTTTGACCGCCACCACGACTAGTTCCAAGATAAGTTCCACCAATCTTATGAATTTCGTCAATCAAATAACGATCAAGTTCTATCGGTGCATAACCAGATTCTGCAAAAAATCCATGAAAACCAAATTGATATCCTTTTACAGTTTTTACACCATAACGAGTATTCAAACAACGCACAATTGCACGGATAACATCATTCAAACCAGGACACAAACCGCCACAAGTACAAATACCTGCTTTTGCATGAGTTGGATCAAAATAAATATTTTGACGTGGACCTGCTTTTTCAATCAAATTTGAAGAATCAAGAACAACAGGTTTTGTTTTATCATAAACATTCACATTAGAAATCACATAAGAATCATCACTAACATAATTTGCAGTATAGTCCCCATGTTCAGTTGACAGTTTAATTGGAGAAGGAATAGTACAAGGTCCCAAACTATCTATAGAAAAATCAAATTTTTCTTCAGCCATAACACACCTCAAGTATTAAAAAATGCACTCTACCCTTTAAAATAACATAAATCACAAAAATCTTCAATATAATAATTAATTACAAGGAAAACGCATTATAAAAAATCATCCTTAAAAAATTTCTTTAACCGCATTCATAAATTGATTTCCCCTATCAAATTCATTTGCAAACATTCCAAAAGAAGTCGCTCCAGGGCTAAACACAATTATTTCTGAATCATTTTCTTCTATTAAATCTAAATCATCCGCATTATCAATATCTTCCTGATTTTCAAGATTGGTTTTTAGAACCTGCAAAAGTTCAACAAGACTTCCAAACGGTCCAAAATAATTAACACCACGCTGATTCAACATTGGAATGATTTTTTGAGTTGCCGTTCCATCAAGAAAATAAATCTGCTTTACATCAAAAGTAAGTTCTCCACAAAGAGCCTGCACAAGTTTATCAAGGTCGAGTCCTTTATCAGTTCCGCCGGTAATCAGAATAACAGGTTTTTCAAAAGCCTGAGTTGCTGCAGCCGCCGCTTCAGGTACAGTAGCACAAGTATCATTATAAAATTTATATTCAATTTCCTTTTTCGCATTTCCAACCGACTTTGAAACTTCAATATTTTTGGGAGAATCAACAAATCTTTTCCAGCTGTGAAAATATTGCAAACGATGATTTATTCCAGGCCAAGTCTGTAAAATTTTAACAATTTTATCTTTCGGAACATTCATAAGCTGCATAACAAGAGCCGCATTTTGTGCATTTGTCTGCATGTGTTTTCCAGGAACAAGAAGTTTCCCCAAATCATAACGAGGTTTGTCAGCATTGTAACGCAAGACAGTCGCCTTTGACTCACTTGCAAACAAATCACCCCAGCTTGCAATTCCTGGATGCAAAGCAGAATCAGGGGCTGTTCCCTCTTCATCACCACCTTCATCAAAAATCGAATAATCACCACTATCCTGATCAGCGTAAATCAGTCGTTTGTCCGCAACATAATCTTCCATATTGCCATACCAGTTCTGATGGTCAGGAACGATTTTCGTAATCAAACTGATATGAGGTTTCAAAACTTTTCTGCCCCGTAAATCAGCAAGTTGCCACGAAGAAAATTCAATCACCACAGGTGTGTCAGCAGAAACTTCATCAAAAAAAGTTAATGGACTCACAGTGATGTTTCCACCCAAAAAAGTTTTGTAGCCAGCCTTCGAAAGCCCATAATAAATCGCACTCACAGTCGACGATTTCCCCTTGCTTCCAGTCACAGCAATAATCGGACAATCAGTAAAACGCAGAAAAATACTCAAATCAGTTTCAATCGCCTTTGCAGCCGCAAGATAAACATTTCCTTCATATTTGACACCAGGATTTTTGATAACACAGTCAGCATTTTCAAAATCTTCAATCCGATGCTCACCAAGTCTGTAAGTCAGTCGCGAAATATCAATCGTCGAATCAGCATGAATTCTGTCAATAGTCGGCTGCAACTGTTCCTGCGTTTTCATATCAGTCACAAGGACAAACGCGCCTTTTTTCAAAAAAAATTTAACAGCAGCTTCTCCGCCTCCGTTCAGTCCCAATCCCATAACAGTAATATGTTTTCCTTTGATATCCTCAATCGATTTAAAAGGGCAAACCGGCGAATACGAATGAAATTCCATAT
>CAMBMW010000184.1 GCA_945868875.1 uncultured Treponema sp.
CAGGAAGAAGATTATTCAGATTACAGAAATTATTTTACTTATGACATGACAATCAAAAGTCATATCGGCGATGAAGAATCTGAAATGGATTTGTCAAAAAAACAGGGTTCTGCCAGTGGTGGTGAAAAGCAGACTCCGTATTTTATCGTTCTTGCAGCAAGCCTTATGCAGTTTTATCCGAAAGATGTTTGCTGTGCCCGCATTGCATTTATCGATGAAGCGTTTTCTGCCTTGTCAAAAGAACGAATTGAACAGATGGTTAAATTTCTGGAAGACAATAATTTTCAGGTTTTCTATGCGGCGCCTCCAGAAAAAATCAACAGTATAGGGCAGCATATTGAAAATACAGTTTCGCTTTACACTCAAGGAAAATATACAAAACCTGTAGAAGGAAGCTGGCATTGATGATAAAACTATATTCAAATGTTCAAAAACAAATACTTCAAAAACTTCTTACAAAATTCGAATCGAGCAAAACTTATAAAGGCGAAAATTCCGTTACGCAAAGTTTTTCAATAAAGCCTTCCGAAGTGTTCAATGAATATGAAAAGGATTCAGCGGATATTAATCAAATCGAAGATTTTGAAAAACAATGCCGTCTTCTGGAATCAGAAAATTTTATTCATATTGACAGAAAGTATGAACGCATTACAAAAATTACAGCAGAAAGTTCAGATGAAAACTGGAATAAAATCCGCACGATTCTTGGAGTAAAAGATAAAAAAATACGGCAGCAGGAAGAAATTTCGTTTTATTCAAAGATTTACGAAAATCCATCTTGTCATCAGATTGTAAAAGATTTTTGTAAAACTCAGAGCGAACGTCTCGAAAAAGGAAAAAATGCAGAATTCTCATTGGAAGAGGCTCGTAACATTTTACAACTTTTGACATTCATTCTGGAAAATAAAAATGAAATTCTCGAGCGGGAACTTTCAATTTCTGTTTTGTCTGATTCAAAAAAATGGGAAAATTATTATAGAAACAAAGTTTTGCGGATTTTAAAAAAGAGCGGATATTTTGAAAGTTTAATAGAAAATTGTGCAGACGAAAAAGAAGAAAACAAAGTCATTCTTGAAGAATGTAATGTCTATTCAAATCCGTCTTACGTATATTTTAAAGGAAACGGAAAAATCACTTTTCAAAACGGAAACATAATCCCCATAGTTCCAGAAACTCCGCTTGCACTTTCTTCAGCTTCCATAAAAGATATTGCAGCCTTTGAAATAAAAGACACAAAAATCATGACGGTGGAAAATTTGACATCGTTTAACAGAATCAAAGAAGCCGACACTTTTTACATCTTCCTTTCCGGCTATCACAACAGTGCAAAACAGAATTTCATAAAAACGCTCCACAGTCAAAACCAGCAAAAAAAATATCTGCATTTTGGCGATATGGACCCTGACGGTTTTTACATTCTCCAAAACCTCTGCACCAAAACAAACATAAATTTTGAGCCATACAAAATGGGAATCGAAGAACTAGAAAAATATTCATCCTTTGCAAAACCTCTTGAAGAAAACGATTTAAAAAAAGCAAAAACACTAATCGAAAAAGGCAGGTTCGCAGAAATAATGAATTATATGCTCGAAAAAAATCAAAAACTTGAACAGGAAATCATCAGCTGGAAAGAGATGTGGGGTAAAAAGAATTAGGCGGATATGGGAAAATGTGACAGGGTGAAGCTTTTACAAAACAAACAATTCCTCAGACAAAACAAAAACAGGCATTTTTCGATTTAGCCTGTTCAAATCATCAGCAAATTTTATAAGCAAATTTTATAAGTTGAATTTGACTGTGAAAATATGATATAATTAATAAATTTTCTTATTTTTGAGGATATTTTATGGAATTTACAAAACCTAATGGAAAACGCCGCGTTGTTGTAACTGGTGGCGGTATGGTTTCTGCACTTGGACGTGATTGGGAAACTGCTTACAAAAATCTTAAAGAATGCAAAAACAAAATTCGTTATATGCCTGAATGGGAACGCTTTACAAAGATGAATACAAGAATGGCTTGTCCTTATGATGAGCCGCTTCCAAATTTTCCTAGAAAAAAAATTCGTGGCATGGGTCGAGTTGCTTTACTTTCTCTTCTTTCAACACAAGATGCTTTAAAAATGGCTGGTTTTATGAAAGAAGATGAAGATGACGTTATTGATGAATTGAAAAACGGTCGCTGTGGAATTGCATACGGAACTTGTATGGGAAGCATGGATGCCATTGGTGACCTTGCAAAAATGGTAGAAACTGGTGATTCTTCTATGTTGAACTCGCAGACTTATATCAAGGCTATGCCACAAACTTCTGCCTGCAATCTTTCAGTTTATTATCAGATTCGCGGACGCATTATAATCACAGATACAGCTTGTACTTCTGGTTCTCAGTCAATTGGTTATGGTTATGAAGCAATTGAAGATGGTCGCCAGGAAATTATGATTTGTGGTGGTTCAGAAGAACTTTCGGCTCCAGATGCAGCAATTTTTGACACTTTAGGAGCTACTTCTTGTTTAAATAACACTCCAAACCTCACACCAAAATGTTTTGATAAAGACAGAGATGGGCTTGTTATTGGAGAAGGTGCCGGCACATTGATTTTGGAAGATTTGGAACATGCTGTAAAACGTGGTGCAAAAATCTACTGTGAAATTGTAGGTTTTGCGACAAATGCTGACGGAACTCATATTACATCACCAAATAGCGAAACTCAGGCTCAATGTCTTGAAATGGCAATTGCTGATGCTGGTATTTCAAAAGAAGATATTGCTTATGTAAATGCGCACGGAACTGCTACTCCTCATGGAGATATTTCAGAAACTCAGGCTGTTTACAAAGTTTTCGACAGAGCTATTCCAATTTCTTCTACAAAAAGTTACATCGGTCATATTCTTGGTGCATGCGGTTGTGTAGAAAGCTGGCTTACAATCAATATGATGAACGAAGGCTGGTTCCATCCAAATGTAAACCTTGTAAATGTTGACCCAGAATGTGCTCCTCTTGATTATATTCAAGGAGAAGGTCGCAAAATTGATGCAAATTACGTAATGGCAAATAACTTTGCTTTCGGTGGAGTGAACACAAGTTTAATCTTCAAGAAATGGACTGAATAGTCG
>CAMBMW010000185.1 GCA_945868875.1 uncultured Treponema sp.
TTTTTCTTCAGCATCTATTTCAAAACTGTAACCTTTTTTACTCACTTTTATATTTTTTATTTCAAAAGTGTAACTATTTTTTATTTCTTTAAAAAAAGATTTATTTCAAAACTGTAACTACATCAAACAAAAATCAACATCACTGAAACGGCTCTTATTTTCATTTTCCAGCGTTTATTATGTAAATCAATAAATTACTCAAAAAAGTAAAAAAATCCTCTCAAAACAAGGATTTGAACGTTTTTTTTAAATATTAATTTTGATTAAATCGTTTAATCTAGGTTTTACACATATTTATTAGTTTAACTATTATATTGTTTAATGGTTAAACATATAATTACTTTTTATTTAACTTATATTAAATATCTAGTAAATCATTAAAGTATTTACTAGCCATTAACTTGACATTTTATGATTAAATGGTTAAATATATATTTAACCTAAAAACAATCAAGGAGGCAAACGTGAAATCTTATGCATTTGCTTTGCAAAAAGGCGGAACTGGAAAAACAAGCATCAGTGTATCACTTGCTGTTGAACTTGCTTCAAAAGGAAAAAAAGTTGTATACATCGACTGCGACCCTCAGGGAAATTCCAGTTCATGGCTTTTAAACAGTTTTGAACATGAATTGGCTGATATTCTTTATGAAAAAGCTCAGGTTTTAGAATGTGTTTATAAATCAGATGTTGAAAATCTTTATGTAATTCCAACTTTTGGTGTCGGAGGCGAACTAAAAGCCTGGGCAAAAAAAGAAACATATCCTTTTATTTTCCAAAAAACTATTCTCCCTCAGCTTCAAGAACATTTTGACTATTGTATTTTTGATACATCACCTGCTTTTGATGAATTTGAAAAATCAGTTTTTATTGGTTGTGATGAAGTAGTTCCAGTTTTGAAATTAGATGAATTTTCAAAAGATGGATGGGAAATTTTCACAAAAAATCTTGCTCAAATTGACAAACAATATGGTGTAAGTCCTAAATACAAAAAAATCATTTTAAATCAGCAGGATAAACGTCTTTCAAATCAGGCAGCATATCTTGAAGCTTATAATTCATCTGAAACTTCATTTGAATTTATTGTAATTCCAAAAGACCCTGCATTTGAAAAAAGTCAAAGTGCGCACACAACTATTCAGGATAAAAGAGTTCGTGCAAAAAAAGAAACTCTAGAATCTATATCAAATTTAGCACAGAGGTTAATGTAATGGCAGTACACGAAAAAAACTTATCATTTGCTGAAGAACAAAAATTGAAAATTGCGGAAAGCGTAAAAAATACTACAAGTCTATCTGAAAATGTAATTCCAGAAAAAAAAGGTGAAGACAACTTGTCTTTCAAAACTGTAACTAATCAATCTTCTGTATCACAAAATTCCAGAAAAAAAGATGTATTGATTGGAATTCATGTTACAAAAGAAGAACAAACAGAGCTTCGTCAAATGTTTTGCTCAAATGGTTTTTCTCTTGCTACGGCATATAGAGCGGCAATGACTTATTTAAGACAGGATATAAGTGACGGAAAAGCTGTCATTACAAATAATGGCGAAATTTTAAGAAAATAAGAAACTCCTTACAAACTGAATACAGGGGATATTTTGATAAAGACGACATATTTCTCGAGGAATATCGTTTTAAGCCCGTAGAACCCCTTTTTTGAGCATTTGAGAGGACTTTTTTTTATTTATCCGAATTTAAGTTTTTTCCTCAAAAGGAGGATATAGTGAAAAAAAATAAGAAAGACCATCAGAATGAAATAATTTCAGCAGATAATCTTGAAGCAGAATTATTCAATTTTGATTATAAACCTGACGCAAAACATTCATTGTCTTATTTACCAGCACTTTTTACTACTGCGTCATTACCGTTTAGAAATGTTAACAAAACTGTATTTGTAAGAAAAGGCACAAAAGGAATTACACTGAAACTTACGTCACCTTTTAATGTACCTTATGGACGTTATGGACGATTACTTTTAAGTGTTTTAACAACGCATGCAGTAATCAGTAAAGGAAAAGGTGCCGGTCCTGTGTATATGGAATATGCAAAACTTAGCGATTTATTAAAGGAATTACAATTACCAAAAAGCCGGGGCCCGGAAATCAAAGAACAACTTGAATGTTTTTCAAACGCGGCATTTTCTTTTACACAAAAGGTTACAGAATTGAAAGCGGGATATCTTTTTGAAGATTTGTATGATGGAAATTATCCGAAACAGGATATACAGATAACAACACATTCAACTGGAAACATTCGTTTTACAGAAGGAGTGCAATACAAAGAAGCTGATGATGGAAGTGGTGATAAAAAAAGTTTTGCTTTTAAAATAGTTTTATCACCAGAATTTGCAGCCTTTTGTCAGTCCCATGCAGTTCCAATAAATTATACAGTTTATAAAAATATTTCTTCACCTATTGCAAAAGATATTTATGCATGGCTTGTGTACAGAAATAATTCAATAACAGAACCGTTGTTTATTCCAAGACATCATCTTGTTGAACAATTTAATCCTGTAGATGATGCAAAAAACGAAAATCAGGAAAATGTAAGTTATTTTAGAATAATTGAATATATCAAGGAAATAAAGGAAAAACATTATCCAGAGTTGAAAGTAAGTTTTGATCAAACAGGGGAGGGGATTACACTTTATAAAAGTAAACCTCCGATTATGGAAAAAGACACAAGATATGCATTAATAACAGCTGATATTTAAAAGTATCAAAAATAGTTACAGTTTTGAAAGAGTTTTTTAAGTTATCCACATATCCACAAACTCTATTAATTGTTTAAATATTAATTGTTAATTAATTGTTATAATAGAAGATATTTCAAAACTGTAACTATTTATTTCAAAACTGTAACCATAGAAAAATCTATAAGGTTTCTAAATCTATATATAACATAGAAATACGATATAAAGAATAATATTTCAAAAGTGTAACCAAAAAAATAAGTTATCCACAGGAAAATGTGGATAACTATTTCAAAAGTGTAACTATTTTAAGAATAAATTTAAGAACAAAAAGCTCATAATCTGAATTTCTATAATATTTGAGTTCAGAAAAATTTGAATATGATTCCGAATATTATGAATGTATCAGAGAAAA
>CAMBMW010000186.1 GCA_945868875.1 uncultured Treponema sp.
AAATGAAGAAGGATTGGAAAGATGTCAATAAAACGAGGTCTGTCCCCTGTTTTGTGGAGTAAAAACAAGGTCTGTCCCTTAATCTTCAAAATATTATTTAAATTTACAAAACACAAAAATTAGTTTATAAAATATACATGGCAGAATTTATTTCAACTTTCGCAACAGGATTTCAGAATATAATAAAAAAGAATCTTCCTGAATTGATAAAAGGAGTGAAAATCCTGAATATTTTTGATGGACTGATACATTATCAGTATAATGGGAATTCTCGTGAGCTGGAAAAAGTCTTATATTTTAATAACACTTTTTTCGTAATAAAAACACTGAAGACTCAAAATAATAATGAAAATGATTGTTTTACAATGCTCATAAATGACTTTTATAAAGATAAAAAATATTTTTTGATTAGTAAAGGGACTTTTAGAGTTAGATTTTCAAATGAAAATCAGTTTGTTAAAATTGATAAAAAAGTGATTCAAAAAATTGAAGAGAATGTCATTAAGAATTCAAAAATGAAAGTTGATAGAGTTTCACCTTCAACTGAAATTTGGTTTTCAAAAAGAAGAGAAGGGTTTTGTTTTTGCGGACAACTCATTTTTAAACGTGAATTTACAGAAAAGAATTTAAACAAAGGAGAATTGCGTCCAGAAATTGCTTATTTGATTTGCAGTTTTTCTGATATACATCCAAATGAAAACATTTTAGAACCATTTTGTGGGTATGGCTCCATTCCTATTCAACTAGTTAAAAAATTTCATTTTAATCATCTGTTTGCATGTGATATAGATGAACATAAAGTTTCCTTATTAAAAGAAAAAAAACAGTTACAAAATAAAGATTCTGTTAATGTTTTCTGTGAAGATGCATTAACACTTAACAATATTCCAGATAAATCTATAGATAAAATTATTACAGATCCACCATGGGGATTCTACGAAGAAATGGGGGATATCCTTTGTTTTTACGATAAAATGTTTGAATCCTTTGAAAGAGTATTAAAATCAAAAGAATCCTTTGTGATAATCCTTACCGCAAGAAAAACTGAACTGGAAGAAATTATTCAAAAACATAAATATAATATAGTTGAAAAGATTGATACATTAGTAAATGGAAAAAAAGCTTCTGTTTATAAATTAAAAAGATAAAAATGAATGAAAACAGCATAAATATTTATTTTGAGCCGTTTTCATTCAATTCAGTTTTGTAAAATTCTAATATCCTGGGAATAAGTATTTTGGTTCAATGCGTTTCTCGTTCATTTGGTTTACAATCTCAACTGGAAGCCCAATTTTTTCAGCCACAATCATATCAGATAATTGTTTAGTCTTTCCTGTAACTAAATCAAAAAAATTGGTTTTCCTTTCTTTTTTGAAAGTTTTGACTTTTATACCAGGTTTTTCAATTTTTTCAGAAAGGTGTTCAATCATATTTTCCCAAGAATCAATTCTGTCAATAAGTCCATTCTCTAAAGCTTGTTTTGCCGTGTAAAGTCTTCCATCCGATAAATCTGCTGCCTGTTTGTATGACATCTTGCGGGCATTTGCCACAATAGAAACAAATTGTTCATAACATTCATCAGAAATTGACTGCATAATATCCTTTTGTTCATCTGTAAACGGTTCATTGAAATTCATCATATTTTTGTTTTTTCCAGAATGAATAGTTTCAGCTTTTATTCCAAGATTATTAAGAAATTCTGACATATCGAATGTAGTTCCAGAAATCACGCCAATACAACCTGTTAATGTATTTCGGTTTGCATAAATTTGATCTGCTGCACAAGAAATATAATATCCCCCGGAAGCTGCCATTGGACCTTGATAGACATAAATTGGTTTTCCAGTAGTTTTGTAATCTTGAAGAGCAAGATATGCTTCGTCTGCTTGATAAACTGCACCGCCAGGAGAATTTATAAATAATGCAATGGCTTCATTATTTTTGTCATTTTTAAGTGTTCTAATGGTGGATAAAAGCCATTTTTGACTGTAATCAACATTTTCTTCAGAAATTTGTCCTTCAATATATAGTGCAGCAATATACTTGTTTTTATAATTTTTCACTTGTGATTTGTCAAAATGTGTATTATTGGTAACTGGTGCTGAATTTATATTACTATTGGAAGGTAATATTCTTTGATGAGAAATATTATTAACAATAAGTAATGCAAAAACTATTAGAATTAATAGAATAAGAATAATTAAACCTGATTTAGTTTTCTTTTCCAAAATCATTTCCTCGTATATTAAAGTTTTTTTATAACTCAATTATAATTAAAAAGACCTAACATAAAACATCAGAATATCCAAAAAGATAGAAAAACTCAACTTTCTAATGTAGATAATCAGTTTATGAAAATTAAACAGTTTTTGTTTATTCTGTTAAATCATCAGGCTGAAGTTTTCCAGAATCTACAGCCTCTTTAAGCATTCCATGATATGCATTTACAAAAGTCATTTCCATATATGGAGTAAGAAAAATAAAGCCTATCCCCGCAGGAATTGCAGCTAGAATACACCAACCCAGGAAACTTAAATACATTACAAAGAGATCTGCTTTATGACCATTTGTAATCAGCATGCTTATTTTCATTGCTTTCGTAACAGAAAGGTTTGGATATTCTGTAATCAAATAGTAAATTTGTGAATAAGCAAGGGATTTGACAATTCCAGGAATAATAAACAAAAGAGACCAAAGAAATGTCCAGAGAAAAGTCCATAAAGTTGCAAGTACTGCTTTTGACCATAAGTTCAATCCCTGAACGAATGTTGAAAATGTAATTTTTTCTGGAGAACGCGACATTTTTAAATAAACACTGGCACAGGCAACAGAAAAAATGCCAGAAATCAGTGTTTGAAAAATATCAATCATAAAAGAAAGGGGAGTGTCAACAGATATATACCCTTCAACAAATTCTTCATAAGTAATAGTATTAGAAAAATATTGAGCAAATAAATCTGGAGCAGCGAAATTTTTAATACTTAACAAACCAGAAATGGCAGTTACAATCAAAGTTATTAAAATAGGAATTCCCCATCGATTTTTTAATTGTTGTTTTGCAAATTCCTTGTATTTTTTTCTTTCAAACATAAAATA
>CAMBMW010000187.1 GCA_945868875.1 uncultured Treponema sp.
TTACAATCCTTGCCACGGTTTGTAAATCAAATACTCGAAATTGAACCTATTAAAATGATTAACTATGGAAGAAATATTTTTTTTTAACTTTATTACCGACAACGTGTCGAATTGTAATTGAAAATATATTAAGATGGGAGGTGTGATAAAAATTACGTCCGTGTAATTTTTATCACCAAGTTTATTTCGTGCTCTGCACTTCATAAACTTGGATACTCGCCATCCTGGCTCGCCGCTAACGCGGTGTTTTTAAAGGAGGTGTAAGATAAAACCGCTAAAATAGCGCGGCTTTATCTTTCCTGAAGTTTGCGTTGCAAACTTATTGTTGAACTGCTGTTCCTCATTTCATTACGGAACAGCGATAAAAAGTCAGTCGATTGTTGAAACAATCTTCCTGACTTTTTATGGGAGGAAGATTTACGTGATTAACGCTCTTTTGTGGAATGACATCAAAAGGCATAAAATTTTGTCACTTTCGACTGTAATTTTTATGGCTGTTTCTTCGCTTTTTATTTCACTTGCAGTTGTTTTATTTAGCAGTTTGCTTGATTCTGTGGATGGCTTGATGGAGCGGGCTTTGACTCCTGATTATCTTCAGATGCATGGCGGTGAAATTCATAAGGAAAAAATTGCTGATTTTGCAAATGAACATTCTGATGTCTTGGAATGGCAGGTTTGTAATTTTTTAAATCTGGAAAACAGTTCGATTGTTCTTGGAGAACACAATCTTGCAGGAAGTACTCAGGACAATGGATTGTGTGTGCAATCTGAAAAATTTGATTTTCTTTTGGATTTAACCAATGATTTTCCGGTTCTTGATAAGGGCGAAGTTTATGTGCCTGTTTGTTATCGCTCGATGTATGAGTTGAATGACGGGGACAAAATGCAGATTGGAGGTCTGTCCCTGATTATTGCAGGTTTTATCAGAGATTCACAAATGAATTCTATGATGGCGTCATCAAAACGTTTTCTTGTTTGCAAAGATGATTATGAACGTATAAAATCAAATGGAACTGAAGAATATCTGATTGAGTTTCTTTTGAAAAAAAATGCTGACACTGATTTATTTGCGGCTGATTATAAAAATGCGCAGCTTTATTCCAATGGTCCTGCAGTAACAAAACCTTTGATTCGAATGATGAATGCCTTATCTGATGGAATTATGATTTTGGTGATTTTGATTGTGGGAATAGCGATTCTGTTGATTTCGCTCCTTTGCATCAACTTTATTACTTCAATTGAAGTCGAAAAGGATAAAAAAGAAGCTGGAATGTTAAAAGCATTGGGGATATCTAACAAACAAATCCGCAGATTATATCTTTCAAAGTATTTTTTGTTTTCGTTGTGCGGTTCGTTTCTTGGTTTGATAGGTGCTGAGTTTTTAAATCATATTCTTTCTGGGAAATTCCGTGAATTATATGGTGTTTCTGACGACAATTTTTTTTCTTTTGTGATTACGATAATTACGTGTGTTTTGGTGCAGGCTGTTATTCTGCTTTTTATCAGGCGTGTGTTTAGAAAAATGGATAAACTTTCGACCCTTGAAGCATTGTTTTTGGTGACAAGACAGCGTGCAAAAAAAGAAAAAAATCAATATCTGATAATTGGAACTGTAGCATCAGTTTGTATGATTTTATCTTTGATTCCGCAGAATTTATTCAGCACTTTTTCATCGCCAGAGTTTGTAACTTATATGGGGATTGGAAATGCCGGCATCAGGATGGATGTGAGACAGTGTGAAAATATTCTGGAAATAACTGATAATCTTTTGGAAGAACTGCGTTGCGATTCTGATGTAGAAAAATTTGCAGCGTTTAAAACTGTTTCCTGTCCTGCAATTTTGTCAGACGGAAAAAAAATCAATCTGATTCTTGAATCTGGAAATCATTCGATTTTTCCTGTGAATTACGCTGAAGGAAAACAGCCGGAAAAAGAAGGCGAAATTGCACTTTCTGGACTGCAGTCACAAGATTTGGGAATTCAAGTTGGTGATGAGGTGAATCTTTTTTATGATGGAAGTGTAAAACCGTTTCTTGTATGTGGAATTTATTCTGATATTACAAATGGCGGAAAAACTGCAAAAATCAGTAATCTTTCTTTTGATATAAACGCAAAACAGAATGTGATGTGGAGTATTTTTTATGTAACTTTACAGGAAAATGTACAACCTGCAAAATGGATGATTAAATATTCGCACTATGACGTGGATATCGTTGATATTGCAGACTATGTGCAGGGAACTTATGGTCCAACGATTAATCAGTTAAAAATGGTGAGAATTCTTGCTGTGGGAATTTCTTTGCTGATTATTTTTATTGTGATAATTCTTTTTATGCGATTGATGATTGAAAAGAATAGATTTAATATTTCTTTGCAAAAAGCTCTGGGGTTTAACGATGGATATATAAGCAAAAAATATTTTAAGAGTTGTTTTTTTCGTGTGATGATTGGACTTGCAGCTGGAATTCTGCTTGGAAACATTCTTGGCGAATTTATTTGTGGACAGATTTTAAAATCGTTTGGAGCTTTTGGATTTAGATTTGTGATTCGATGGGAGCAGATATTTTTCATTTTGAGCATTATTTTGTTTGTTTCGGTTGCAGGAATAAAAACTGGAAGTATGGATGTGAAGAAAATAAAAGCGTATGAATGTTGTTTGAGCAGAGAATGAGTTATTTAGTTTAAACCGTGGCAAGGATAGTAGCCCCTGCGAAGCAGTCCACTGGACTGAGCGAAGCGAGGGAAGCGGATGAGCGGTAGCGAAGGGCGAATAGCCTGTTTTTTGCGTAGCAAAAAGCCACCCATCCTATTACTAATTTTCAAAAAAGAAAAAAGGTATTTTATGGAAAAAATTTTAGTTGTTGAAAAATTATGTAAAGATGAAATCTTGCATGATATATCTTTTAGTATTGCAAAAGGTGAAATGGTTGCTGTTATGGGACCTTCAGGTTCGGGAAAATCTACGTTATTGTATAATCTGTCTGGAATGGATAAGCCGACTGGTGGAAAAGTCTGGTTACAAAAACAGGAAATGACGG
>CAMBMW010000188.1 GCA_945868875.1 uncultured Treponema sp.
GGAGAAATATGAAAGCTATTATTAATCTGGCTATAAAAAATCTAAGAGAACATAAATCTAAAACTATTATTATTTCTCTGTTTTTGATTTTTGGTATAGCTATCGTTATTATGGGAAATTCTTTTTTGGAATCTATAAATCGAGGATTGGAAAAAGATTTTCGTCAGAATTATACTGGTGACATTGCAATTGGTGCCAAAGAACCAAAAGGTGTTAGAGTTGATATTTTTGGAGTGAACAGTGTTTCCACTTCCGGAGAAGTTCCCCAAATAGATGCAATTTTGGATTTAGAAAAAGTTGAAAAAATTATTGCTGAAGAAACTGAAATCACAAAAAAAACAAAGTTGATTTCTGCTCAGGTTATCGTTGCAAAAGGACTTGAAATGGATATGGATTCAATCATGGATCGTGATGATTTGACTTTCGATGATTTGCCTATTTCCATGCTTTTTGCTGGTGAGGATGATACTTACTGGCAGACTTTCCCAAGTGTTCATTTTGTGGAAGGTACTTTTCCAGCGCCAAATACAAACGAAGTCATGATTGATACTCGTGTTCAGAGGGCGTTTAAAGGACTTTATCGCGAAGATTTGAATGTTGGTGACACAATTTTGATGGCGGGTACAAACATGTCTACAATTCGAGAAGCAAAAGTTGTGGGAATTTTTGACCCTCCGAATGAAAATTCGGCTATGTTTCAAATTATTTACTGCAATCCTAGTCTTGCACGTTCTTTTGCAGATTTAACTTATGGTTCAAATTTTGCGCAGGAACTTCCTGATTCGGTAGATTTGGCTATTTCTGATGCCAGCGAAGAGGATTTGTTTGGTTCTGATGACGACTTTTTTGGAATAGAGGAAGATGACAGTTTTCTTGCTTCTACCGCAAGTGATTCAGGTAGTTTTGATGATATTCTTGGTGACACATCTTTGCGTGACAAACTGAATCAAACTGATGATGGAGCCTGGCAGTTCATTCTGACAAAAGTTGAACATCCTTCAAAAACAAATCAAATCATTTCTAAATTGAATGCACGTTTTGCGCAGGAAGGATTGAATGTGCGTGCTATGGGTTGGAAAGCTGCTGCTTATTCGTATTCTGGTACAGTTGAAGGCATTGGATTTATTTTTAATTTGCTGATTATCATTCTTGCTGTAGTTGTGTTTATCATCATTATGAATACAATGACTGTTTCCGTAATTGAGCGAACTGGTGAGATTGGAACTATGCGTGCAATTGGTGCTGAGAAAAAATTTGTAAAGCGTCTTTTTTACACTGAAGCAGTATTTTTGACTATGGTTTCTGCTATAATCGGCATTTTGCTTTCGTTTATCTGTATGGCAATTTTTAATTCCCTGAATATCACAATTACAAACAGTATAGCCAAAATGATTTTGGGTGGCGGACTTTTGCATTTCAGTCCAACATTAAAAATCATTTTTGTGACAGTTTTGATTGCTTTGTTTGGAAGTATTATCAGCAATAAATATCCTGTTTCTTATGCTTTGAAGATTACTCCTTTAAAAGCGTTGAGCAAAGGTTCAGAATAAAAAGTGGGAGATAAGAAGTATGAATAAGATTTTAAAATTATCTTTACGTAATCTTACACGGCAAAAAAGAAGAAATGCTATTTTGGCTATTGCAATTGCCTTTGGCTTTTTTGTTGTTACAACAATAGATGGATTGACAACTGGAATGGTTGGAAATCTCGAAGAAATGATTATCCAGATGGCTGGTGGAACTGTTCTGGTTGCAGGCTTTGAAAAAGAAGAAGCTGTGGACGGTCAGAAAGCAAAATATGCTAATATTATTCGTGACAGACAATTTGTGCGTGATTTGATTGACAAAAGTGATATCCGTTATAAATATCTTTCCTGTTTTACGCTGTCTAGTGGTCAGTTTATGTTTAATGGTAAAAAAGCTAGTTCAAATGTTTATGGTCGTGATTTTGCTGAACCTGAATTTTTGAGTTCTTTCAGGTTTGTGGATGGCGGCGGAGAAATGCTCAACCGGGAAGATGCTGTCATTATCAGTGATTCTATGGCTGAAAGTTTGAATTTGCAGATTGGTGACCAGCTAGTTTACACTTGTTCGACAATTTATGGACAGAATAATGTTGCAGATTTTACAGTTTGCGGAATTATCAAATCAAACAGTTTTGTAAGCTCCATGCAGACTTATGTTCACATTGAAACTTTGAACAGGATTGTGGGAATTCCTGAAGGCGGTTATTCTTATCTGTCGCTTTACTTGAAAAATAAAAAAGATCAACATAAAGTTGCTTTGCAGCTTGAAGAAATGATTATAGAAAATGGTTCACTTTGTACAACTCATCAGGAAGCTTACAGAATTAGTCCAAAAAATGTTGACAGGGGAATTGATAAGCAGATTACTGATGAACAATACACTTGGGTTGGAACAAAATATGCGGTAGAAACTGTAGACGATGCAATTCCAGCTTTAAAGTCTGTGATGAATATAGTTCATACAGTTACAACATCTATTCTTATAGTAATTCTTCTGATTGTTATGATTGGAGTTTCGAATACTTATCGCATGGTTTTGTATGAACGCATTCGTGAGATTGGAACAATGAGAGCTTTAGGAATGAACGGAAAGGATACAGGTCGTGTTTTTACTTATGAAGCAACTATTTTGTGTCTGTTGGGTGCTGTTTTAGGATTGATTGTTTCATTAATCGTTATGGCGATAATTCATACAATTCCAATTTCAAATGAAACTTTGCAATTTTTCCTTGAAAAAGGGCATTTTTCGTTCTCGTTATCTGCTGGAACAATAATTTTGCAGTATATACTTTTGATGCTGCTCACAGCAATTGCCGTTCATGGTAGTTCCAAAAAAGCGGCTTCTTTAAGTCCGGCTGAAGCACTTAGAACTGTTAAATAGAAAATTTTTTTAGCTGGAAGGAGATTTTGTAGTTTTAAAACGTGGCAAGGATTGTAAGGGCT
Source organism: uncultured Treponema sp. (assembly GCA_945868875.1). Classification (GTDB taxonomy): domain Bacteria; phylum Spirochaetota; class Spirochaetia; order Treponematales; family Treponemataceae; genus Treponema_D. The sequence continues at coordinate 2,970 of CAMBMW010000188.1, forward strand.
GGCGAAGCCAGTTCCGAAGCGTAGCG
>CAMBMW010000189.1 GCA_945868875.1 uncultured Treponema sp.
TTGTGGGCATAAACTACGACGAAGAAACAAAAAAACACGTGTGCAAAATGGAAAAATTTGTGAAAGATTAATTAATTTTTTATTTTCTCTTGACTAAAATATTCTTTTTAGATAAATTTGCAACCATGTTGCAAAAGTCGTATCACACAAAGACAACAGATTTAATTTCTCAGTTTATTCACAAAAAACAGGAAACAGGTTTTACTGCAGGAGAACTTGCGGATTATTTACGTGAAAACAATGTGAATGTAAATAAAACAACAGTTTACAGAAATCTCGACAAAATGACTGAAAAAGGGCAGTTGATTAAACACAAATCAATGGTTTCTGAAGGTTTTGTGTATCAATCCAATGATGAAGAAAAGCATTGTGCAGAACATATCCATTTTCAGTGCTGCCGATGTGGTTCTGTTCTGCATTTGAGTGATGAAAAAACTTCTGAATATTTGAAAAGTATTTCGACGGCATTGGGACTGGAAATTGATTTGGGACTTTCATCTTTGAACGGTCTTTGTTCAAAATGCAGAGGAAAAAATGAATAATACAGTAAAAAAAGTAATTGTTATATTTTTTGTTTTGTCCTGTTTCTGGACAATTCTTTCGGCTGAGAGTAAAAAGTCAAAAAAATCTTCTATAGATAAAAAAAAATTAGATACAGTTGCCCAATATGATAAAGAAGTTTTTCAGATTGTATGTACTTCCTTTCCGCAATATGACTGGGTGATGAATATTCTCGGAGATGAAAAAAATGCTGCAAAAAAATTTGAAGTTACGCTTTTGCAGGATAACGGCACGGATATGCACAGTTATCAGCCGTCTGTAAAAGATATTGCAAAAATTTCATCTTGTTCACTTTTTGTGTATGGTGGTGGTGAAAGTGATTCTTGGGTAGAAAAAATTCTTAAAAATGTTACAAACAAAAAATTGATTTGCGTAAATCTTTTAGAATTGCTTGGCGAAAGAGCAAAACAGGAAGAAATTGTGGAGGGCATGCAAATTGATGAACATGATGAACATAACACCAGACACAATCATTATGAAAAAAATCACGAACACGAAGAAGATGATGAAATTGAATTTGATGAGCATGTTTGGCTTTCTTTGAAAAATGCTGCTTATTGTATAGAAGAAATCTGCAGAAATATTTGCTTCCTGGATAATGAAAATAGTGATGTTTACAAACAGAATGCAGCGTCCTATAAAGAAAAAATTCTTGCGCTCGACAAAAAATTTTCTGACATGGTAAAAAATGCTCAGCGCAAAGCAATTTTATTTGCAGACCGTTTTCCATTCAGATATTTAACAGATGATTACGGATTGCAATACTTTGCAGCATTTGCTGGTTGCAGTGCAGAATCTGAAGCAAGTTTTGAAACTATCACTTTTTTAGCAAAAAAAACAGATGAACTTTTGCTTCCTTGTGTGTTGATTTTGGAAAACTCTGATGGGAAAATTGCAAAAACTGTGATTTCATCTACAAAAAACAAAAATCAACTGATTTTACAACTGGATTCTCTTCAATCTGTTACAAAAAATGAGATTCAAAGCGGCAAAAACTATTTAAGTGTCATGGAAAAAAATTTTGAAGTGCTTCAAAAGGCTTTAAATTAAAAAAAAATAACAGAACGGGTAGAATATGTCACTTTTTGAATGTCAAAATCTTTGTTTAGGTTATTCCTCTACTTTAATTCAAGAAAATTTGAATTTTCAGGTTGAAAAAGGGGATTATGTTTTCATTCTAGGTGAAAATGGCAGTGGAAAATCTACGTTGCTCAAAACAATCCTTGGATTTTTAAAACCTTATGATGGAAAAATTCGTTACGACAAAGAATGGCGCAAAAATGAGATTGGTTATTTACCTCAAACTTCTGAAATTCAAAAAACTTTTCCTGCAACCGTTTGGGAAATTGTTCTTTCGGGTTGTCAGGCAGATTTAGGAATTATCCCTTTTTATAAAAAAAATCATTTTGCAAAAGCAGAAGAAAATCTTAGAAAACTTGAAATTTTTGATTATAAAAACAGAAGCTTCAAAGAACTTTCGGGAGGGCAACAACAGAGAGTTTTGTTTGCTAGAGCTTTGTGTGCTGCAAAATCTGTACTTGTACTTGATGAACCAGCCAAAGGTTTTGATTCGTCAGCAACAAAAAAAATGTATGAAATTTCTGAAGATTTACACAAACAGGGGATAACAATAATCACAATCAGTCATGATTTGCAGGCTGCTCAAAAATATGCAACAAAAACACTGGTACTTCAAAAAAAACAGATGTAAGGTGGAATAGGTGGATTATGGATTTTGCAGGTATTTTTGATACGATAAAAACATATTTTTCTTTTTCTTTTGTTGTGTATGCATTTGTTGCAGGCATTATGATTTCGCTTTCGTCTTCACTTTTGGGAGTTACTCTTGTGTTAAAACGATTTTCTTACATTGGAGATGGACTTTCGCACACAGCTTTTGGAGCTATGGCAGTTGCTTCTGTTTTAAAAATGACAAACACAACTTTATTTGTGCTTCCTGTTACGATGATTTGTGCAATTTTGATTTTGTGCGCAAAAGAAAATTCAAAAATAAAAGGTGATGCAAGTGTAGCTATGATTTCAGTGGGGTCGCTTGCAGCGGGATATTTTTTGATGAATATTTTTTCGCCATCCACAAATCTTTCGGGTGATGTTTGCAGTACGCTTTTTGGTTCAACTTTGATTTTGACACTAACTAAAACCGACATGATTCTTTCGGTTGTCATTTCTGCGCTGGTTATTATCTTTTTTGTGATTTTTTACAACAGAATATTTGCAATAACTTTTGACGAAAATTTTTCTTTTGCGTGTGGAACAAACACAAAACTTGTAAACATTATTCTGGCGAGCGTGATTGCCGTAATAATAGTACTGGCAATGAATCTTGTAGGAACTCTTTTGATTTCCGCGTTGATAATTTTTCCAGCAGTTTCATCAATGCTAGTTTGCAAAAGTTTCAAAA
>CAMBMW010000190.1 GCA_945868875.1 uncultured Treponema sp.
ATTATTGGGTTGAGTCACCTTTTGGCGAACGAGTTTATTTTAATCATCTTTTTTTACTTTTAAAAAATGATGAAGATGATATTTGTGCATTTTCTGTCATAAAAGATTACACAAAGATTGTAGCAATCGATGAAAAAGCAAGATTTTCGCAGATTGAAGAATATGCTTACATTGATCCAGTTACAAAAGGCTATAACTATGTGAAATTCAAAGAACAATTGCATAAATATGCACTTCCTGGTGTGATTATTTCTGTAGATATTCATTCTTTTAAGATTATAAATTCTATCAGTGGAATTTCCAAAGGAGATGAAGTTATCCGTTCTGTTTGGAAATCCATTTTTGAACTCACCGAAGTTGAAACAATGGAACTTGCGGCTCACATAAATGCAGATCATTTTATCATTTTTATGCCTACTTTTGATAAAGAAAAAATCATTCAGCGCATAAAAAATATAACTTACGCATTAAATATTATTTCCACAGATTTAGATGTGCCTGTTTTGCGTCCTTATTTTGGTGTTTCTTTTTGGAATAGTGATAAAAAAATTGAACTATCATACAGCGAATCTGTTGTCGCAAAGAAAAAAGCACGAGAAAATACTGAATCAAATTTTTCATTTTTTGAAGAAAAAGATACAAAAAGGATTTTTGAAGAAAAGGCAATTATCGATAGTTTTGAAACTGCCCTTGCAAAAAAGGATTTTAAGATTTATTATCAGCCGAAATATGCTCCAAATACAAAACGCCTTGTAGGTGCGGAAGCATTAATCAGGTGGCAGAAAGATGATGGAACGATAATGAATCCCGGAAGTTTTATTCCGATTTTTGAGCAAAACGGGATGATTCGAATTTTGGATGAATATGTTTTCAGAAATGTCTGCAAACAACAAAAAAAATGGCTTTCTGAAGGAAAAAATATCGTTCCAGTTTCAATAAATCTTTCACGTGCAAGTCTTTATTATAAAAATGTAGTTGAACAATATAAACATATTACCCAGGAAATAGATTTAGACAGACAGTTTGTACCAATCGAGATTACGGAAACAGCCGCAATTACAAATAATGAGATTAAACAAATTGCTGATGAGTTTTTCAAAGAAGGATTTTCAATTCACATGGATGATTTTGGTGCGGGTTATTCATCTTTGGCTTCGCTAAATATCATGCATATTGAAACGCTCAAACTCGACAAAAGTTTGATTGATTACATTGGAAATTTTGGCGGAAACCGTTTGATTGAACATACTATTTCGCTGGCAAAAGAACTTGGCATTCATGTTACTGCTGAAGGTGTAGAAAGTGAAGATCAGGTTGATTTTTTGAATGATGTTGGATGCGACAGTATCCAGGGATTCTTTTTTTCAAGACCGGTTCCGACAGTTGAGTTCGAAAAAATGCTTTCAAATCATTCGAAACGAGAAAAAATCCCCAGTGAAGAAACAATTATAAATCACATCTCTGAGTTCAAATTTTCTTTGATAAAACGTCCTTTGTATTCGTTTGTTGCAAATCTTACGAAAGATTATTTTACAGAAGGAATTGGAAAAAACAACTGGCACAAAGAAATACAGTTTGCTGAAGATTCATATCAGGTTGCAACAGAAATCCTCACAAATGAATATGTCATTCCTGAGTATAAAGAAGCATACAAAAATATGATGTACAGAGAAAAACTCATTGCATCGTATAAAGGAATAGATGAAACACGACTTTTTGAATACAAACGGAAACATTTTGATAGAATTGCACATTTCCGCTTGACTATCCACTTGTTCAAAGTGTCTGATTCACCTGATTTGTGGATGTATTTTACTGTAACAGAGCTGGATAAATTTATTTAAGATTGTATGAAACAACTAAAAATTTTCCCTTGAAAGCGGAGAACCTATCCATGTTCCCTCACTTCCTAGATAATCTTGCTTTTTACCCTCTATTAAAATCTGTACACTTTTTACAGTTGAAAAAGAAGTTGCTGTAAACACAATCTGCTCAAGTGAATAATTTCTTCCAACAACCCCATCCTGATTAAATTCAAGAGCATCATTAAAATTAAGATAAGCTACACCATCTTGAACTTTTGCACTTAATAGGTTTGTCCCCTTTGGAATAACAGACATACAGTTTTTTTCTGTACTTTGTAATGGATCCGGACCTTTTAACAAAAGTTTTATTGCATTAGTAAGAGGGGAATCACTTTTTGGTACTTTTCTCTTTATCATCTTTCTATAAACAAGTCCATCACCATCAATTTCTAGAAAACAAAGTTGCAAGTCAATATTTTGAACTATTTGTTTTACCTGTTCATCTTTTCTTGTTTCATTTTGCGGTACCTTTTGTTCAACATTCTGTTTTTTTGATTTTTCCTGATTTTCTTCAATTTTTGGAGATTCATTTTTATTCTGTACGTTTTTTTGTTCCAGAACAGTTTCTGATAAATCATCATTTGTAGAATTCAAATTTTGCTGAGAAGATTCAGTATTCTCATTCTGAATATCGATTTTTTCTTCATTGTTCTTTCTGGAATTTTCATTCTCTATGGTTATTGTTACAGAATCATTTTTTAACGGAATTTCCTCTTTTTGATTTTTTTGAGTTATTTCGTGATTTTCAATTACCTGTGGTGTTGCACCAAAAACATTCCCAAAAAAATCAGTTTCTTTTAAGTTTGTGAAAATCTGATCTTTGTTAACAAGGAAAAAAATCAGCAGGACGAGAAGTCCTAAAACAACACATCCAATTCCAAACATAACGTTATTATTTTTTTTTGATTTTTTCTTTGTTCCAGTATTTTTAGAATCATTCTTTTTCATATTCAAATTATCGGAAAAAAAAAAGGACTGTTTAGAAAAAAAATCAGCGAGTTTATATCAAAACTCGCTGATGAACTTTGTTTAAACTTTTTT
>CAMBMW010000191.1 GCA_945868875.1 uncultured Treponema sp.
TTTTGTTTAAACTCAAGATCTTTCCCTCTTTTTTTTATCTTTACTTTTAATTTGAAAATTATTATAATTTTAAAATATAAATATTTTATTCGAGGTAGATTTATGGAATTGAAAGGCTCTAAGACAGAAAAGAATCTTCAGACAGCATTTGCTGGAGAATCACAGGCACGAAACAAATATACTTACTTTGCTAGTAAAGCAAAAAAAGAAGGATACGAACAGATTGCTGCAATTTTCGAAGAAACTGCAAATAACGAAAAAGAACACGCAAAAATGTGGTATAAACTTCTTAATGATGGCATCGGAACAACAGCCGAAAACTTGAAAGAAGCAGCTGATGGTGAAAACTATGAATGGACAGACATGTACGACGGTTTTGCAAAAACTGCACGCGAAGAAGGTTTTGATTACATTGCAAAACTTTTTGAAGGTGTTGCTGCCATCGAAAAACATCACGAAGAACGCTATCGAAAACTTTTAAAAAATGTTGAAGATAAAGTTGTTTTCTCTAGTGATGGAGATGCAATCTGGCAGTGTCGAAACTGCGGTCACATTGTGGTAGGAAAAGAAGCTCCACAAGTTTGCCCAGTTTGCGCTCATCCACAGGCATACTTCCAGGTTGAAGCTCAAAATTACTAACCTTTTTTTTGGCAGCTGGATTTTTTACTCCGGCTGTCACTTTCTTTCACTAGATAAGCCAGATTTTTTATTCTACAAAACGTATAAAAGATTTGGTTTTCCTATTATTATTTAAGTTATATTTTTACCATTCTGAATATGATACAAGTTGCTGATAAAGATTTAAACTATCGTATAGTAAAAGACAAACATTTTCGTTCAATTTTCACAAAAAGCGTCTACAGTCGAGTTGTGTTAAACTTTATGCTCATAGCAATTCAAATTTTCATATTTATGTTATTTTTAATCAAATTTCAGCCATATGTTGAAATCTATTTTGGAAGTTCCATCCTCATTTCTACATTATTTTTAATGTACCTGGCAAACTGCGAAGGAAAAAATGAGTTTAAACTTGCCTGGCTCGTTCCTGTCATCATTTTTCCACTATTTGGGATTTCAGCTTATTATCTGTATCATTCAAATACAGGCGGTCTTAGTCAGAAAATTAAACTCAGAAAACTTAAAGAAGAAACAAACAAATATTCTCCAAACAAAGAACAAGTGAACCAGATTCTTTCGAAGTATCCTGATGCAAAAGGTCTTTCCACATATTTGTTGAATTCAGGTAATTATTATCCACATGAAAAAAATCAGATTGATTATTTCCCTAGCGGCGAAAAATTTTACCCTAGTCTTGTTGATGATTTGCAGAATGCTAAAAATTTTATATTTATCGAATATTTTATTATTGATGTTGATAAAACATGGGCTTCCATTTTAAGAATTCTTGAAAAAAAAGTTTCTGAAGGGGTGGAAGTGCGTGTCCTTTTTGACGGATTAGGCTCTCCTTATGCCTCTTCCAAAAAGTATCAAAAATATTTACGACAACAGGGCATAAAAGTTCATCCATTTTCACCGCTCATTCCGTTTTTTTCAACGCACCAGAACAACCGTGACCACCGCAAGATTGTTGTGATTGATGGAAAAGTGGCTTACACTGGCGGTTTGAATATTTCAAATGAATATATGAACGTAGAAATGCAGAATAATCGCTTTAAATACTGGAAAGATAACGCCATCCGCATACAAGGTTCCAGCATCCAGAATCTTACAAAACTTTTTCTTGAAGACTGGAATATTCAGGTGAAAAAAAAGCATTTCAAAGACAGTTATAATTCAATCGATGATTTTGAAAAATACTTGCATCAAGATTATCCTGCTTTTGATTGTGATGGCATGATTATTCCTTATGGCGATGACGCCAGTAACAAGCGTGATATTGCTGAAAACGTGTACATCCATATCATTTCCACAGCAAAAAAATATCTTTACATCACAACACCATATATGGTCATTGATAACCAATTGATGGATGCACTTATTTTTGCTGCAAACCGAGGAGTTGACGTTAAAGTAATTGTTCCGTCTGTTCCAGACCACATGATTACATTCTATATTGGAAAAACTTTTTTGAAAACACTTGTGCAAGAGGGAGTTCAGGTATATTTGTATCAAAAAGGATTTATCCACGCAAAAACTTTTATAAGCGATGATATTGTTTCTACTGTAGGTTCAGTAAATTTGGATTACAGAAGCCTTTTTCATCACTTTGAATGTGGTGCAGTTCTTTATAACTGCCCGACAACAACAGAAATCAAACAGGATTTTACAGAAACTTTGCAGGACTGCACAAAAATGACTCTTGCAGATTATAAAAAAATTCCAGTTTTTTATCGCATGATTGCAAGAATTCTCAGAATATTTGCTCCATTGATGTAATTTTTTCAGCGCGAGGCAGGGGCTTGAGCTTGATTTTAAACCGCACATATTTTTTGAGTTTTGGTAGGAGTGTAATTCTCGCATAATAAAGGGAAATATTAACCGCCAAAACTCACGGCTCGCGCAAAACAAAATTCTCATTGATGTGCATTTTTTTATGCGCGAGCCAGGGACAGACCTCGAGTTTAAACAAAACAAACACTGAGTTTTTTAGCGAAGCGTTAAGAAAAACTCGCAGCACGTGCTAACTAATCGTTCGTTGGTGTGAAAATTTTCAGCACGTGCAGGGACAGACCTCGATTTTAAACCACACGTTATTTTGAGTTTTGGCAGAAGTGTAAATTCCGCTTGATAATGAGGAAAACAATCCGCCAAAACTCTAGGCTCGCGCAAAACAAAATTCTCATTGGTGTACATTTTTTTATGCGCGAGCCAGGGACAGACCTTGATTTTACGAGTTTTTTTGACATAATGTAAAAG
>CAMBMW010000192.1 GCA_945868875.1 uncultured Treponema sp.
TGACCTTCAGAAATACAGTCTGTAGCAATGAGAATATCAAGTTCTTTTGATTTTTCTTCTGCACTAAGATTCAATTCATCACGATGTTTTGCTTTTGGTGCAAAGTTTGTAAGAATCATATTGAAGTCAGTTCGTCCCCAGGTTGATGTACTTTTAGAACCGCATACAAGTCCTGTTTCAAGATTTAGTTCATCTTTTGCCCATTGATGGATTGCTCCATAAAGATACTCTGCGGTATCAGAAAAAGCTGTAAATACTACGATTTTTTTGTTGTTTGGATTTATTGGATTTTCAACTTTTTGTTTAATAAGGTTCTTTAAATCATGAAGTTTAGAGTCACGTTCAACAGAAACCTGATTTGCAATGCTATAAAGCATTTTAAAAGCATCTTTATCGCTCTTTAAATCTGCAGACCATCTATCAAGTTCCAAATCTGCCAATTTGAACTTTAATTTTCTACCAACTTCTAAATCAGGTTCATCTTCCCAACCGAAACTCTCATTTTCAAGCATCTCACCATCATCATAATTCTGTTCAACTTCGTAAGATGATGTATTTTCTTTCTTAGCATCTAGTTCTTTGAATATAGCAATTTTTTGTTCAATCTCAGAAATCTTATCAATTGTTCGCTTAATAGAAAGTGAGAATGAATGGATAGAACTTTCCAATCTTTTCAGGTAACCGATTTTCATCATGCCAATCAAAGATTTTTCACGGTCTTCCTGAATAAAGGCTTCTACTGTAGAACCTGCTTTTGCAGCGTATTCTGCTTTTTTCTCTTCTTTTAAATATGAAGATGGGGTAAAAATAGCAAGTTTATATTTTGAAATCTGTTCATCAATAGCAGCATAACTTGGAAACATATCTTCTGTATCTATATTTGAATAAATAGGAATAGGCTTTTTACGTTCGGGAAATTTTCCAACATCAGCTTCATTATAAAATTTTGTGATATGTTTTCTTGAACGTGCAATCGTAAGTTCATCAAGAAGCTTGAAGAATGAAGAATCCAGTTTTTCAAGTAATTGCTTTGTAGTTCTGTCAGGATTCTTTTTTGGATCAGCCCAGTATGTAAATTGCTTTTGAGCAGTTTCAAGTGTTTGACTAATATTTGAAATACCTGTCGATTCATATAATGCAGATTGGTCACCTTCTGTAATGAGATTAATCTGATTACGCAAATCTTTAAGGGTGTTATTTACAGGAGTTGCAGAAAGCATAAGAACTTTTGTCTTGCTTCCAGATTTTATAATTTTCTCCATGAGCCATTTTGCACGGTTCATGTGCCGTTCACCTTTATAATTTTCTTTTTCCATAGGATTACCTTTGAAGTTATGACTTTCATCAATAACTACAAGGTCATAAGCACTCCAGTTAAAAGTTGCAAAATTATGTCCATCTGCACCAGATTTTCCAGTTTCTCGCCCCATATCAGTATGATATAAAATGTTATACTGAAAACGGTCTTTTGCAAGAATATTCAAAGTACTGTTTTTGCTTGCCTGGTAAACAGTCCAGTTGTCACTTAGTTTTTTAGGGCAAAGAACAAGTACACGATAATTTTTAAGTTCAAAATATTTGATTACAGCAAGAGCTTCAAAAGTTTTACCAAGACCAACAGAATCTGCAATAATACAACCATTGTGTTTTAAAAGTTTATTGATTGCACCTTTTACACCATCTTTCTGGAACTCATAAAGCTTATTCCATACAACTGTGTCTTTAAATGCAGTCTCATCAAAAAGTTTGTTGTCTTTCTGTTCGTCTAGATAATCCTTGAAAATGCTATAAAGTGTTTTAAAGTAAACAAGTTCAGGTTCATTTTCTTTGTAGAGCAGTTCAAGATATTTTAAAACTTCATCTTTTACGTCCTGAACAAGTCCAGTGTTATCATTCCAGATTTTATCAAACCATCCTTTAAGTTCATCCTTCTGGCGATCGCTGTCAACAATCAGGTTTAATTCAATATTGTTTGCTTTGTCTTTAAGTCCAAGCCCTCTGGTAGTAAAGTTAGAACTTCCTGAAATCGCCTTTACTTCAGAAATATCTTGAATGTGACGTTCTGTATAATACATTTTTCCATGCAAAAAGTTAGGCTTTACAATAGATTTTATTTCAACCTTATTTCTAATCCAGTCAGCACATTTTGAAGCAATACGTTTCTGTCCAAACTTTTCTGTAGGATTTATTACAATAGATTCGTCTTCAATTTTGTAATTACGAAAATCACCATTATCAGAGGTAATAAAAGTAGGTTCACCAAAAAGGAACTTCATGCTCTTAATAGAATCGAGCTGTTCATGCAGTCCGTAATAAGCAAAGATTGTAAAATAAGCAGAAACTACAGAAAGTTCCGAACCTTCCTTTACGACATCTCTTAAGAATTCACCAACACTACCGTAGTCTTTGTTATCTCTGATTAATGTATCTGACATAGTTTTTCCTCGACTAACTTTTATTCTAGTACATTTAAGTGCCAAATAATGTCACTGTATTATTTTTTCTTTAAAAGTTGCAATATCCCCAATATCACTGTCCATAACCGTGCATATTTATGAAAACTACCATAGAGATATATTCGCCTTTATTGACTTTAGCTAAAATGTTCGTAGAAATCCTAGCCATCTGGATGAGGTCAGTTTTATTTTTAATTTCTTTTTCTTTAAGACGTGTCCAAAGTCTACTGAAATCTACTTTCATAATAATAGAACATTATAGCACACTTTAGGATTTTAGTGGATAAAGTATCACATTTTGTCAAAAGCTTTATTATTTCCTTCCATGTTGGCAAAATTGTGTGTCAAACTGTTGAAGAAAACATCTTTCGATTACATCATACCACT
>CAMBMW010000193.1 GCA_945868875.1 uncultured Treponema sp.
TTCCTTCGCTACGCTTCGGAACTGGCTACGCCAGCCCTTACAATCCTTGCCACTGGTTAAAATTAAAAAACTCGAAATTGAACCTATTAAGTATAATTTTAATTTACACAAAAAGTTTATAAAACGTGATTTGTTGTGGAAATTAAAAAACTTTAATAATTTTTAAAAAAGATAACTGGATATAAATTATAAAGGAATTACATTTCATTATATGTGAGGTAAAATAATGAATGAAAATATCAAAAGCGATAAAAACGAAATCACAAAAGAAGTTAAAATTATGTTCGGACAATGTGGTTACGATGGAAAACTTCATCTTGAACAGGTAATGCAATACTGTGCAGATTTAGTTACGGATTTGTATACGCAAAATGGACAAAGCAGGGCGTTTTTGAATTCCCACGGATATATCCAGATGGTTTCGAGATCAAGTTTGCATATCAATAGGTTACCCTGTGAAAACGAAAAAATATTTATTACTGTTCGGGAAGAAAAACCTGAAGGTTTTCAAATGATGCGTTACTATAAATTTTCAAACGAAAACAATGAAATTTTGATAGAAGGAAAGAGTCTTTGGGTGATTGTGGAACCTTCTTCTCGCGAGGTTATCAGTCCAGACAAATTTGAATTTTGCATAAAATCTGATGCACAGACACCGTTTGAGCGAAAACCAGGAAAAATACGTTATTCTTCAGAGAATTTGCAGTATCTTGGTGAACAGACTGTTCTTCTCTCTCACTTGGATCCGAATGGACATTTGACGAATTCGCGATATATAAATTTTGCTCTTGATTATTTGCCTGAAATATATCAGAAAAAAACGATTACTGATTTTAGATTGAATTTCTGTAAGGAGATTAAAAAGGGCGAAAAAATGTATATTTTTGGTATTTTTGATGATCAAATTCAAAAGATTATAGTTGCAGGAAAATATCGAAATGATGTAAAATCTGAGAGTTCATTTGAATGTGAATTGATTTATAAATAAAAATGTTTTCCCGCTTACGCGGGGTATTATAGGAGTGTGAAAAAAAATTACGTCCGTGTAATTTTTTCCACGAGTTTGCTTAGCAAACAAATACAGCGCGTCCGTGCGCTGCCGCTTACGCGGAGTATTATAGGAGTGTGAAAATGACACCAGTTTGTCCTGCTGCTCAAGTTATTGTTTCTTTGATTCCGATTGTCGGAATTACTTTTGCTGCAATTGTAATCTTTTTTGGTTTGTTATGGAAACATAATGAAATAAAAATGCGGATTTCCAAAAACGAATATAAACCACAAGTTTTTAATTGGAAAATATTTTCGCTATTTGCCGGATTGTGTTTAGTTGGAGTTGGATTTGCAATTACCATCCTGTTTTTTCTCATTTCCGGATTTTCATATGGGCTTTTAGGTGGCCTGATTCCTTTTGTGCTTGGCATCATGTTTTTGATTTTTTACAAAATAATCTCAAATGAAAAATAAAATTACTAAATCAATAGAAAAGTTTGTTGATTTTTCTGTTGAAAAAATAATTGTTAAGGAAGCTGCTGCAAAAAATTCTATAGCTTTCTCGCAATTAATATTTTTATATAAAAAAAGAATTGTTGCTGTAGGGCGACGTTTTTTTAATAATCAAAGTGATATTGATGATTTTTTGCAGGAAGTTTTTATAAGAGTTTATGAAAATCTTGAAAGTTTTCAAGGAAAAAGTCAGTTTTCTACATGGATAACTAGAATTGCATATAATGCGGCTATAAATTTGAAAAAAAGAACAAAAACAAGTGAAAGCCTTTGCGAAGAAAAACAGTCAACTCTTGTTTCAAATTATGAAACACCAGAAGAAACCCAGTTAAAAAAACTTACAAAGGATGTCATTAACAACGCTGTAAAGCAGTTGCCAGAGAATTATGAAAAATGTATTGAACTGTATTTTTATAATAATATGACTTACGAAGAGATTGCAGAAACTACAGATATTCCTTTGAATACTGTAAAAACATATATTTTTAGAGCAAAAAAGGAATTATATCAAAAACTAAAGGAAATAATATGAAAGTGATTTGTGAAAATTTTATGGAGAAGTTTCTTTTGCTTGATAAAAATGAAATTCTTCCTTTAAGTATGACTTTTCATCTTCTTTTTTGTGAAGAATGTAGAACAAATGTGCGAAAGTTTTCAAAGGCTGAAAAATTGACTTACCAAATGGAACAAAGAGACTGCAAAAAAAATAGTGAAAATTCCATCAAAAACTTTGAAATTTTACTGAAAATATTCAAAGATGATATAAAAATTCATAAAGTTCATCTTTTTAACTGGATTTTAATTGGAATCATTCTTTTGATTTGCATGGTTTTCTGTTCTATTTTTTTGAACAGATTTATTCCCCAAATGCAAAATGTGTGGTTTGTGTTTATAGCAGCAGTAATTTGCACTTATTGTGTTATTTTTGTTGGAATGAATATGGATTTTTTTGTAAAACTTACTGATACGAATAGTCTAAACTAAGATTTATGATTCATTTGCAAAGTCAAATATGAAAAAAAATCAATAAATCTATATTGAACCAAAAAAATTGACTTTAAACATTTATATTATTACTTTATAACCAGGAAATATAAAAAAAGTTTAAATTTATACTTTAAAATTAATAAATGAACTTTTTGCTTAAGGAGGTGTGATAAAAATTACGTCCGTGTAATTTTTATCACCAAGTTTATTTCGTGCTCTGCACTTCATAAACTTGGATACTCGCCATCCTGGCTCGCCGCTAATGCGGAGTTTTTAAAGGAGTGTAAGATAAAACCGCTAAAATAGCGCGGCTTTATCTACCTGAAGTTTGC
>CAMBMW010000194.1 GCA_945868875.1 uncultured Treponema sp.
TGAATTCAGATTTATTAAATAAAGATCCAGCTCCATCTTTTAGAGATATAGCTTTTAATATGGCAAAACCTTATGTTCAAGGTGAAATCCCAGATGATGATTTAGCTGCAATCATTCAGGATGCATATCCATTTCAGCCAAAAGTTGTTCCATTAGATTCCATTTCTTATGTTATGGAACTTTTTCACGGTCCAACTTGTGCTTTTAAAGATTTTGGAGCACGATTTATGGCAAGAACTATGTCATATTTTAATAGAAATGAAGATACTCCTTTGCACATTCTTGTAGCAACTTCTGGTGATACAGGTTCTGCTGTAGGAAGTGCTTTTCATGGAGTTCCTGGACTTGATGTAACTATTTTATATCCTGAAGGAAAGATAAGTCCTTTGCAGGAAAAACAACTTTCAACATTCACAGGAAATGTTCGTGCTTTAAAAGTAAAAGGAACTTTTGATGACTGTCAAAAACTTGTAAAAACTGCATTTACAGATAATCAATTGCGAGAAAAACTTCGGTTGAGTTCTGCAAATTCAATTAACATTGCAAGACTTTTACCACAGTCTTTCTATTATATGTATTCTTCTTTGGTTGTGCGTAATAGAGCCGCAATGGATAATAAAATTCACGATCCTGCTATTATTATGGTTGTTCCTTCTGGAAATTTCGGTAATCTTACTTCTGGTTTGATTGCAAAAGAAATGGGTGCTCCAATTGAAGGATTTACAGCAGCAACAAATTCAAATAAAACCATTCCAGACTGGATTGCAACTGGTGATTATAATGCACGTCCATCTGTAGAAACTTTTGCAAATGCAATGGATGTCGGTGCTCCAAGTAATTATGAAAGAATCAAAGCAATGTATACACTTGATCAGGTTCGTCAGATGTTTGCATCATATTGGCAAGATAATGATGGAATTATGAAATCAATAAAAGATTGCAATGATAAAACTGGATATATTATTGATCCTCATGGAGCAATTGGTTGGGCAGCTTGGGATTCTATTCGTAGTGGCGCAATGAATGACTTGGTTCACGGTATTAAAAATGATTATAATAAACCTGGCCTTACACCAAATATTCCTTGCTGGGCGCAGAAAGTTATTGATAAAAAAGCTGTCGGTGTGATTTTGGAAACTGCATCTCCTGCAAAATTCGGCTCAATCGTAACAGAAGCAATTGGAAAAGAACCTCCAATGCCTTCTCGGTTGGAAGAAGTTATGCGTTTGCCTGACAGAGCAATTCCAATGGAAAATGATTATAATAAATTTAAAGAGTGGCTTTTGGCTAACTTGTAAAAGTTTTTATTTTATAAGAATTATTTAAAATAAAAAAAACTGTCAGACTTTTGGAAAACTTTTTCATTTGTCTGACAGTTTTTTTTATTGAGGGGGTAGTACACCCCCTCAAAACGGCGAAGTCAAGGCTTTAAGCGTTAGCGTGCCTTGACTCGACGTATTTATTTAGAATTTCTTTGGGATTGTTTTTCCCTGTTTTTTCCAAGAAAGATATTCTGCAGTTGCAGTAAATAAAACATCGCTTGCAGAGTTTAAACCTGTTTCCATACTGTCCTGCACAACTCCGATGATAAATCCAACTCCTACAACCTGCATTGCTATATCATTTGAAATTCCAAATAAAGAACAGGCAAGTGGAATTAGAAGAAGAGAACCGCCTGCTATTCCTGAAGCGCCACAAGCACCTAAAGTTGCAAGAACGCAAAGAATTAATGCTGAACCAATATCATAAGAAATGCCTAAAGTGTTTGCTGCTGCTAAAGTCATAATCGCGATTGTGATAGCAGCACCATCCATATTAATTGTAGCACCAAGCGGAATAGAAACAGAATACATGTCTTCATCAAGATTTAATTTCTTGCAAAGTTCCAAATTTACAGGAATGTTTGCAGCTGAACTTCGTGTAAAAAATGCTGTAATTCCACTTTCTTTTAAACACTTAAAAACAAGGGGATATGGATTTATTTTTAATGTAATTGCCACAATTGCAGGGGAAACGATAAGTGCCATAAAAAGCATTGCTCCTACCAAAACTAGAATCAAAGTTCCGTAGTTTTTAAAAATTCCAAGTCCGTTTGTTGAAACTGTTGTAAAAACAAGTCCTAGAATTCCAAAAGGAGCAAGATTAATGATGCCTCGAACAATCTGAGAGATTCCATCTGCGATTTCTGTAAACAAGTTTTTTGTATTTTCACTGGCAATTTTTTTCATAGCAATTCCAAAAATTACTGACCAGGTAAGGATACCAATGTAGTTTGCTTTTGCAATTGCATCAACAGGATTTGAAATTGCATTTACAAGAAGATTTTTCAAAACCTGACCAATTCCAACGGGAGCAGAAGTAATATCTGCTTTTTGTACAAGTGTTATTGTCTGAGGAAAAAGAAAGCTGGCAATTACTGCTATAAAAGATGCTAAAAATGTGGAAATCATATATAAAAAAATGACTGTTCCAAAACGTCTGTCTAATTTTGCTTTTCCTTTTACAAGTGAACTGGAAACTAGAGCAAAAACAAGAACAGGCGCAATTGCTTTTAATGCACCAACAAATAAATCACCAAAAATACCAATCCAATTTAGCGACGAAAGAAAAATTCCCAAAAGAGAACCAACAATAATTCCAATCACAATTCTTAAAATCAAACTAATAGAATTGTACCCGTTTACAATTTTTTTTATAAAATTAATTTTCATAAAAAAATTATAACATAGAAAGTCTTATTATTCAAATCTTATTCATAATCGGAACAGGGCAAACGCATTATAAAAAATATTTTCATAAAAGTTGGCGCGAGGGAGTG
>CAMBMW010000195.1 GCA_945868875.1 uncultured Treponema sp.
GCAGCGTACCGAGCGTGGAGCCACCGCCTTTGGCGGGTCTGAAAGACCGAAGCGATAGCGGAGTGGCGGAAGGCGACTGACTAACTGCACTTTGCTGAGAACACAAAAGAGGGACAGACCTCGTTTTTTTCTTTTCATGTATTTTGGGTTGACAATTTTTTTCAAATTTAGTAAAAATTATAGTATGAAACCATACATTAGAAAAGTAAATTATTACGAAACGGATAAAATGGGAATTACACACCATTCAAATTATGTTCGCTACATGGAAGAAGCCCGCCTTCATTTTCTTGATGAGCTTGGATGGAGTTTTGATAAACTAGAGGAAGAAGGCATTTCTTCTCCTGTGATTTCTATTTCCTGTAATTATAGAAAAACTACAACTTTCCCTGATGAAATTAACATTGAAGTTTTTGTGGAAAAACTTTCTGCCTTCAAAACTGTGTTTGGTTACATTTTTAAAGTGAATCAGGAAGTGGTATTTACTGCTTCGAGTTCTCATTGTTTTTTTGATAAAGGTGGAAATCCTGTGATGCTCAAGAAAGCTTATCCAAAAATGTACGAGGCTTTTACAGAGTATTTAAAAACAGATGAAAACTGATATCGTTTTTCTGGTGATTTATGGGACGTGAAATTGAGATAAAAATTCCTTTAACTTCGAAGGAATTTGACATGCTTTATGATTTCTTATGCTTCAAGAGATTTATTGATGGAATTGAAATTCTTGGGGATGATAAAAATCCCTGCGAAAGAAGATTTTTTCTGAAGAAAGATGAGTATTATTCCAGGTATAAAAAAGAAATTGAACGAAAAGAGAATAATGAACCGCAGGTAATTCGCATTAGAACTCAAGAATTTGAAAATGAGAGGCGTTCGTATTTTACAATTAAACGAAAGGTTGTGGAAGACGGCATTGAAGTGAATAAGGAAGATGAAACTTTCATTGAAGATGCTGAGGTTCTTAGAGATTTTTTTGCTCTTGCAGGTTATTCAAAATGGTTTTCCAAAGAAAAAAAAGCTTGTGGTGTTTACTGCAAGTTTTCTTCGTTTGAAGGAGTTTCATTTCATCTGGAACTTGAAATTGTCAATGAATTAAAATATGTAGAAATTGAGGTTACTGACACACAAGAATCTGCAAAAGATATAAAAGCAGGGCTTACAGAGTTTGTGAAGGCATTAAGACTGGATCCGTTAAAAAAAGATTCAAGATCCTGGGTGGAAATAATTCTTAAAAGGAAGTTTTGAACTTATGAGTTTCATAAAATTACAGATTGGATGTCTTGTCCTGGTGCTTTATCTTGAATTGATTTATATTTGGCAAACTACGGGCAAAAATGCGAAAGTTTCCTGCAATCCTATTTTTGATGCATTGATGATGATTATTCCGTGTCTTATTGTTTTTGATGGAGTAACTGCATGGACTGTTAATCATCTTGAGATTGTTCCTGTTTCTTTAAACCTTGTCTTGCATGCTGTTTTTTTTATTCTTTTATCTTTATTCATGTTTGTTATGTTTTTACACACTTTGTCTTTTATCAAAGGATTTCCTCAAAAACTGATATTTCGATTTTTGATTTTTTTGCCTTTTATAATTTCTGTTATTCTGATTCTTGTTTTTTTACCTGAGTTAGAGTTTATAATCGGAAAAAAAGTGAATTATTCTATGGGAATTTCTGTAGTTGTCTGTTATCTGGTTATACTTTTATATTTTATTTTGATTTTTGTTTTTACAGTCAGACGAATTAAATATCTGGAAGTGAGAAAGAGGATAAATGTTATGTCCTTTCTATTCATCTCTTTGTTGATTTTGATAAGCCAGATAATTTTTCCAGAAATTCTTATTTCTTCTTTGGTTCCAGCTTTCAGTTTGATTGCGTTGTATATCAATATTGAAGACCCTGTTCTGCGCAGAATGAAAAATTACAACAGTGAGATTGTAACTAGTTTTGCAACTCTGGTTGAAAGTCGTGATAGTAGTACTGGAAGTCATGTTAAGCGCACAAAAAGTTATGTTAAAATACTTCTTGATGAAATAAAAACGAACAGTCTTTTCTCTTCTATTATGACAAAAGACTTTGAAGATAAAATGATGAATGCAGCTCCTATGCATGATATTGGAAAAATTTCTATTCCTGATACAATTTTGCAAAAGCCTGGAAAACTTACTGATGAAGAATATTCTGTGATGAAAAAACATTCTGTTTTAGGTGGTGAAATTATTCAGGAAATTTTTAAGGATATGGATGATAAGGAATTTTTAAATATTGCTTATGATGTTACAAGATATCATCATGAAAAATGGAATGGTAATGGTTATCCAGAAGGGCTTGTGGGTAAAGAAATTCCTTTTTCTGCACGAATTATGGCTATTGCTGATGTTTTTGATGCAATTTCAGCAAAAAGATGTTATCGTGATGCTATGCCACTTGATAAATGTTTTGCAATTATTAAAGAAGGTAAAGGTGTGGATTTTGATCCTGTTCTTACAGATTTGTTTTTGAATGCAAAAGAAAAAGTTGAAAAAGTGTGCAAAGAATCTCAAGAGAGTTAAAAAAGATGATTTCGCCAGTTGACTATTTGATTTGCAGAAATAAAACTGCACAGCGCACCGAGTCTTGAACAGGCACGCGAAGCGTGAGTTGCTGGCTTAAAGTAATTAATTTTTTCCGAGTTTTTGTACATTAAAATAAGTGACAGATTTTGGAAATATAAACAAAAACAAGGTCTGTCCCTGCACGTGCCAAACTCATAAATACCAACGAACGCTTAGTC
>CAMBMW010000196.1 GCA_945868875.1 uncultured Treponema sp.
TGAGTTCAGAAAAATTTGAATATGATTCCGAATATTATGAATGTATCAGAGAAAATATAAAAAATGGTAAAAAAACAATGTTATTTCAAAACTGTAACTAAAAAAAAGCAAATAAACAGATTTCCATTTCAAAACTGTAACCATTTGGATTTATATCAAGTTTACTTTCATTTTCCCACCCTTTAAAAATCGCTGAAATTTATTACAAGTTGACACATTCTGTGGTAACGAACAGGGCAACGAAGGGAACTAGTTGACAAAGGCAAACGGGGGGGGGTATAATAGGAAAGATTTTTTCATTCGATAAAGGAGGTCAATATGAAAAAAGTATTGGGTCTTGCAATTTCGTTCTGTATGCTTTTTGGAACAGTTTTTGCAAAAGGAGTTTATGATGGAGATATTCAGCTTCATCTTGGTTTGGGACTTGACTCAGCAAAAGCAGTTGCTGAAGTTCCGTATTTAGAAGATTCACCTAAATATACCATGGAATCAGGTTCTACGACAGTAGATTTTGAATTATCTACATGGCATTTGTTTGATGTAAATGATTTAATCGGAGTAGGTTTTAATCTGGGATTCAGTGGTGGTATTGGTAAGACAAGCAAACTTGAACAAAAAATAGAAGGTTTGGGTGAGAGTGAATCTAGTAAAATGCCTTCTGATTGGCTTAGTTTTGCCGGCCATTTTAATGGTTTGATTGGACCTGCTGTAGGGTTTACTTTAAATGACGTAATCAAATTTGATTTGGCAGTTGGTTTAGCATATGGTTTTGATTTATATAGTTATGAATATGAAAATTACGATCGATATTCCAGAAGCAGTGGAGTTGATACATTCATGATTTTTGGAGCAGGTTTTGGTTGTGATGTACAGGCAAAATTCTTTCCAAAAAGTGTAGTTAGTCCAGTTCTAGGATATCGTCTTTCTTCTATCTTCTCTAGCGAAGTTATTTCGTCAAATAAAACGATAGATCTTTTGTCTGTTTACGGTTTCTGGAAGTCAGTAAACTTTATTGCCAATGAAATCTATCTTGGTGTTTCATTCAACTGGTAAGATAAAAGATTAAATCAGGCGGGGTAGGGCAGCTGTCTTATCCCGTTTTTTTTATTGAATTTTCCAAAACATTTTTCATTTTAAACTGACTTTAATTATTTTACAAAAACAAGCTATATAAAATTTATTCCAGGTCCTCTTTCTTCCACAGGAATTGCATTTAGTATGCTTTTTACACTTAAAATTCCTGCAATAATGGATATTCATCTTAAACTGGCATCTTACAGTGATTATTATTATATGATTTTCTTTTCCTGGAAAAATATTATTTATCCTCATACGTTTTTTTATCATTTTCAAGCTGGTGGAGTAGGGTGGTATTTTCTGGATTCTGGTGTTTTCAAGTAAGAAGTGATACCTTCATTATTTAAGACGAGTAAATGGTGTGTTCTGACTGTAGGAAAAAACG
This sequence comes from uncultured Treponema sp., assembly GCA_945868875.1. Taxonomy (GTDB): domain Bacteria; phylum Spirochaetota; class Spirochaetia; order Treponematales; family Treponemataceae; genus Treponema_D. The sequence continues at coordinate 1,463 of CAMBMW010000196.1, forward strand.
GTTTGGTTTCTATCGAATAAAGTTTTTTTTTGCACGCAATGTGGGTTTTGCATAGTATGACGATAGACGATACGTATGATGACAACGTTGACGGGCAATTACTTTTTTTTTATAATTTTTCTGAAAGCGGCATGATTTCATTTCGAAAAGCAAATCCTTGTGATGTGGATGAGATTTATCTTCTGAAAGAATATTTTATTAAACAATAAGGTTTTAGAGCATGTATAAAGTTTTAATTGTCGAAGATGACCCTATGGTCGCTATGATAAATGAACAGTATATCTTGAAAAATAAAGATTTTTGTGTCTGTGGGACTTGCAAAAATGGGGTAGAGGCTTTAGATTTTCTTCGAAAAAATATGGTAGATTTAGTTTTACTTGATGTGTACATGCCTTTGATGGATGGTCGTGAAGTTTTAAAAGAAATTCGTAATTCTAAGATTGAAACAGAAGTAATAATGGTAACAGCAGCAAACGATACGTCAACATTAGAAGAAACTGTTCACCTTGGTGTTGTAGATTATTTAATTAAGCCTTTTTCTTTTGTAAGATTTCAGAATGCACTTGAAAAGTTTACTGCTCAGCACCAGGCGTTTAAAGAAAAAACCACAATGGATCAAAATTTTGTTGATAATTTTATTAATTCAAATAATCAGAACAATTTTCCTGTGAATTCAAATAAATCTGAAACTCAAAAATATCCAAAAGGAATACAAGCAAAAACATTGGAATTACTGAAAAATCATCTTCAGAATTTAACAACCTGGCAATCTGTAGATATGATTGCTCAAGCACTTGGCATTTCAATTGTCACGGTTCGTCATTATATGAATTATCTTGTAAAAAACAATTTAGCCATAGAAGATATTGATTATGAAACAGGTGGCAGGCCTTGTCTTCTTTATAAAAAAAAATAAAACGAGGTCTGTCCCTGTTTTGTTCATATAAAAATTCAATTACTTTATACATTTGTTCTATTTTTTGAGATTTGCTATAGTATATTAATCAATAGATTTAAATTCGAATTTTAGTCTGTTGCAAACATTTACTTCGTGCTGGATTTTTTTTCTACGAGAATTTTATTTGCATGGGCTGCGAATTTCTTAGCACGATGTTAAGATTTGCAAAAAAGTGAAAAAGTTGTTTTTTTCGAAGTGTATTTTTAAAAAAGGTTCAATTTCGAGTATTTGATTTACAAACCGTGGCAAGGATTGTAAGGGCTGGCGTAGCCAGTTCCGAAGCGGAGCGAAGGAATGAAGCGATAGCGGAACCCTGAAAAGCC
>CAMBMW010000197.1 GCA_945868875.1 uncultured Treponema sp.
TTTTTGCGAAGCAAAAAGCCACCCAAAGAATAAAAATTTAAAACTCGACATTTGTTCTATCTGTATAAAAGTAAAAAATGTGATATGATTATAAAATGCAAATAGAAGAAAATAAGGACTTTCTTACAACACAAATAATTACCTATCTTGGAAATAAACGAAGTTTAATAGGAAATATAGAAAAAGAGATTATAGAAATAGAAAATAAACTTGGAAGTAAAAAACTTGTTTGCGCAGATTTATTTTCAGGTTCAGGAATTGTTGCAAGAATGTTAAAAAAACATTCTTCAAAACTCATCGTAAATGACTTGGAAAATTATTCTTCGCTAGTAAATAGTTGCTATCTTATAAATAAGAATGATTATCCGTCTGAGATTTGTGCTGAATTCCGGAAAGAAATTGAAAGAAAGTGTGAAGAAAAAAAATATGCTGGAATAATTTCTAAAAATTATGCCCCTCAAGACGATAATAACATTTTGCAGGGCGAAAGAGTTTTTTATACTCATGAAAATGCTTTACTTATTGATACATACAGAAAACTGATTGACGAGATAGTAAAAGAAGAAAATTTAAAAAAATTCTTCCTTGCTCCGTTGATTACAGAAGCTTCGATTCACGTAAACACAAGCGGAGTGTTTAAAGGATTTTACAAAGATAAAGATACAGGAATAGGATGCTTTGGTGCTGCAGGAAAAAATGCCCTTCCAAGAATCTTGAGCAAAATCCAGCTAAAAGAACCTGTATTCAGCAATTTTGATTCAGAATTAGAAATATACCAAAAAGATGCAGTGGAACTGTCAAAAGAACTAAAAAATCTTGATATTGTCTATCTTGACCCTCCATATAATCAGCATCCGTATGGTTCAAATTATTTTATGTTGAATTTGATTATAAAAAATAAAATTGATGTAGAAATAAGTAAAGTTAGTGGTATAACACAAGACTGGAATCGTTCAGTTTTCAATAAAACAAGTTCAGCTTTAAAATCGATGGAAGAAATAATAGCCAGTTTATCCAGCAAATTTGTAATCATTTCGTATAATTCAGAAGGTTTTATCACTTTTGATGAAATGTCAGAAATGCTTAAAAAATATGGAAGGTTAAAAACTGTAGAAATTACATATAATACATTTAGGGGAAGCAGAAATTTACAAAATCGAGATATTCATGTTTCTGAATATTTATTTATTCTTGAAAAATAAAAAAGAGGAAACAAAAAGAATGTTTATGCGTGTTTTAGATTAAAACAAGAAGTTCTGGCATTTAGAGTGCGTCCAGAATTGGGTGAAATTGATTACAAATATAATCATATTTAGACAGGCGGTTATGTGATATACTTAGATGAGTATAATGATATTTTGCAGATACGTGCAGACGTTGAGATGAAATTGGAAGCTTAGGGAGATAAAATGTAAAAAAAATCAATAATACCGATTTTTTTGATTTTTTTGAGGTGATATAAATGATAAATTTTGCGAATAACCTGATTTTAGATTTTGAAAAAGATTCTGACCTGCGGATTTCTGGAATCTGCAGAGCTATAACAGGACTTATTTTGATTGTAATAATGCTGAATGTTTTTAATGTTTTCAATATTTCTTCAGCTTTGTATCCGACTTTAATCGCAGCATCCGTGATATTGATGACACCAACATTATTTTTTGAAGTCTTAAAAAAGCGTTCCAAAAAAATCAGGTACATGGTTTTGACACTTCTTGTGATAATGTCAGGACTTATGTATTCGATTCTTTCGTATCATGTAATTATTATGCTTGTTCTTCCAGTTGTAGTTTCATGTCTGTATTGTGAGCGTGCAAATGTTATCTATACAACCGTATTAAGTATTCCAGTAATGATAATAAGTCATCTGATTGCATATTCCTTAAAAATTGTACCAGATGAACCTCTTGTAACTTTAAGAGGCGTGTTGATATATGGAATTATCCCTCGTGTGATTGAATTAATTGCAATATCATTAATCTGTATTGGCATTACAGGAAAACTCCAAAGGTTGATTACTGCGCTTGTCAAAAAAAATAATGAACTGTACGAAGAACAGCAAATAATTGTTGGTTCACTTTCTGAATTAGTTGAAACACAAAGTCGTGAAACAGGACAGCATGTAAAACGTGTTGCGGCATACACAGAAATATTATGTCGTGCAATGGGATTATCCGAAGAGGAAACATGGAAAATCAGTGTGGCAAGTATGATGCATGATGTGGGTAAGATTTGTGTTCCACGAGAAATTCTGCATAAACCAGGAAAACTTACAGAAGAAGAATTTTCTGAAATAAAAAAGCATGTTGATTATGGGTATAAACTTTTGGAAAATTCTCCTGGAGAAATTATGCGGCTTGCAGCAAAAATAGCATGGCAGCATCACGAAAGATATGATGGAAAAGGATATCAAAATGAACTTTCTGGAGAAAAAATAGATATATATGCAAGGGCTGTAGCAGTAGCTGATGTTTTTGATGCACTAGTTAGTAAACGTTGTTATAAAAAATCATGGACACCAAGTCAGGCAAGAGAAGAAATCCTAAATCAGTCAGGGGAACAGTTTGACCCGCATATCACAAAACTGTTTGACGAGCATTTTGATGAATTTTTGAAGGTTATGGAGGATTATCCAGATGCCTCGTAATGCTTAAAAAAAACAAGGTCTGTCCCTGCA
>CAMBMW010000198.1 GCA_945868875.1 uncultured Treponema sp.
TTAAATCTTTTTGCAAGTTCCTGCAGCTTTTTCAAATCCATACCTTTCAAAGAACTAGGATCAAGACCTCCAAGTGCATTTCCCATACCACCCATACCATTTGCAAAACCAGAATCCAATCCAAATTGATTCATCATTTTACTCTGCATACCACGATTTCGACTCACTTTTTTCATCATCAGCTTTGTCTTTTCAAACTGCTTTAAAAGCTTATTTACATCAGCAACACTAGTTCCAGAACCTTTTGCAATTCTCTTTCTGCGGCTTGGACCAATAATCAAATGATTCATTCTCTCTTTATAAGTCATACTTTGAATGATTGCTTCATTTTTTTTCATTCCGCCCATATCCATAGCAGAAGCATCAACACCGCTCATTCCCGGAATCATATCGATAATCGACTGCATATTTCCCATTTTCTTCACAGACTGGAATTGTTCAAGCATATCTTGCAGAGTAAACTCATTACGAGCCATTTTCTTTTGTAATTTCAAAGCCTGTTCAGCATCAACCGTTTCCTGAGCTTTTTCAACAAGAGAAACAACATCACCCATGCCAAGAATTCTACTGGCAATTCGTTCAGGATGAAAAACTTCAAAATCTTCAGTTTTTTCACCAGTACCAATAAATAAAATCGGCTTTCCAGTAATGGTTTTTAATGAAAGTGCAGCACCACCACGAGCATCAGAGTCAAACTTAGTCAAAATAACGCCAGTCAAACCAAGCTGTTCATCAAAAGATTTAGCAATGTCAACTGCATTCTGACCAGTCATAGAATCAGCTACAAGAATAACTTCCACAGGCTCTGTTACTTTTTTGATTTTTACAAGTTCAGCCATCATTTCTTCATCAATCTGAAGTCGTCCGGCAGTATCTATGATAATCGTATCAAAACCATTTTTCTTTGCAAAATCAATCGCTTCTTTCGCATTTTTTACGGCATCTTTCGAGTTTTCTTTATAAACTGGAACACCAATTTTCTGCCCCAAAACAGAAAGCTGTTCCACAGCAGCAGGACGCACCAGATCACAAGCAGCAAGAAGTGGTTTTCTTCCATCTTTTGCAAGACGAGCAGCCAGTTTGTGAGCAGCAGTTGTTTTACCAGCACCCTGCAAACCAAGCATCAAAATCACAGATTGAGTATCCGGACCTTTCAGATGTAAATCCTGCTTAGAATCCCCAAGCATAGAAACCATTTTATCATACAGAATTTTTGTAAACTGCTGACCAGGATTAACAGATTTTAGAACCTTTTCTCCTTTTGCTTCTTCAATCGTCGAATTCACAAATCTGCGGACAACACGAAGATTTACATCGGCTTCCAAAAGAGCCATTTTGATTTCATCAACAGCTTCTTCAATATTTTTTTCAGTAATAGTCGATTTACCACTAATCTTTCGCAATATTCCACTAAAAGTTCCAGTTATTTTTTCAAGCATCTATTAAATCTCCATAATAAAATAAAACAGTTATCAAAATTTTCCGACAGTTTACAAAGCACAATCATAATCAAAAAAAAATGAAATTATAAAAACTACAAGTTTTGCAACCCTATCAACATTTGTTCAATAGTATTTTCTTTGTTTAAGATTTTATAAAGTGCATTACAAAGAGGAAGTTTCAAATCCTTTTTCATAGAAATCTCATGAACATATTTACAAGCAATTGCACCCTCAGGAAGATATCCTATTTTTCCAACATTTGCAATCAAATCATCAATATCACTAAACTTCGAAAGCATATCAGTTTTAATCAAATCCTGACCAAAACGTCTGTTTCGCCCATATTTAGATTTACAAGTTACATCCAAATCGCCAACCCCAGAAATAGAAGTAAACGTTTCAGCATGAGTTGCACCCATTGCAAAACCTAAAGTTTGAATTTCATTAAGACCAGCGGCCATCACAAGACTTTCAGTATTATCACCAAATTTATCAGAAGTTTCAGCAAGTGCATCCAAAGCCCCATAAACACAAGCAATAACATTTTTAGCAGCAGCACAAATCTGAACACCAATCACGTCAAAACTAGAATAAACCATAAGACCTGGAACTTTCAAAAGTTCACGCACGCGAATAGAATTCTTTGGATTCAAAGATGCTGCCACAAGTCCAGTCAGTTTACCCATAGCAACTTCTTCAGCATGAGAAGGACCTGCAACATAAACTGTACAATCTTTATATATTTCAGGAAGAACTTCTTCCATAGTTTCCAAAATTAGTTTAGGACCGTTTTCAGAAGGAACAAAACCTTTTGTAACAGCCGTAATCACAGTAGAGCCATCAGCAATATTCGGAACATTCACAATCTTTGCAAGCGTTTTAGCCAGAAAAATAGAAGGAGAAGCAATAATCAAAAATTCCTTATCCTTTGCAACTTCACAAATATCATTAGAACACGTAATCAAATCAGATAATTTATAACCTGGCAAAAATTTCTTGTTTTCATGCTCATTATTAATAGAAGAAACAACTTCATCTTCCAAAGCCCATATCTGAACTTTGTGATTTCCACGAGCCAATGCCTGAGCTAAACCAGTTCCCCAGGCACCACCGCCAATCACTCCAACAGATTTACTTTCCATATTACAAATCACCCCACTGTTAACAAAAAAGTGTAAAAAAAGTCAACTTAACAAACCGCAAGTTGACTTTTACAAAACAAAAAAA
>CAMBMW010000199.1 GCA_945868875.1 uncultured Treponema sp.
TTACCATAGGTGATATGACAAGAAATGTCGTAGCTTTAAATTATATGCTCGTGAGTAGAAAAAAAAGCTTTCCTCTAAGGTGTACAATAAGGTTGTTCAAGTCTATTGCGTTACGACAAGGAGGAAAGCAAAATGGCAAATATAAGAGACTCGTTGAGTCATACAAAATGGTTGTGTAAATATCACATTGTGTTTACACCAAAGTACAGAAGAAAAGCAATATATGGACAGTACAAGGAAAGTATTGAACAGATATTGCGGCAATTGTGTAATTACAAAGGTGTGGAAATTGTAGAAGGGCATCTGATTCCAGACCACGTACACATGTTAGTAAGTATACCACCGAAATACAGTGTGTGCAAATTTATGGGATAATTTAAAAAGCAAGAGCAGTCTGATGATATTTGATAAACATGCGAACCTGAAATATAAGTTTGGAAACCGCCATTTCTGGGCAGAAGGATATTACGTAATATCCAGGTCTGTCCCTGTTTTGTTTAACAACAATCATCTTTTTAATTATTTTCTATTATATTGATACATAACGTGAATTTTAGTAAAATATACATTATGAAAGCTACAAAAACAATTATTTCAACACTTAGAGAAGCGCCAAATGACGCTGTAATTGCAAGCCATCAATTGATGATGCGCTCTGGTTTAATCAGAAAATTGGGAAACGGTCTTTATGCTTATATGCCGCTTGGCTACCGTTCATTGTCAAAAGTGCAGAAAATCATTCGCGAAGAATTGGATAGAGCTGGTCTTTTGGAAATTAAACCTACAGTAATTCAGCCCGGTGATTTATGGAAAGAATCTGGTCGTTGGGATAAAATGTCTGGCGAAATGCTTACCGCTCAGAATCGTCAGGGGCAGGATATGGTTGTTTCGCCTACCGCAGAAGAAGCATTTACTTACATCGTAAAAGAAGGTCTTTCATCTTATAAACAGTTGCCTTTTACACTTTATCAGATAAATACAAAATATCGTGATGAAATTCGTCCACGTTATGGAGTGATGCGCGGTCGTGAATTCATAATGATGGACGCATATTCTTTTGATAAAGATGAAAATGATTTAAACGAATCTTACGAAAATGTTGCAAAAGCCTACAGACGTATTTTTAAGCGAATGGGACTTTCAACAATTTCTGTAAAAGCGGATACTGGGGCAATGGGCGGTTCTGGTTCTGAAGAATTTATGGTAGAAAGTGAAGTTGGCGATGATACTTTGCTTTTGTGTCCTAACTGTTCTTATGCAGCAAACGTAGAAAAAGCTTCCTGTGCAAAAGAAATTCCTTTGGATAATGAAGGAAATGCTCAGAAAAAAACTGATCTGCCAATCGAAAAGGTTGCGACACCAGAAGTTTTCTCGATTGCCGATATGGAAAAGTTTTTCAATGCAAAGTCTACAACTTTCTTGAAAGCTTTAATTTATAAAGTTTATAACTGTGCTATTGATTTGAGTGCAAACGAATTTTACAAAAATGCTCAAAAAGTTACAGAAGGTGGTGAATCTTACATTCCAGAAACTTATTTTTGTGTTTTGATTCGTGGTGATTTGGATGTTAATGAAGCTAAACTTGCTGCAGCTTTGAAAGCAAGTGGTGCGGAACTTGCAAATGATGAAGATGTTCTTAAATACTCTGGTGCGCCTCATGGATTTGTAGGTCCAGTTGGCATTAAGATTCCAGTTTTGGCAGATTTGTCTACAGTTGATATGCATGACTGCATTGCAGGTTCTGGCGAAAACGGTTATCACATCAAACATGTTGAGCCTGGACGTGATTTTGTTCCTTTTATGACAGCTGATGTTCGCACTTGTAAAGAAGGTGATAAATGTCCAGATTGTGGCGGCACTTTCTACATGAAAAAAGGTAATGAACTTGGACATATTTTCAAACTTGGTGCAAAATATACAAAGCCAATGAATGTTACCTATCTTGATGTGAATGGTAAACCTGTGATTCCTTTGATGGGTTGTTATGGAATTGGCGTGGACAGAACTTTGGCAAGCATTATTGAAGGTCATCATGATGATAAAGGAATCAAATGGCCGGTGAGCGTTGCTCCTTATCAGGTTGCAATTATCCCGATTCAATACAAGGATAAGATGAAAGAAGTTGCTGACAATCTTTATGAAACTTTGACTAACGCTGGAATTGAAGTTTTGCTTGATGACAGAAATGAACGTCCAGGTGTAAAATTTACAGATTCAGAACTTATTGGATACCCGGTTCGCATCGTTGTGGGTGACAAAAATCTTCCTAATGTTGAAATTAAAATACGTGAAGCTGAAAATGCTGAACTTGTTCCTCATAATGAAGTTGCTCAAAAAGTCATCGATTATGTTCGTGCAGAATTAGACAAATTGAATGCCTAGTTTTTGACGCTTGAGTTTACAGAGATTAGAGGTGTAAGTGTAAGATAAAACCACTGAAATGACGTGGTTTTGTCTTATTGAGGGGGTAGTACAACCCCTCAAAACGGCGAAGTCAAGGCTTTAAGCGTTTGCGTGCCTTGACCGGTCGTATTTACAGTTTGCGCTGCAATTTTTTTAAGATTTTTTGGAATTTTTATGAGAATAATAAAAAAAGTAGTTTTAAGTTTAATTTTGAGTTCTTTGACGGCTTTTTCATTTGCGTTGCCAGGTTTTAAACCTTTTT
>CAMBMW010000200.1 GCA_945868875.1 uncultured Treponema sp.
ACTTTTCCAGAAATCTCAGTCAAAGCAGCTCCATTTTCGTTAATTCGCTTAGCACCTTCGTGCATTTCTGTAACACTGCCTTTAATCATATCTGTGGCAGACTGAAGTTTTTCAATCTCTGTGAGAATTTCTTTATTACCGATAGTCATTTCCTCTGATGCCATCTTAACTTCAGAAGTTGAATTATTCATTGACTGCAAAGCTTGAATAATCTGTTTTGAACCAACCTGCTGTTCTTCCATTGCACCTTTAATCTGTTGAATAATTTCACTAGTTTCTGAGATACTTTGTGAAACTGCAGAGAAAGCAGTATTTGTTTCAGAAGAAACGGAAACGACTTCTTTAATTGTATCTTGAATCTTATTAAGTTCCGCACCAATAGTTTTTGATTGATTTGTTGAAGTTTCTGAAAGTTTTCTGATTTCATCAGCTACGACAGAGAAACCTTTACCAGCTTCACCAGCATGAGCTGCTTCAATTGCAGCATTCATAGCTAAAAGATTTGTCTGTTCGGCGATACTTGCAATTGCAGTGTTTGCATCCTGAAGCATTTTTGACTGCTGTTCAATCATTGAAATCTTTTCATTTGCATTATTCTGAGCATTAATTCCAAACGCAGAATTTTGTTGGAGCAAATTGAAAGATTCTATCATCTTACCAACAGAAGTATTAACAGAATTAATATTACCAATCATCTGTTCTACAGCAGCTGAAGCTTGAGTTACACAGGCAGACTGATTTTCAATCATTCTTTCAAGAGATTCAATATTTGAACTAATTTCATTGACTGCGCCCACAGTTTCCTGAACAGAATTCGACTGGGACATTATCTGACCATTAACGCTTTCGATATTTGAAATAATCTGAATAATAGAAGCTGATGTATCTTGAGTACTAGACTGTAAATCCTCATCAACACATTCAAGATAATTTTTAGATTCCAAAAGATTTTTAACAATGCCTTGAAGTTTTTCAACAAAGACATTAAATCCGCTTACAACATCACCAATTTCATCATTTGATGCCTGAGGAATTCGCTGCGTTAAATCAGCATTTCCAGTTGCTATGGTTGTAATTGATTTTTTTACAGAAAGTAATGGTTTTACAAGTAAACGCACAAAGAATGTGATTGCTATTACAGCAACAATGATGGAGATTACAAACAAACCTACAAGCTGAATCTGGAAAGTTTTTAGAGAAGAAAAATAATAATCGTAAGGAGCTACTGCACAAACAGTCCAATCAGTATTCTCAACAGTTTCATAAGCACAAATCATATGTTTATTAGTTTGTTTATCAATAAAATCCTGAACATCTGTTTTACCTGAAAGAATATTTGAAATTACAAGCCCCTGACCTTTTGATTTATCAAGATTTTGAAAAACTCTTGTATCTTCTATTTTTTCAACACTCGCAACAATCGTACTGTTTGAATGATTTACAACTACAGGAGTCATACCTTCACCCAAATCAATTTCTTTGATTGTATCATACAAAGCATTTCCGTTGATAAGACCAACAATAACTCCAACAGCCTTATTTTTTTCGCTAAAAACAGGCACACTATAATATTGAAGAACACTGTTTGTTACAGTGGAGAATGCAGGATCAGCTACATAATCGTTTCCTGCAATTGCTTCATAAAAATATGGACGTTTTGAAAAATTTACAAGTCTACCGTCCGAAGTGTAAGCATCGCCTTGTGCATCATAGAACGCAACATTTTCATATTTCGAACCAAGCCGATCTGCTACACCATGCAGATAATCAGTTTTTTCACGCAGCGAAAGATCTTCACTTTTAAATATTTCCATTTCAGAAAGGACACGCAAAGTACTTAATTCTTTTTTATTTATTGAATCAATCTGATGAGAAATATCATTTGCAACAGCCGCTAACTGCTCATGGACACTTTTGGTTAAAGCTCTTGATGATTGTCTATAAGACATAAATGCAATAGCCAAAATTGCACAAATTACAACAGAAAGAATTAAAATCATCAATTTTCCTGTTAATGTCAACCTAAATCCTTTTGACTTTTTCATATTTACCTCTATAAAACTATACTACAAAAGTAATCTTAAACTTAATACTTACCAGCCCAATTAGTATGGACAATCAAAAAAAATCTTTAAAAAAAGTTAGAATAAAAAAAATTTAACAATATTAAATAGTCATCAGTAATAATACTTCTTATGTTTTGATAAGTCAAACGTTATAGACTTGATTTGTAAATATTTATTAAAAGATAAGGAATATTCCTTAAAGTCAAATATTTATATTAAAAAATAAGGTGTGTCCCCTTTTTAAATTTTATTAAATCCAGGTGTGTCCCTCTTTTAAACGTATTATTCATTAAAATACTTTACATTGATTTAAATGGGGACAGACCTCATTTCAAAAGGGACAGACCTTAGTTTAGATAAAACAGGGACAGACCTAGATTTTAAACAGGGACAGACCTAGATTTTCCACAACTTCATGGATGAATACACACAAAGGACTTGACTTTAGTTTTATATAAAACTATTATGACTAAGTATTATTTTTATATAAAACTTTTATTTTTGTGAAAAGATAACTATTTTATGTAGCTAAACCCCAGAATAATT
>CAMBMW010000201.1 GCA_945868875.1 uncultured Treponema sp.
GGTTCCAGTTATTCTTTGCTGCAAGTATGGCTGTTCTTGCAATCATTCTTGTTATTGAAGGTGTTAAAACTTTTGCAAAACAGGCTAAAGCAAAATAATTTTTAAGTTTTTATCCTGTTTTGTGTTTTGATTAATATGGCAGATGCATTATAATCTTTTGAAAAATGTGCTCGTTTTTTGCGATTACCTTTTGAAAAAGCATTTATAATGTGTCTGCCTTTTTTTATTTTGTGTGATTTTATACTTTCATTTTTGATTATTAGTCTGTTTTGACTGTTCCATCGGCATTGAAAAAATCTTCTACGCTGATTTTGGGATTTCCTTCCTCTCGACGTTTATAAATATCTTTGTAAAGTGCAAGAACAGTTTCCTTGTTTTGCACGAAATTTTTGTCATGGCTCAGGCAAAAATATTTTACATCTATTTTTTCCATAACATTTATCATTTGTAAAAGAAGCTGTGCGTTGTAATAGTGATTTCCAATCAGTTCTTTTGCGTATGTTCCGTCTCCCATAAAGCAGTAATCACCGCAGGCAAGGCATAGGCATCCTTTTGCATGACTTGAAGGAAGATGAAATATTTTTATTTGATTTTTATCATCATTTTGAATGGTTAGTGAGTTTTGTAAACTCTGTGTATTTTTAGTATTTTGTAGATTTGTGGTTATTGTCTGTTCTAAATAATCTTGTGTAAAAAAATCTGATTCTAATACAGTCCCTTTGAATGTATATTTTTTTGTATATTTTGAAACATAAAGATTATCATAATTTACGCGTGCAAGATTCAAAATGTGGTCTGGGTGAAAATGAGAAATCACAATATTTTTTGGTGTCTGAATTCTGTTGATTTCCTCTGCAATTTCTTTTGTTGTACCGCAGTCAAAAATCCACGTAAATTTCTGTCCTTTTATAAAAACAACATCACAGGAGAATGGTTTTGTGGAAGAAGGAATGTAACTGATATTTTGAGTTAGATTAATTAAAGTCATGGGCAAATAATATATTATTTTGTTTTAAATGTCTAAACTTTTTTTTCATAAAGCCGACAATTAGGGTAGATGTAAACTAATTTTTTTGAGGTTGAGCTTAGAAGTGTGAAAATCATGGTTCTAGGCTAACAAATTGGAGGAAAAATGAACAGTTTTACTCGTTCTATTGATTTGCTTCAGCGCGAAATGGACGTGACATCATTGCGTTATCAGGTAACTGCGAATAATCTTGCAAACAGTGAAGTTCCAAATTTTAAACGTTCGACAGTAAACTTTGAAAGTGAATTGAAACGTGCTTTTGAGTCGGAAGAAAAGGTAAAAAATGGATTTAAATTTTCAGTTTCAGATGAAAGACACATTCAGATAAACGTTCCTTATGATTATCGTGAAGTTCAGCCACGTCGTGTTGTTGATTATGTTTCAACTGCAAAAGCAAATGGAAATAATGTTGATGCTGAAACAGAAGCCAACAATATTCTTCAGATTCAGATGCAATACAGAATGCTCACACAACTCACAAGTTTTGAATTTGATCAGCTCAATACTGCAATGAAAAAATAACAGTATATTACTGAAAGATTAGCGAGGTAAATTATGGGAATGTTTACAAGTATAAATATAGCATCAACAGGAATGGCAGCAGAAAGACTACGAAGTGATGTGATTTCTAATAATATTGCAAATGCTTCGACAACGAGAACTCAGGAAGGTGGTGCTTTTAAAAAATCAACAGTTGTAATGCGTCCTGTGTCAGACAAAAGCGCAACGTGGCGCACTCCGTTTGTTCCTTCAGATTTAGATAACGGACCTGGAAAAGGAGTAAAAGTTCTTGAGATTACACAAGATACATCTCAAGGCAGAATGGTTTATGACCCAGATCATCCTGATGCAATAAAAAGTGGACCGAATAAAGGTTATGTTGAATATCCTAATGTTAATATTGTAAACGAAATGGTAGATTTGATTTCTGCCTCCAGAGCATACGAAGCAAATGCTACAGTTATCGATGGTGCAAAAGATATGTTTACAGCAGCTTTGGACATTGCACGATAATCAAAACTGAGTTATACTGATTAAGATAAAAAAAGGATAAGTGGCGAAAATTATGAAAATACCAGAAATTACTCAGTTACAAATGAATAGAATAGATGCTTCTCATTATGGAACAAAAAGAATTGAGCCATTAACTGCGAAAAATCCAGGTTTTTCTCCGATTTCTTCTGTACAGGGTGTTTCACGCAATTCTGAAGCAGTATCTGTTCAGCAGATAAGCCAGAATGGTGTTCAAAAGAAAACTTTTTCCGATTATCTTATAGAGGCTGTAAATTCTGTAAATTCTCAGCAGCTGGAAGTTTCGAATCTTCAGGAAAAAATCATCACAAATCCTGATGAAGTAGATATCCATGATGTTACAATTGCAATGTCAAAAGCACGAATGAGTTTAAATCTTGCTCAGACTGTAATTGACCGTCTTGTAAGTGGCTGGAACGAAATTACAACAACAAGATAAAATAATCAAAATCACTTTAAGCTTAAGAAAAAATTAAATTTCATCAATTTGATTGGACAAATGTCGAATTTTGAATTTTTATTTTTTAGGGTGGCTTTTTGCTTCGCAAAAA
>CAMBMW010000202.1 GCA_945868875.1 uncultured Treponema sp.
ATTTCTGTAAGAATTTAAAAAGTTATCATGGATGGAATAATTTGTTAATTCCGTATCATAGTTTAACCAGTCATAATCTTGCATATTGCCGCTGGGAGTAGATGGAAAACCAAAACCTGCACCAAGATTAAAATATGCATATTTAAACAGAGTTAAATCTACTGAGACTGAAACAATCGGAACATTTTTTACATCCCAATCCAGGCGACTCAAAACATCATCTGTGTTATGGGAAGCGGGATCAAAAACATATTCTGAGATTGAACCGTTGAGTAAAGAAATATTTGCTTTTGCATCAACTGAAATGATTTTATTTTCTGCAAAAATAAAATTAACAATCACTAGTGTAAATAATGATAAAAATAGTTTCTTACTCATTTTTTTACTCCAATGGATCTGGTCCAAATATTTTTGCAAGTTGTTTTCGTGTTGCATCCATATCTTTTTGATAGTCTGCTATGAAACTTACTTTTTCGCCAGTTGAAGGATGTGAAAATTCAATTTTATAAGCATGAAGAGCCAGCCTTTTTAAAAGAGGACGTTCTTCAAATTCATCACCATTCCATCTTTTTTTTATTTCACTAAGTCGAACTGGTTTTTGATTTCCTCCATACAGCGGATCACACACAATGCTGAATCCGTTTGCTGCAAGATGAACACGAATCTGATGTGTGCGACCTGTTTTTGGACGACATTCTATCCATGAATATGGACCGCAGTTTCCAATCAGATGAAAATCAGTGACAGAAGGTTTTCCAAATTTTTTATTTACAACAGTGCGGTGAAGAGCATCTCCATCTGGTTCAAGTTTTAAATCAACATGTAAATCTTCCCACAGAGGATGTCCATAAACTAATGCATGATAAGTTTTAAGAACTTCTCGGTTTTCAAACTGCATGGAAAGTGAACGTTGTGCTTGAGGATTACGTGCATAGACAATTAATCCAGAAGTATCCTTGTCGATTCTGTGAACGGCATACAGTTTTCCAAATTCTTTTGAAGCAAGAAGATCAAGACGAGGAGCATCAGGATTGTATCTGTCTTGAGCAATCAAAAGTCCGCTTCTTTTATTTAATACAACTATATCATCATCAGAAAAAATAACTTTGTAATCAATATTTTTTTCAGCCATTTTAAAATTATATCAAAAAAAAAGATTATTGAAAACTGAAAGATGAAAAAAGTTTAACCAAAAAAGTGCAACAAAATATCGTGCCAAAAAAGGTTAAACAAGTGCATGTTTCTGCCAGCGGCGGCTTTTCCATCGAAGGAGCATGACTATGCCGCGAGTAGTTTCGTCTGTTCCAATACTCAGCCAAAATCCAACAAGTCCAAGTCCGCATTTTAATCCAAGAATGTAACTTCCTAAAACCATAATACACCAGTTAGAAAAAATTCCGTAAAAAACTGGAAATTTTACATCACCAGCACCTTTTAAGGCACCAACATAAATCAGATTGAGCGTTCTTCCGAATTCAATGTAAATAGAATAAATTAGAAGTACATTTACCAGCGAAATGATTTCAGAAATGTCTGTAAAAAGTCTGATAACCGGTGTTCTGATGATAATAGCAAGTGTAATTAGTACCATAGAACAAGTAGTTGCAATCAGTTGATACTTATATACTTTTTTGTAAGCTATATCGTTTTGTTTTGCACCCACAAAATATCCAGTTTTAATCTGTGTAGCATTTCCCATAGCGACTGCAACTGCAAATACAAATCTAACAATTGTTTGAACATAAACTTGTGCCGACATAGCATAAGTGCCTAATGTAGAAATCATTGCCATGATCACAATTTGACTTACATTGTAAGAAAGGCTTTCTCCTGCAGTTGGAAGTCCTACGCTCAAAATAGTTTTATATGTGCTTAATGGAATTTTAAAAATTCCTTTAAACGAAAATTCTACATCATCTTTTTGTTTTATGAAGATATAAAATAAAATACACGAAACAAACATTGAAAATCCTGAAGAAAAAGCAACTCCTCGAACTCCTAAAACAGGGAGTCCAAACCATCCGTAAAGTGAAATTGTATTTCCCAAAACGTTTACAATATTTGCAACAACAGAAACTATCATTGCCTGATTTGTGTGTCCATAACTTCTAAGAATTGCTCCCTGCAAAAGACTGAAACCAGAAAAAAAGCAGAAAGCTCCGCCATAAATAATAAAATATTCAAATGCAAAATTGCGAACTGAATCTTCAAGTGTGTAACACATCAGAAGCGGTTTTGTAAAAGCAAAAACCAGAGTCATAATGATGACAGAAAGAATCAGAAGCATGACAGAACTTGCCTGTGCAATATAATTGAGTTCCTTTTTCGATTTTTGGGCTCCAAGATATTGTGCCAAAACGATTGTGCAACCAGTTCCTATCACTGAGAATAAAAGATTTAAGAAAAAAGCGTATTGTGATACAAGTCCAACAGCGGCTACAGCGTCATTACTGTATGAACTGAGCATAAATGTATCAGCTGATGATACAAGAATGCGCATAAACTGTTCCATTGCAATTGGAAAAGTGAGTTTAAACATTGGTAATGATCCGCGATTTTTTTGTGAACTCATAAAGCATTTCTCCTGAGATTTTGGCATTGCAAAAACT
>CAMBMW010000203.1 GCA_945868875.1 uncultured Treponema sp.
TTTTAATCACCAAATATTTCATTTCTATGGATTTTTCCCAACTCTCTCAATATTTTTCTGTCAATTTCGCAGTTTGTACAGTTTTTTTCCATAAAATTTTTCAAATCTATAGTGAACCGATTCATAGAAAAATGTTGAAACACCAAAACATTCTGCCATTCTGATTTTGAAATTTCATCAATAAAATAACTTTTTTTCAGTTCATCACGATAATGCAGGAAAAGTCCTTTATCTTTCAATTCAGAATAACCGACAAGCCACAATTCTGTTTTGTTTTCATCAGAGGTTTGCCGGTTTAGTTCTGTGTGAAGTTGTGCTGTCCGTTTTGCCATCCAGATTTGAGATTCTTTTATCAATTCTGAAATTTTTTCGCCGCCTGACTTTGCGATTGTCTTTAATTGAGAAGTTTTAGCACTGTGAATTGGAGTTTTATTCAAAATAATCACGTTTTTTCTGAAATCAATTCCAAGACTTTCGTTTCGCTTAAAAAATCCTTCGGCTATTTTTCCTGCCTGACCAACAAGATATTTGTTATTTCTGGCAAGTTGTTCGTCTTTTCCTGGATTATCACCAATTACGATAAGTTTTATTTCATCATTTTTTGAAATTTCTTCAAGTGCAAGATTGTAAACTATGGGCGTTTCAAAAGGATAATCAGGCGTTTTTGCAATTTTTGCAGCATGTTTTTGCAAATCAACAAGATTTGGGGATTGTTCATTCCATTTGGCAACCATTTTTTTTAAATCATATTTAAAATCACAAAAAATTTTCCACTGATTATCTGTCATATTTTCTCTAAAAATGTTAAGATTGATTTGATTTTTTCCGAAAATAGTATAAAATATATAGACTAGAAAATCAATTAATCTAAAACTTTGCGAAGTGAAAATATTTTTACTTTTAAAAGTCTTATTTGATTAAACACTGTTATTACAAGTCAGATGCATCGATATTAGATTTTAAGATTTTTTGAGGAGGAAATAAATGAAAAAAATACTTTCGCTTGCATGTGTTGCAAGTTTTGCTATTTCACTTTTTGCTGTTGATATTTTTGAATATGTTCCATTAAAGGAAAATCCAAAAAATTACACAAAAACTGAATATTCAATTGCTTCTAAATTTGGGAATTATTTTAGAACTCCAAAAGTAAAATATCTCCATGTTTTTGATGAAGAAGGAAAAGAAACTGAATCTTCTGAATTGACACCACGCGATGTTGTTCAAAATACAATTTCATCGGTTTATGATGATAACGGAAATCTGGTTGAACAGAAATTTGTAAATTCTGATGGTGAATTGATTTGGAAAACTACTTTTTCATATAAAGACGGCTTTAAATCTGATTTGTCTGAGTTTGACAAAGATGATAATTTGAAAGAAAAAGTTATTTACACTTATGAAAACGATCTTTTAGTTGATGAAAGTTTTTATGATGGTGAAGGAGCTTTGTTCTGGAAGACAATTTATGCTTATAATGCTGCAGGAAAAGTTGATACTATTTATGATTATAATGCAGACGGTTCTTTGAATAATCAGAAAAAATTTACATATAATGAAAAAGGCGATATTGACACTGTTGATATTTATGACAGTTTTTCTGCCAAGACAACACAAGAAGTTTTCAGATATGCTTCGAACAATACAATTTCAGAAATCACAACTTATGATTCTGATAAAAAGGTAATTAAACGTTTGATTTTGAAGTATGATGATAAAAACAATATTACAAAAGTATCTGAATATAACGTTGCTCAAAAATTTGGAACAACTGTGAACGAACTGGTAGCAATGTCTGATTTTTCTTATGAATACTAATACATCTTATAAATAAATCATTTTCACTTACAAATAATCCGTGCTGTTTTTTTTGACTGGTGCGGATTTTTTTTGTTTTAAATGGTAATCAAGTTTTGAAAAGCAAGGTCTGTCCCTTTTTTAATAAGCAAAGAGTTTAAATTGGGGACAGACCTTGTTTTGAAAGAAAATCTGTCCTCAAGTGAAAATTAATTTAAATCTGTCAAAAAATTTTCATCAAATTCAGAAGAATTACCTCTCCAAACAATTTCACCTTTTTTCATTAAAATTATTTTGTTGGCAATAGATTTTGCTTCATCTAAATCATGTGTCACCATAATTCCTGTAAAGCCAATTTTTTCCTGTGATGTTTTTATTAGTTTTGCAAGTTTTTTTCGTAAAGGAGCATCCAAAGCAGAAAGAGGTTCATCAAAAAGAACAAGCTTTGGTTTCATAATAAGCGTTCGCGCAAGACAAACACGCTGTGCTTCTCCTCCAGAAAGAGTTTCAGGAAATCGGTTTTCAAAGCCATTTAACTCAAAATGTTTTAGAAAATCAGAAGCCATCATAATAGCCTCTTTCTTTTTCATTCCTTTAGATATCAATCCGTAAGCAACATTTTGCACAACTGTCAGATGGTCAAATAAAGAATGACTTTGGAAAACCATTCCAATGTCTCGTTTTGCAGGAGGCAAATCAGAAATATCACAATCATCCAGAATAATTTTTTGTTTTGGCATTGCTGAATTTTCTTTTTTTGAAGTAAAAGGTTTATTAAGTCCAGAGATTAATCGCAGAACAGTAGATTTTCC
>CAMBMW010000204.1 GCA_945868875.1 uncultured Treponema sp.
ACGAAAAATTTGCACTCCAATGAACGATTTGTTAGTTCGAGAAGCAGAGGTGTGTCCCTGTTTTTACCTGTTTTAAACGTTTTTTGCATTGAAAAATGAGGTCTGTCCCTATTTTAATTTTTTTATTTGATAAATAAAACCGAAACGATATTGACCATAATTATCTTTTAAACGATAATCTTGTATATGGATTTATTGCAGGAATTAAAAACAAGAAACATCTCAATCAACGAATGTTCGAAAAGAACTGGAATTCCATATTCAGCATTATTTTCAATTGTTCATAAAAAAGTGAAATTGGAAAACTGCCAGTACAAAACATTGAAAAAACTTGCGGATTTTTTTTCATGTTCTACAGACGAACTTTTTACAGATTATACAAAAATAAGCATTTTCTGGAAAAACGAAAAAACAGCTGAAGCTACGATTTTTGAAAATGAAGTTTTGATTGAACGCTTTACATTGAATCCAGCAAAACAGATTTTTGCAAAGGAAAAAATTTCAAGATTTGAGTTTGGTGAAATTCTCCAATGGCGATGCTGGGATCAAAACAGGGACAACATAGAAAAATATCTTTTTAAACTAGGGCTCACTGATTTTAATCCATATCAAATATGCAGAAAAACTCACGGGGTAATGTATCAGGATAAAATCTGGTTTAAATTTGATGGAGAAAACATTTCCTGGGAGGATGTTAAATGCTGCTAGAAAGTTTTGAGATTGATGAAATGTATCTGGTAAGGACATCAGGAACAAGTGATGGTACTCAGGATAAGTTTTTTAAAGATGATATGTGGTTTAAGCTGGACAGATACGGCGGTGAAGGAATTGCTGAAACTGTTGTATCTATTATCCTCAAACATTCTGGACTGGATTCCGATGAATTTGTTGAATACCATCCATGCTTGATTAACGGCAAACAGGGATGTTACAGCAAGAACTTTCTTTCCAAAAATGATTCTTTCATTACGCTTTACAGATTATATAAAAATGTTACTGGAAAGGATTTGGCAGCAGTCACAGCCAGAATGGATTTTGATGATGCGATTGAATATGTTTTGAATTTTGTAAAAACACAGACAAATCTGGATTTACATAAATACATTGCAAATAATCTTGCTTTGGATAGAATAATCTTGAATGATGACAGGCATTTTAATAATCTTGGAGTTTTGTTCAACGAATCAGAATTTCTTCCTGCTCCAATTTTTGATAACGGTAAATCTTTTTTGATTGGAAATAAAAATGCAACAAATAAAACAAAGCTTGAAGAAAAAATCGCCTGTTCATATTCGAAATGTTTTAATCCGTCTTATGAAATAAACTTGAAATATCTAAAATCCTGGGTTACATTACAAATTCCCAAGAATATTATCTCGCTGGTAGAAAAATATGCAACAAAAGAGATGATTGAAATCCTGGAAATTACACTGCAAAACCAATAGTCTATTGAAAACATAGATTATACAAAAAAAAAGTTGCCTGAATATGTTGGTCAAGCAACTTCAATTTAACGAAAAAGTGAAAATTCCATGCATCGAATGCACTTTACTCCATAAAAAAACACGCCCCAAAGAGAAGACTTTTTTCAGTGGCCTTCCGTAATGAAACCTCTTTTTTTTGTTAATACTCATCGGCTTGGGTAGGGATGAAAATTACTTTTGCATCTGTTAATGCTTTGTAAATAACTTCATTGGAAAGGAAAGCAGCCAATTGTTTTGCTTGTGATTTTGTAAAATAAAACTTTAATCCCATAGATTCTCTTGTTGTTGAACCTTTTACTACTTCATAATAATCATTTACAAAAGGAAAGTTGCTTATTGTAAAATAAGGTGATCCCTTTTCAAATTCATAGCCACAATAGCCTTGTCCACTTCCGTTATTTGGTGTTGAACTTGCCACTGTTCCCCAGTCTAAATGCATTGGAATCTTTCCGTAGGCTTGGTATGTTTTTTTCCCATTTCTTTGTAATCTTTTGTTTTCAAAGTCTTCTAAGTAGTTATTAATGCTTTTGATTAATTTTTCTCTTGCAGATTCATCAAATGTTACAATGTAATACGCTGCCATATAACTTGAACCAAATCCTGCATTGTAATTTTCTGTATTAATTACTAATGTTGCTTGCTTTTCTTTTAATCCACTCATTCCTTTTGTAAACAATGTTGATGTGTCATATTTTAAAAAGTCATCTTTGTTTCCAAAAGAGAAAAAGTCTTGAAAAGCATTTTTCTTTTCTTTTATGTTTACAATAGATTCTTTTTCTACTGAGTTATAGTCAATTTTAGTTTCTTCTGCGTCAGAAGAATTTTGGGTTGTTGTTTCTTTGTCGTAATAATTGTCTGGTTTTGATTGATTTTGTTTTGTGCTGGTACAAGAAAAAAATAAAGCACTTAATAAAACTGTTAATAATAAAAATCTAATTTTCATATTTGTCCTTGTTTCTATAAACAATACGTCTGGTCAAGGTACGCTTTGATCAAGGACTTGACTCGGCCGTATTTAGGATTTGTAATAAACCCTAAATACGTCTGGTCAAGGCACGTTCGCTGCCGC